>DATEXU010000061.1:0-9042 GCA_035256645.1 Thermodesulfobacteriota bacterium | reverse complement strand
ATACTCCTTAAAAGCTATCTGGCCTAAATTTTTGATGACTATAAGAAACGTAATGACTGTGAGTGCATGAAAAAACCCGAGGAAAATTTGCTCGCGATTAAGAGGGAAGGGATATCCTGGAAAATTAATCCGCAGGGACTTCCCGGGTTTAAAACCGAGGACGTCTTGTCGTATCTGGGGAACGACAACCTTTCGGAAGATCTCCTCCTAAAAAAAACTAATACCCGCCTCATTGTTAAAAGCATGCTTGGTGACACCGGGTACCCTTTAATCATAAAGGTATTTAAAAGACCCCACCTAAGCGATCAGCTGAAATATCTCGTCCGATGTTCCCGAAGCCATAAAGAATGGAAAATAGGACGAGCGCTATCACAGCGCAATATTTCTACTCCCACCTTAGTGGCGTGCGGAGTATCACGCAGGTTTGGTATATTAAAAAAAGACGTGGTTATTACCCGTGAAGTTACTGTTGCGGAGCCCTTAATACAGTGGGTAGAAAAAAACATCATTCAAAAACCGCTCGTCTTGCGCGAAAGAAACGAGGTGATCAGTGCTCTCGGGCATTTCGTCCGCAGAGTGCATGACCAAGGAATATTTTCAAAAGATTTTCACCAAGGCAATATTCTGATTCATGCTGAAAAAAACAACCCCCCTTTATTGTATTTGATTGACCTGCATGCAATTCAGATAAAAAAAGAGCTTAATCTCACGGAACGTATAAAAACCTTAGCTCAATTTAATAACTTTCGGATACCGATAGCCGATCGGCTGAGGTTTCTTAACGCTTATCTTAAAGGGGAAGAGAAAGGGGAAATTTTAAAAAAAGCTTTGGCACAGGAAATAGGTTTAGCTTCTTTTACCCACTGGCAGCAGCTTTGGCAGAAGCGGAAGGAGCGATGCCTTCGATCAGGAAAAGGCTTAGAGACGTTTAAAACTGGTTCGTGGGAAGGGGTGATTCGGAAGGAATATAATTTTAAAAATTTCTTTCCCCGATTAGATAAGCTGGGTGCGAACATGAAAGGAGCAGGCAGTTTGGTTAAGGAAGTCTTTTTTCAAGAGAAGGCGAAAGATTTGGTTATCCGATACTATAACCAAACCAGTTTTTTCTCCACGCTGAGGTCACCCTTTCAAATTTCTCCAGCCAAAAAAACCTGGATTACGATGCACAACCTGATCATGCGAGGAATCCCCACGCTTGTGCCCGTTGCTTTTGGTGAAAGAAAACGATGGGGAATTTTGCGGGATTGTTTTCTTGCCTTTGAAAAAATACCGGAGGCCACGTCAGGCGCCATTTTTTTAAAGGAACTATTAGAAGAGCCTTTGATTGTTAAAAACACATTTTTAAAAGAAAAATTTATCTTTCAACTTGCCCAATTGATTCGAAGGATACATCAAACGGGTGTTTGCTATAGGACCTTGAAATCGAGTGACATTCGTGTTACCTTCGATCATAAAAACGTTTTATTGCATGTGGTGAATGTGGACGGGATGACGATTAAGAAAAGCGTTGGAATAAATGACGTGGTTAAAGACCTAAGCGCTATACGCCTATCCTTTTTGCAGGCCCTTGAGCAAAAGAACCAGAACTTTTTTTTCAAAATATATGCCTGGGGGAACACGTTTTTTAAGGATAACGAGAAAAAAATAAGAGACAAGATGCAAAAAAATTCCGCGAAACGGGGTGAATAAAATGAGACTGCCGCGCACGTTTGACTTCAATTTCGAATCCGACCGCCTCAGCATTCTCATGTTGTTTTTTTTAGCTCTGATCGTTCGTCTTATCGCTTTGGAGCGAATTTACCTTATCTCCCGAGACAGTATTAGGTTTCTTGCTCTTGCCAAATATTATTTTTCCGGCCTTTTTCTTAAAGGATTATCCAATGCGTTCCATCCTCTCTACCCGCTCTTAATTTCTTTGTTTGGAGGTGTGAGCGGAGATTTTGAATTCGCGGGAAAACTCATTAGCCTTGCGTTAAGCAGCTTCACGGTAATTTTTGTGTTTTTGCTTGGGAAAACTATTTATGACTCTAAAACCGGCTTGATTGGAGGACTTTTTTTTATTGTGCAGCCCCAGTGCGTATGGTGCTCAGTAGATGTATTGAGTGATTCTACGTTTCTTTTTTTCTTGGTGGTTGCTTTTTACCTGGGGATAAAAGGAGGTAAGGAAGAAAAAAAAATCCTGTGGTGGTGTCTTGGAGCAGGGATATGCAGTGGCCTTGCTTATTTAACCCGCCCGGAAGGTATTTTTGTCGTTTTCTTTTTGCTGGGCTGGTATTTTCTGCAGTGGATTTTTCATAATAAAAAGGCTACTCATTTTTTGGCCGCCAGCAGTGTTTTGTTTTTCGCGTTTGCTCTTTTTGCAACTCCTTACATTCTTTTCATAAAGATTCACACCGGCACATGGCAGATTTCAATGAAGGCATCGGTGGTTTCGATGGTTAAATCTTTGGAGGAAGCAAGGGATGAGAAAACCGCGACAGAGGTAATTCCTTCCCCCCCTTCTTCAAAAGATGTAGAGGTCAAAGTGGCCGCACCAGTGCAATCCAAAGAACGCGCTGATGGGCAGGCGCTCGCGCCAATAAAACCACGGGAACCATTTCAAGGGGGAAATATGTGGAAAAGCTTGACCTACCCCCCACTCAGATTGATTGAGACTTACCATTTTCTTCTCTTCTTGTTTTTACTTTTTGGAACCTGGACAGAAATAAAAAGGAAAGAACGGACGTTGGGAGTAGTTCTCTTGCTATTTGTCGCAACCTATCTTGTGGGCTTGTGTTATCTTTATTATACTGTTTCCTATGTGAGCCGGCGTCATTTTCTTCCTGCGATTATCATCAGCTTACCCGTAGCTGGCGCTGGTTTTTGGGAGCTCCAAAGGCAGTTGTCGAATTGGATGATGCGTTGGAACTTTACAGGGGGCAAAAAAATAGCAGCTCATTCAGCGGTAATTATTTTGCTTATCACGTTATTAATTCTTATTCCCACGGCATTGAAACCGCAAGGAGAAGATAAGCTTCCTTTAAAACAGGCTGCTTTTTGGATCAAGGAGAATAAAAAGAAACCCTTTCCGATGATTATGAGCAATGAGCCATTGGTAGGGTATTATGCTGGAGGTAGGAATCGCTTAATCCTGGCTTTGAGTTATCCTGATTTTGTGAATTATATTAACACGGAACAGGTTGATTATCTGGTATTTTCGGAGAGGGATATTAACAACGGAAAATTTTTTTTGCCCCTGCTTCAACCGGAAAAATTTAAGAGAGTTGATTTTGAGAATAAGAAAGTTTTGGTTTATGAAGTTTTACGCTAAGTGTTAAAATAAAGAGGAGTCGAACAAACAAAATCAGTTTTTAAAAACCACAGGTACTCACTGACAGAGGTTGCGTCAAAATAAAATTTTGGTAAATATGATGAGTTCGTAAAAAGTCAAAATTCTCGGGTTTTGTCATGCTGACCCTTCGACGAACTCAGGGTGACACACTACATTGTCACGGTGAGCCTGTCGAACCGTCAGGGTGACATCTCCGACTTTTTACGAAATCATCAAACATATATTGTACCTAAATTGAGCGATTTTCATTACAAAACCAGTAGGACAGGCGTCTCGCCTGTCCTACTGGGTGAAATGATCGGACAGCCGGGACGGCTGTCCTACCGTGGTTTGGGCGCCTTAGCAAACAAGAATCGCTCAATTTAGGTTGTAGAAAGGAAAAGGCCTTTACAAAAGGAGATCATAATGGGAAAAAAGATTAATAAAAAAAACATTGCTTGTATTGGTGCGGGTTACTGGGGAAAAAATTTAGTCCGCAATTTTTTCGCTCTCGGCGTGTTACACACTATCTGTGACCGTGATGAAGAAACATTAAAAAAGTTTAAGGAAACCTTTCCGGAGGTTTTATTAAAAACAAATATCAAGGATGTTTTAAACGATTCTGCAATTCAGGGAGTAGTGATTGCCACTCCCGCGGAAACTCACTTTGCGCTGGTAAAACAAGCTCTGGATATGGGGAAGGATGTGCTGGTGGAAAAACCATTGGCCTTAAGCGTGGAGGAAGGGGAGGAACTGGCTTCTCTTGCCCGATTAAAAGGGAAAATTCTTATGGTAGGGCATATTCTTGCGTACCATCCAGGTATTTTGAAATTAAAGGAACTTATAAAGAAGGGAGAACTGGGAAAGATTAATTATGTTTATTCAAACCGACTGAATTTAGGAAAGTTTCGGAAAGAAGAAAATATTCTCTGGAGCTTTGCCCCGCATGACATTTCGGTCATTCTTATGCTTTTGGGGGAAATGCCCTTGGAGGTTTCAGCCTCCGGGGGGACTTATCTTCAACCGGAAATTTTTGATGTTACGGTAACTAATATGCGGTTTGCGAGCGGTGCCCGATCACATATTTTTGTAAGCTGGCTTCACCCCTTTAAAGAACAGAAACTTATCGTGGTCGGAGATAATAAAATGGCTGTTTTTGATGATGTTGCTCCCAAAGATAAATTACTGCTTTTTGAACATCGGATTGACTGGATTGACCGGCAGCCCGTTCCCCGGAAGGAAGATGCACGCATCATTGAACTACCAGGTGGTGAGCCTCTCAGCGAGGAGTGTGTTCAGTTTGTAAGAAGTATAGCGACCCGCCAAAATCCTCCTACTGATGGTGAAGAGGGAGTGCGGGTTCTTAGAGTCCTGGAAGCCTCTCAGAAATCTTTAAAAAATAATGGCCTGGTTATCCCTCTGGCTAACGCCACCCCATCGTTTAAGTATTTTGTTCATGAGACGTGTATTGTTGATGGAAACTGTTTTATTGGAGAAGAAACGAATATCTGGCATTTTTCTCATATCATGGATGGGGCAGTGATTGGGGAAAATTGCTCCATTGGGCAAAATGTGTTTATCGGTCGCAAAGTAAGAATCGGTAATAACGTTAAAATCCAGAATAATGTCTCTGTCTTTGAGGCCGTAACACTTGAAGACAATGTTTTTTGTGGTCCTTCCTGTGTTTTTACTAATGTGTTTAATCCTCGAAGCTCGATTTCCCGTAAGGACGAATTTCGAAATACTCTGGTGAAGGAAGGGGCGACAATTGGAGCTAACGCTACCATTGTTTGCGGGAATACCGTGGGGAGGTTTGCTTTTATCGGCGCGGGGGCAGTGATTACCGAGGATGTGCCGGACTTTGCACTCGTGTATGGCAACCCCGGGAGGATTCACGGCTGGATGTGCGCCTGTGGAATTAAACTCTTGTTTTCTTCTTTATCCAAGAAAAAAACACAGAGCGCGACGTGCTCTGCGTGCGGTAAGCTTTATGAAAAAACAGCCGAAAAGATTTCTCAGGTAGGATGAAAAGTTGCAGGAATGATGAAAAGAGGAGTTAAACTAAAACTTTTTCTCGGTATTGTGAGCAGCGCCTTTTTTTTAGCGCTAGCCCTGCGCAACGTGAGCTTTGCCGAGCTTCTCAAGGCGTTAGCACAGGCTAATTATTTTTTTCTAATTCCTTCCTTAATTCTGACTTTTTTAGTTTATAGTTGTCGGGCCATACGATGGCACTATATGCTCATGCCAATTAAGCCGGTAAAAATTTCTCAATTGTTTGAGATTACCATTATTGGCTTTATGGTCAATAATATTCTTCCAATAAGAATCGGAGAGTTAGTGCGCGCTTATGTCCTCGGAAAGAGGGAGAGCCTGAGTAAAAGCCTTGCGTTTGCCACGATCATCATTGAGCGGCTTCTGGACGGCTTGACCATTCTTTCCTTTCTCATTCCGATTGTGCTTCTTTTCTCCTTTCCCCGATGGTTGAAACAGACCGGCATTGTTTTTCTGATTTTATATTTGGGGGTAATCGGCTTTCTCTTTTTACTCAACTTTTTTTCCCAAAAAATTATTCAGATTTTTGAGAAACTGGTTTCTCCTTTTTCTCCCCGGTTCGCCCAACGACTCGGAAGGATGCTCATGTCTTTTTGTGAAGGACTTAAGATCTTTAAAACAAAGAAGCAAGTTTTTTGGATCTGTTGTTTTTCTTGTTTTATCTGGGTGGGCAGTTCTTTAATCCTTATGGTCTTCCTTTATGCTTTCCATATTAACGCGCCCTTTTACGCTCCTTTCCTTTTATTGGTCATTATCGCTACAGGAGTAGCCATCCCTTCTTCCCCTGGATTCATCGGAACGCTTCAGTTTTTTTGCGTTACCGGCTTGGCGCTCTTTGGAGTTCCGAAAAGCGAGTCGCTTGCATATTCCATTGTTTACCACGCAAGCCAATACATACCCGTAACGTTGCTCGGATTTTTCTTTATGTGGAAGGAACATCTTCATTTTAAGGAGATAGCCGTAACCCAGGTAGAAGAGGTCAACGATAAAGCGTGAAGCGTAAAGAGTAAAGCGTAAGGTGTGAAGTGTGGAGGCCGTTAAACCTTGATGACAAAGGTCTTGGCGATTTTATCGTGCCATCCTTGTTTGTCGGGATCAACAGCAATCCAGAAGAAACCAAGAAAAAAAGCATAAAAAGAGATGATATATCCTATCCACCTCAGAAATGCCCGCCGGTAACCGATAAGCCCTCCTTCGGCGCTTACCACTTTTAATCCACAGACCATTTTCCCTATTGTTTGTCCGGTATATCCATAAAAATACGTGAAGTACGCGGCTCCAAAAATAAGATTGGCACAATACGTTAGGATAAGGGTCATGAAAAAGTTTTTCAAGGGGAGAACACCACCCCCTTGAGCAATACGAGAAGCGAAAAAGAAAAGTAAACCAACTATACTGAGGACGGTTTTATCGATAAGATACGCGATACTTCTTACCCAAAAGCCGCCTTTCTCCATTTTTGGGGAAGAGGGTATAGATTCTGAATGAGCAGTGCTCCAGATTCGAGGATATTCTTGGTCGAGCGCAGGGGTGGTTAAAAGTAAATCGGGAGTCATAGATTTTTTTTAAGCAAACGCTTTGTTTACCCCGTTAGAAATGCCCCGTGTGAAATTCTTCTAACGGGGTTTACTGATTAAAATAATGTCAGGAATTCTTAAGTGGTCGCGTCCGGTTCTGAAGGTCCAGGGTTTATGTCTTCAAGAATTCGCGCAATTTCCTCGTCATCAAGAGGTTCGGTTTGGATTCTGCCCGGGGGCGCTTCTCTTGGAGATTGATCCTGTAAGGGATTTTTCATGCGCAGGATTTTCCCCCTTTCCTCGGAACTGAGTAATTTTTGTTCCCCTTCCTTTTTTCCGTCTTTTTTGTGGAGGGATACATCATCCATTGATAAGTCGATCTTTTCTTGCCCCGGTTCATCAGGGAGGAATAGTTCTTCATTCGAAGACAGAGCGCTCAGAGGGGGTGGGGTTTTTGTGAGGTCTTCGGGGAACTCAAAGTCCTCCACGTCATTTGGCGACATTTTAATATCCTGAGTGTCTTCTCCCAGTGTTGCTAAGGGTAAGGTGTCTCCGTGTTTTGTTTCAAAAGAAAAGGCTGTTTTTAATTCTCCGCCTAATCTTTTTTCTTGCTCCTCGAACTTCACCTCAAAGGGTTCGGTAGGAAAACCCCGCTTTTTAATTTTTGGTTCCACGGGAGAGGGAACACTGAGCAGCTCAGGGGGGTCATTCGTAAAAAGGGGAGAAGTTTTTTCCTGCAAAGGGTATGCGCTGATCGGTACTTCGGGGATGAGGCTCGGCGGCGCTGGTTGCTTTTGAGGGATTGGCCGGGGCTTGAAACCCCGAATTTTTGATGAACTTAAGCCGAGTTTTGCTTTTTCAGCGAATAATTCTTTACCGCATTTTTTACAGGTATTCAGAGAATCCGGCCCAAAATATCCGCATTTTGGACATTTCATCTATTGCTCCCTCGAAATATGCATACCAATTTTTTTTTGTCCTATTATTGCTTTTTTTGCTCAAAAGTCAAGATAAATAAAATTGCCTCAAGTTGTGGTGATCTACGTCACCATAAAAATAGTCATCTAACGGCAGGCGCTGCGATTCTGAAAAATCGATTGCTGTCTCAGAGCCTCCTGAGAGGTGCCTTTGAGCCTGGCCGGCGAGCGGGCCTTGGCGTCCAAAAGGCTAAAAATGCTCGATGTTTTTTCTATCCCTCTTTTATTTTCTATGCAACTTTCCTCCTTAATAGTTTCGAGTACTTAAGACAGGTAAGAACACCCCGTTTGTAGATTTTTTTGCATTAGTCCTGCTCATTTTTCCTACCGCACTTTTTTTATCGACAACGGGTCATTACCAGTTTAATATATGGCGTCATATTATACTATTGTAGTGATTCAGAAATGTCTTTGCTTTATTTGTCATTCCGGGCTTGACTGAGCCTGCCCCGTACTTGATACGGGGCGAGAATGACGGCCTCGGAATTTATGCAAAGAAGTGTTAGATTCACTAAACTATTTCTGTGATTTACCAATATAGGAGTCGGATTAAATTGCCCGGGTTTCTTTTCCGGGAATTTGGCCGTAAGGACAGGCTCACAAGCGTTGAAATTGTCATGACAACAGGTCGCACATTGACTGAAAAACGCACCGCCGATAGGTTAATAGGGGACATGCATAACCTCTCCTCCCCGGCAAGTACCTCACGTGAAGATCCGGGCATACTTTTGGAGACAAGCTATTTATGAAAAATATGGGTTTAAAGGAAAAAACAGAAAAATTAGCCGCACGGATACTTACTTATTTTTTAATGATTATCGTTAAGTCGATTCCCGAAACAATGCTTTTTCGTTTTTCTCATATGTTGGGTAACCTATTTTTTCTTTTGTCCGACAAAAGACGCAACCGCACGATAAAAAATCTGACTTTCGTCTACCAAGAGGAGAAATCTTCGGAAGAAATCACTCGTCTGGCAAAGCAAATCTTTTTTGAAATCGCTGAAGCTACCGTGGATACTGTCATACGCTTTTTCAAAGACGCGGACCTGCACAAGGGGTTGTTAGAGGACATTTCGGTTGAAGGCGCTCAATACCTGGATGAAGCGCTGAAAACTAAGAAAGGCGTTATTTGTGTAAGTACTCATTTTACAAATTTTCTTTTCCTGGCGCTCAGGCTATCCCTCATG
>DATEXU010000060.1:0-13079 GCA_035256645.1 Thermodesulfobacteriota bacterium | reverse complement strand
CACCACCATTTTGACGACCTCCTGATGACAGAGACCATCTCCGGCAATGAGGGTGTCTTTGATATGTTCCTCAAAGGAGTCATCGGAACTCATGACTGCCGCAATCCCGCCCTGGGCATAATTGGTGCTGGATTCGAGTTTGTTTTTTTTGGTAACGATGACTACGGTTCCTAAAGGAGCTACCTTGAGGGCAAAGCTTAAGCCTGCGATTCCGCTTCCGATAATGAGAAAATCCGTTTTTATTTCCATATACAATTATCCTTGAGAATCAATATGTTAAACTTTATCAACCAGGAAACCAGCAAAGTTTTTTACCTTTGTTCTATTTTAAGAGGTTCGAAAATTCAAGCGTAGCTGTTTTTTAGAAAATGTCAATCGGTTATTTTCCTCTAGAATTCCTCAGTTAAAGGGAAATCGGTTTTTTACCTGCCTTGCAATTTTACGCAGCTTATTATATAAGTAAGGATGATTGTGTCGGTTTATCGTTGTCTTGAGGAACCGCGCGTATCTTACCAGATTTGTTTTAATAGATTCATTTGACAAGCTGATCGAAGGCTATCCCCCTCTTCGTAGTGGTAATCAATGTTGAGGGGAGTAAGAAGATAGAAGGCCAACCGGTAGAGGCGTGGAATAAGCAAACCACCTCAAAAACTGTTTTGGGAGAAAAAACAAAAACCATCGGAGGCAGTTATGACAACATGGGAGAATTTAAAAAAAGCCAGAAGATCATCTAACGATAAAGTAATCGGAGGTGTCTGTGGTGGTTTAGGCGAGGCTACCGATATCCCCTCGTGGATATGGAGAGTCATTTTTCTTATTTGCCTTCTTTCTTTTGGGTTTGGGATTATACCCTATATCGTTTTATGGATTTGCATGCCCCGGGACACGCCAAAAAAGCCCGAATAAGAGAGTTAACAAATTTTAATTTTTTACGTTTTATTGGTTGCCAAGCAAAACAGAAGGGTTGATTTTCTGCAAAACCCTGGTTCTCAACATAGGTGAGGTAATAAATGGGTAGAGTACTCATCATTGGTGCGGGTGGTGTGGGCAATGTCGTCGTCAAGAAATGCGCGCAGGTGCCGCAGGTATTCACGGATATCTGTCTTATCAGCCGGACGCTCGACAAGTGTAAAAAGATTCAGCAAGAAATTAAAAAAACCTATCAAGTCAAAATACGCATCGCCCAGGTTGATGCCGACAAGGTTGCTGAAATGGTCACGGTGATAAAGGCTTTTAAACCGGACATCGTTTTGAATGTGGCTCTGCCGTACCAGGACCTCGCCATTATGGAAGCCTGCCTGAAGACAAGAGTGCATTACCTGGACACAGCAAACTATGAACCCCCTGATGTGGCGCGCTTTGAGTATGGCCGGCAGTGGGCTTATCAGGATGCTTTTAAAAAGAAAGGAATCATGGCCGTGCTCGGATGCGGGTTCGACCCCGGGGTCACAAACATATTCTGCGCTTATGCCCAGAAGCACCTTTACGACACAATCAAAACCATTGACATCCTTGATGCCAATGCCGGAACTCACGGCCACCCGTTCGCCACCAACTTCAACCCGGAGATAAACATCCGGGAGGTGACGCAGATTGTGCGCCATTGGAAGAAAGGCACATGGATAGAAACGCCGGCCATCCTTGATCCCAAGAGTGTGCATTTTACTTTTAACTATCCGGTGGCTGGTCATCGCGAGAGCTATCTGCTTTATCATGAGGAACTGGAGTCTCTGGTAAAGCATATCAAGGGTCTGGAGCGGATCCGGTTTTGGATGACCTTTTCGGAAAACTACCTTACCCATTTGCGGGTGCTCCAGAACGTGGGTATGACCCGGATAGATGAGGTTGATTATCAAGGAGAAAAAATCGTTCCTATCAAATTTCTTAAAGCGTTGCTCCCCGATCCGGGAACCCTCGGCGCGAATTACACCGGCAAAACGGTTATCGGCTGCGTCTTCGACGGGGTAAAGAAGAGCAAACGGAAGCAGATTTATATCTACAATATCTGCGACCATGCCGAGTGTTACAAAGAAGTGCAGGCCCAGGCTGTTTCTTACACCACCGGTGTTCCCGCCATGATCGGCGCCATGATGGTGCTGAAGGGGATATGGAAAGGAGAAGGCGTGTTCAACGTTGAACAGCTTGACCCTGATCCATTTATGGATGCGCTCACTGTCTATGGGCTGCCTTGGAAACAGGTGCCGTTTACGGGGAGGTTGCCGAAGTGAAAGTGAGAGGTGTACATTCATGAGCAGTGGTGGCCTTCATAGAGAAGTTTTGCGGGATTTTCCGAAGGGTATTACGGACCGGGTCGAAACCCCTTGCTATCTTATCAACGAAGGACTCGTCAAGAAAAATTGCGAGATTCTTGATTCGGTCCAGTTGCGCACCGGCGCAAAAATTCTTCTCGCTCTCAAGGCATTTGCCTTGTGGAGCACCTTTCCCCTTATTCGGAAATACCTTCATGGCGTTTGCGCGAGCGGTCCGATCGAGGCACGACTTGGCCGGGAAGAATTCGGACGAGAGGTACACACTTGTGCTCCGGCTTACTCAGGCGCGGGCATAGATGACGTGATTAACTATTCTGATCACATAATTTTTAACTCCATCTATCAGTGGAAAAAGTACCGGGATCGGATAAAAATTTCGAGCCGCGCCATTGAAATCGGTTTGCGCGTGAACCCGGGTCATTCGGAAGTGGCAGTGCCGCTCTATAACCCCTGCATACCCGGATCCCGCTTTGGGATCAAACCTGAAGATATTGAGGGCGAAGACTTGGCCGGTATTGACGGCCTGCATTTCCACGCGTTGTGCGAGCAAAACGCCGACGTGCTTGGCCGCGTGCTTGCGTCATTTGAACAGCATTTTGCCAGATACATCCCGCGGATGAAATGGGTGAACTTTGGCGGCGGACATCATATCACCCGCATTGACTACGACCTTGATACCCTCTGTACCACCATTACCGACTTCAGGAAAAGACATAACGGCATTGCGGTTTACCTGGAGCCAGGGGAGGCGGTGGTGCTTAACAGCGGCGTGCTGGTGGCGACGGTTCTGGACATTGTGGAAAATGATATGGCAATCGCCATTCTTGACACCTCAGCCGAAGCCCACATGCCGGACGTTCTTGCCATGCCTTACCGGCCAAACATCATCGGCGCGGGTAATCCAGGCGAACTGCCCCATACCTACCGCCTCGGCGGAATCACCTGCCTTGCCGGAGATGTGATCGGCGATTATTCTTTTGCGGAATCTTTGAAAAGAGGTGATCGGCTCGTATTTCTCGACATGGCGCTTTATTCTTTTGTTAAAAACACTACTTTTAACGGCATCCGGCTTCCCTCCCTGATTTTGTATAACCCGGACAACAACTCTGTGCGCGTGGTGCGCCGCTTCGGTTACGCGGACTATAAAAACAGGCTGTCATAAATATTATCAGAAATAACATTCGAAGATTTATTGGTTAAACTGGAAAGGAAGATAGTGAAATAGGACGACCCTTTAAATAAAAAATAACCTTTTGAGAGCGCCAGTGCTTGTAAAAGAAAGATACAATTTAAAAGCATATAATAGCATAGTAGGGTTACAAATTCAATGAATGAGAAAAAGGTATTCGTAATTGGTTTTCCTAAAACCGGCACAAAGTCCGTTAATAGTGCACTTACTACCCTTGGATATAAGGTCAAAAGGTTTTTTGGTCTGAGAGACCCTAACATTAGCCGGAATGTATACGAAATGGCATTTCGTTTTGTTGAGCAATACGATGCATTCGAAGATGCTCCGTGGTGTGTTATTTATAAGGAATTAGATAAAAAATATCCCGGAAGCAAATTTATACTGACTCTACGGCCAACGGAGAAATGGATTAAGAGCCAAGTTGAACATTTTGGCATAAAAACAAGACCAATGAGAGAGTGGATGTATGGCGTTGGTTATCCGAAAGGTAATGAAGATATTTATATAGCAAGGTACGAGCGTCATAACAAGGAGGTTTTGGAGTATTTTAAAGACCGGACAGATGATCTTCTTGTGTTTCGATTAACGGAAGGTGATGGATGGGAAAAACTTTGCCAATTTTTACACAAAGATGTTCCGAACACTGAATTTCCCCATAAAAATAAGGGCGTAGACAGATCAAGCAAAAGGAAAAGAAAAAAAATACGGCGGGTTATCAAGAGAAGTTTTGTTGTGCTTGCGGGGTTGCTCTTACTCGGTATCGTACTATACTGGATGCGGTTTAGTATTATAAAAGAGGACGTATGGTCAATTAGTATCTATACTGGTTCCGATCCCATTTCACTCTCGCCTCATCCTCGTGCCCAAAATCCGGTCGTGAAAGCATCTGATGTTGCAGACGTGCCGGCCTTTTTTGTGGCAGATCCGTTTATGGTTCAGCATAATAACACGTGGTTTATGTTTTTTGAGGTGCTCAACAAATCCTCACAGCAGGGCGATATCGGATTGGCAACGAGCTATGATGGAATAGTATGGCGCTATGAAAACATTGTCCTTGATGCGCCTTTCCACCTGTCTTATCCCTATGTGTTTAAGTGGAAAGATTCTTTTTACATGCTTCCTGAAAGTGTCGGCGCCCATGGCGTGAGATTATACAAGGCAACTGAATTTCCTTATCAATGGACATTCGTTACCGATCTCATTGTGGGTGATTTCGTAGACCCATCATTGATATTTAAAGACGGAAAATGGTGGTTATTTGTTTTGAAGCCAGGAGATAAACTCGCGCTTTATTATGCTGACGATTTGCGAGGGTTTTGGACTGAACACCCCGCCAGTCCTCTGATAACCGGAGATAAGAAAATTTCCCGGCCAGGGGGCAGGCTTATCATGTTTGGGGAGAAGATAATGCGGTACGCACAAATGGATGGTTCAACTTATGGCAGCGCGTTACGGGCGTTTCAGATTGATGAGCTCACGACCACAACCTATCGGGAACACGAACTTTCTCAAAGTCCTATTCTCAGCGCAACCGGCAAGGGGTGGAATGCGACGGGAATGCATCATATTGATCCGCATCAGATCAAAGACAACGAGTGGATTGCCTGTGTGGATGGGAAAAACAGAATAAAAGTTTTTGACGGCAAGACCGGAATTGATCGGATGTTACGAAAACTGAAAAAACTCGTCAAATAAATAGACACTCCTTTTATAAGCTGCCCCATACCTATTTTTTTATTGACTTTTTACTTTGTTTGGATTAAAAAAGTAAATATTATCAACCCCCAAAAAGATTAATCGCTATATAAAAAGGGCGCCCTAATGGGAAGGGAATCTATGATTGATGACAATAAAATAAGGCCTGATCATCAAGTAAAAATTGTTAGACCATAAAATAATGATAAAATAATACATGGAATTAGAATGGGATCCAGATAAAGCCAAGGTCAACTTAAAGAGGCATAGTGTCTCTTTTCATGAGGCATCAACTGTTTTTGGTGATCCGTTGGCAATTACCTTCAGCGATCCCGACCATTCCATACGCGAGCATAGGTTTCTAACTTTTGGCTATTCCCAAAAGGGTCGGTTACTGGTTGTCGTTCATACGGAACGATTTGGAAAGACAAGAATAATAAGCGCAAGGCGCGCAACAAGACAAGAGAGGAAAATATATGAAGACGGCTAAAAAAGAAGAAATGCGTAGAGAGTACAAACGGGAACAGTTGGGCAAAGGAGTAAGAGGCAAATATTTTGAGGAATACAAAAAGGGAACTAATCTTGTCCTTCTCAGTCCGGATGTAGCAAAGGCGTTTCCCGACGATGCCTCGGTCAATGAAGCCCTGCGTGGTTTGATGAAAATAGCACAGAAAGCAACTTATCTCACAAAGCGCTCCACCGGATCGCGGCTTGCAAGCCGCTCTCGGTGAGCTCGGCGGTAGTGCAAAAAAACTGAGTGTCCTTGGAGAGGGAGAGTCTTCCATGGTTAATAGAAGGGAAATAGGCTGGATCACCAATCAGAAAGGTGATGGGCCTTTTTTATTTTGAGACGTAGTGTAGTGCGTCAGAAGTCCCTTTCCTTTGGTTGTCATTCCGGGCTTGACCCGGAATCCAGTATTTTAAGGTGTGGATTCCCGCCTTCGAGACTGTGTCATAATTAGCGTAGCAGGGCAAAATGTCATGCTGAACTTGTTTCAGCATCTAATAAGATCAATATGTTATGAGACCCTGAAACGAGTTCAGGGTGACAGAATATTAATTGCGACACAGTCTCTTCGCGGGAATGACGCCTCAGGATTAATGTAAAGAAGCGTTAGAGGCACGACAGTAGCAAAGGGAGCACACAATAACAGATTTTTATAAGCAAAAGAATTAGAAAGAAAGGAGGGAGTATGACAAATCGAACGTATGTCAAATCAACTTTGCTCGGCGCACTTATCGCTCTTTCGCTGGGGGGATTTTTGCTTCATGTGCGTATCCATCCGTTCGCCCAAAATTCCTCGAACATTGTTCCCGTTATCTCGTGTGTGTTGAGTATTATTGTGGTGCCTTTGCTTTTTTCCATCAGGAAGACAATCTCTTATGGCTATGTTTTAAACGGGTTTCTGGCTATTATCGCTACTGTTACCATGTCCCACTTTGCGATTGTTCATTGGCCTTCTCCCTCCACGCTGAAGGCGATCATTGTGAATACCACCCTCGCAGATATACTGATCGTATGGAGCAAATTCTTTATCGGGAAATCTCTTTTTGATCTGGAAACCTTTGGCTATGACCCGGATAGGGCCAGGCTGGGCAAAACGTATCGTTATCCGAATATGGGGTGGTGGCTTGTCCACCTTGTGGCGATAAGTACCGTATATTGTCTCGGCAATTTATTATGGAGGTAACCATGTCCAAGTTTAAATTATTTACCTTGAATTGGTGGATTCTTCATATAATAGCTTTAACATTTTTCTTTTTCCTTGGTCACGCGGTGCACTTTTTTAAATAAATTGAGCGAAAGCGTAACAAGTAAACTTTATTGACTTTTTTCTCTATTCGGATTAAAAATTTAATCTTGACAAAATGCTACCTAAAATGTACAGTTGAGTGTACACATTAGGAGGTGCGTAAATGAAAAGCGTTGCATTCACAGATTTCCGTAAAAAAGCTTCAGATCTAATAACTGAAGTAGAACATGGGGAAACTCTTATTCTTCTCAGACGCGGGAAGCCGGTAGCTGAAGTGGTTCCATTTTCTGACAAAGCACAGAGAACCCCGGCATGGAAGCTATCAGGAATCCGTTTGCGTATCCAGGGAAGCGATTTGTCTTCGGCTATCTTAGAAGAACGTGAGATGAACTCATGAAACTATCAGTTGATTCATCATCGTTTGCCAAAAGATATGTGCAAGAGATCGGTAGTGAAGAACTGGAACGCTTTTTGGAGGATGCTTCGGAGTTAGCTTTCTCAGTTGTTTTAGTGCCTGAAATTATTTCTAGCCTCAACAGGCGGCTGAGAGAACACATTTTAACTATCGCTAATTATCGGGCTATTAAGAAACAGTTGATGGATGATATTGGTGATGCAACTGCATTGCAGATAACCCCTTCAGTAATCTCGCGTTCGGTAAAGCTCTTAGAGAACAATGCGTTACGCGCACTGGACTCTCTTCATGTCGCATGTGCTCTTGAGTGGAGGGCGGACCTGTTTATCACCTCCGACAGAAGGCAATTTATGGCTGCAAAGAATTCAGGTCTCACAGCTGAATATATCGGCCAACCAATAAGGATTGAAGAGACCTGAAAGGTCGCATTCAATCCTGTGTTCAAGGAGGCGGGGACTTCAGGTTATATAGGGTAATGCTTCGAGATTACTTGTTCTCAGGTGTCTTATCTTGCAGAGTTGACATTTTGTGGTCTTATAACGGATCAATAGAAACATTGTTTGCTGGAAGGAACAA
The DNA here is from genome assembly GCA_035256645.1 of Thermodesulfobacteriota bacterium. Lineage (GTDB taxonomy): Bacteria > Desulfobacterota > WTBG01 > JAGOGO01 > JAGOGO01. Next base: position 5,180 of record DATEXU010000060.1, on the reverse strand, counting down.
GAAGATTAACCGATGAGTGATTTTGACCAGAGATTGAAAGTCAAGCGAAAAACTGGTAGTGAATGTTTCTTCTCGCCTGCGGGGTCATCTCGTTCGAAGGTCCTCAATTTTTGGCAGTGGGCATTTTCAGACCTTGCTACCAACTCCATGCGGGGAATCGTTGCTGAGTTCATAGTTGCCAGTGCCCTTGGTGTTAGTCGTGATGTCAGAAATCCTTGGCTGGAGTATGATCTTACTACCAAGTCTGGTCTAAAGGTGGAGGTTAAATCAGCCGCATATTTGCAGAGCTGGCCGCAAACCAAAGAATCACCGATCAGCTTTTCTGTTGCCAAAGCTCGCAGATGGGCTTATCCTCCAGCAAGATTGGTGGGTCAACTAAAGCGGCATGCAGATCTTTATGTTTTTTGCGTTTTGAAACATAGACGAAAGCGTTCACTTAATCCCCTCAACCTTGGTCAATGGGATTTTTATGTGATCGACACGAAGGCCTTGAACAAAGGCGTTGGAAACCAAAAGAGTCTAGGTTTCAATAAACTGATAGAGCTCAGTCCTGCGAAGACGAACTATGAGCAACTAAGGGTCACTGTTAATCGCTGGGGACGCCGCTGCAAGAAACGTAGTTCCAGCTAACAAAAGAGTTCACCTGACTTCGAGGAGATTTTTTGAACTGACGTAGCTCCTTGGCGCTGGTGACCTCTACGTTAGGAGAAAATGTTCTTTCGTTTTTAGGTTGTGCGATCACCTGCGAAGTGTAAAATATAAGAACCTTAATCCAGCGACAAAAGTGTCATGCTGAACTTGTTTCAGCATCTCATGAGACCCTGAAACGAGTTCAGGGTGACAATAAAACAGGTATCGTAACTGCCTTGTGGGCAATCATCGCTGGATTAAGGTAAGAAATTCACTGAAAATGGGAATAAGAAAATTTAACCACCTTCGTCATTTGATTAAAGAACTATGCTTTTTTTAGGTATCGAATCTTCTTGTGATGAAACTGCGGCTGTAGCAGATAATCCTCTCAACCAGCAAGCTTGCTTCCTGCCTTGCTCCTGGTCCGCAGCGTAGTTTGCGGCCAAAAATTGATTAATAATAAACTTGACAAATGTTAACACGCATGTTAACTTGTATTTAAAATGCGGGAAGTACTTTTTTACGAAACAGCATCAGGTCAAAAGCCGATTGAAGATTTTCTCGACCAACTTTCTTCCAAACAGGCTCAAAAAATTACCTGGGTTTTGAAGCTTATTGAAGAACTTGACCGAGTGCCTTCAAACTACTTCAAAAAAATGGTAAATACTTCGGAATTATGGGAAGTTAGGGTTGCTGGTGGTTCAAATATTTTTCGTTTAATTGGATTTTTTGACGGCCCAAATCTTGTTGTTTTGGCCCATGCCTTCCAGAAGAAGACTCAAAAAACACCGATGCAGGCCATTAAGATTGCCGAAGAAAGAAAAAAAGAATATTTTCGGAGGAAACAATAATGAGCGATCTTCAAAAATATATAAAAAACAGGAAGTCTCGTGATTCAAAATTTGCCTTGGGCTATGATACAGGGTACGAGCAGTTTAAAATTGGTGTACTCTTAAAAAAGGCGCGTGAAGAGGCTGGCTTTACCCAAGAGGAACTTGCGTCAAAATTGAATACGAGAAAATCAGCCATCTCTCGAATCGAAAATCATGCAGAGGATATCAAACTCTCTACCTTGAAAAAATTCGCAAATGCGCTTGGGAAGGACCTCCGTCTCGAAGTCGCGTAACGCCAAGCGAAGTATGGCATCTAAGAAATTCCCTAAAAACAGGAATAAAAAAATTTTAACTACTCTTTTGGGCGTGTTGCCCAAATAACAATTAAGGCTGTTATGTCATGCTGAACTCGTTTCAGCATCCCTGCCTGCGACAGGCAGGTAATAAAATCAATGTATTATGAGACCCTGAATCAAGTTCAGGGTGACACAAAAAGCCCCTCTTCATTTGATTAAAAAGTTATGATTGTTTTAGGTATTGAATCTTCATGTGATGAAACCGCGGCTGCGGTGGTTAAGGAGGGGAGAATCATTCTTTCCGATGTAGTAGCCTCGCAGGATGAAGTCCATAAAATGTATGGCGGGGTCGTCCCGGAGCTGGCCTCCCGGCATCATATTGAGAATATCACTCCGGTTATCAGCGCGGCGCTTGAGCAGGCAAAAACTCCGCTCACTGATTTACATGGGATCGCGGTAACGCAAGGTCCGGGATTAGTGGGGTCGCTTTTGGTGGGGCTGTCAGTAGCAAAAGCGATGGCTTATGTTTTGGGGTTGCCGTTGGTCGGAGTGAACCATGTTGAAGGGCATATTGCGGCCGCTTTTTTGGAACACGAAGACCTCGCATACCCTTTTGTTGCCTTAGTTGTTTCCGGAGGGCACACTAGTCTCTACGAGGTACGCGCTCCGGGTGAAAATATTTTATTGGGACAAACCCGCGATGATGCCGCTGGAGAAGCTTTCGACAAAGTGGCTAAATTTCTCAAATTAGGGTATCCCGGGGGAATTATCATTGATCGGCTTTCCCGGACTGCCAATAGGAAAGCCTTCGCTTTTCCCCGCCCCTGGATCACGAGCGAGTCCTTGGATTTCAGCTTTTCGGGTTTAAAGACCGCGGTGATTACCTTTATTAAAAAAATGAACCACGAACCCACTGGTTCGGAAATTAATGATATCGCCGCTTCTTTTCAAGAAGCAGTGGTAGATGTATTGGTGGGGAAGGCCTTTTTAGCGGCTGAGCAAAAGGGGTTAAATAAAATCGTGGTGTGCGGAGGAGTAGCTTCCAACCAAAGGTTACGAGAGAGACTGCACGAGGAGGCGAAAAAAAGAGGCGCTTTGGTCTTTATTCCTTCACCTCATCTCTGTACTGACAACGCGGCCATGATCGCGGCTGCCGGGACGTACTATCTTGAACGAGGAGTGCGTGCTCCGCTCAATTTGAATGCGTATTCCCGTTTACCCATCGTTTGATTTTTTATACCAAGTCGCCTTCATTTGCATATCTTTGTTGTCTCCTCGTCATACTCCTCGACGTACTAAAACGTACGCCTGCGTCGATTCCTCGTCGCCGCCTCGATCTGCTTTTGAATGCAACCTGGTATTACTCCGTTTTTTTCCACCATCGCGTAAGCATTGTGATTATGAATGCTCTCCATGTTTTCCGATTCCACACTGAACCAGGTAAAGTTGGCGTTGGCGGAGAGTTTCTCGGCGATGGTACGCACCACATCTTCCACAAACATGGGGTTTTCGTAGGCTTGTTCGGTGACAAACTGTTCATCCCGCCGTTTTAAGAGCGAATACACCGGGGAACTCACTGACTCTTCAACGAGCCGAATAATATCTTCAATCCAGAAAAATTTTTTAAAGCAAAGGTGAACAGAGACTTTACTTCTCTGATTGTGAGCTCCTTTTTTACTTATCTCTTTTGAGCACGGGCAGAGCGTTGTGACCGGCACCTCAACCCCGACGATTAATTTATTGCGTGCATTGTTATCCGTAGAACCAATAAAACGGCACGTATATTCCAGCAGACTCTTGGATTTGGATACAGGCGCGGCTTTTTCGATAAAATAAGGAAATTCGATCTCCACATGAGCGGATTCTGCATGGAGCTTCCTTTTTATTTTCGCGAGGATTCGGGGGACATTTTTTATATCAATACCCTGGCGATATTCATTGAGGAGCTCGATGAAACGGCTCATATGCGTCCCCTTAAAATGGTGGGGAAGGTTCACGTACATATTAAACGTAGCAATGGTATGCTGGGTTTTATTTTTTTTGTCCTTAACAATGATCGGATATTTGATATTTTTAACTCCCACCTTTTGAATCTCAATGTGGCGGTGATCAGGGCGGTTTTGGATGTCTTCGGGGAACATATTTTTTCCTTATTTCTCTGAGTAGCCGGCAGAGGAATCGTCTGATTCCCAAACCGTAACCTTGGCGACAATGACCCTCTCATGAGTGAGCGACTTTTTTAATTCCTGAAAAATATAAAAAGCGATATTTTCGGACGAAGGATTGATAGCATCAAAAGGAGGAATATCGTTAAGGTGCTTATGGTCAAGTCTCTGAATTATTTTATGCAGTTCCTGTTTCAAGATAGTGAAATCAATAACCATACCGAGGTTATCCAGCGTTTCTGCTCGTAACTGAACTCCCACTTTCCAATTATGACCATGGAGTTCTTCACACTTTCCCTTATAACCTCGTAAACTATGCGCAGAGGAAAAATGAGTATGGACCATGAGTTCGTACATTTTTTTTATCCTCTCAACAGTTGTAATACCCAACGTTCATGCGCGGGTACGCTCTTATCCGGTAGCGCGGTAAATCTCCTCGAGGATAGCGGTACCCCCAGCGTTTAAGAGCTTTTCCGCTAAAAGAAGACCTATTTTTTCTGCTTCTTCGGGATTTCCTTCGATCGTATCCCGAATAATCTTTTTCCCATCTAATGAGCTGATCAGTCCCTCGAAGAATAATTTGCCGTTTGCTATTTTTCCAAAGGCAGCAATCGGTACCTGACACCCGCCTTCCAACTTTTTCAGAAAAGACCGCTCTGCGCATACGCAAAGAGCGGTGTCAGGATGGTGGAGAAAAGCAACGATTTCGTTGGTTATCCGGTCATCTCGACGAGTTTCGATGCCCAGCGCTCCCTGGCCAATGGCCGGAAGAAATTTTTCCGAATCCAGATACTGGGTAATTTTTTCTTCCCACCCCATCCGGATAACTCCGGCAGCTGCTATAATAATACCATCAAGTTTTTCGGTTTCCAATTTTTTTATCCGGGTATCCAGGTTGCCTCGGAGGGGTTCGATTTTAAAATCAGGTCTCAAATTAAGGAGCTGAGCTTGCCTACGCAAGCTCGACGTTCCTAATCGAGCATGCACCGGCAATTCTTTTAATCGTCTTCCCTCCCGGGAAATTAATGCATCTAAAGGGTTTTCCCGTTTTGGGATTACGCTGATGATTAATTCTTGGGGAAGGAACGTTGGAACATCCTTCAGACTATGGACCGCCAGATCGATTTTGTTTTTGATCAGAGCTTCTTCAATCTCTTTTACAAAAAGTCCTTTGCCTCCCACGTAAGCCAGGGGCACGTCATGTATTTTATCACCCGTGGTTTTAATTTTTACCAGTTTGAAATCAAACTGGGGAT
>DATEXU010000059.1:0-2167 GCA_035256645.1 Thermodesulfobacteriota bacterium | reverse complement strand
TGGATCATAAGGTCCATGACCACATCCACATCAATCGCTCGTTCAATAAACGACCTGAGGCGATGCGATTCGATAAACCGGGGATTAATCAGGGTTGATCGCAAAGGGGTTAGCGCAGGGTTGAACCTTTCGAGATGGCCCACTTGAAAAATAAGATTTTTGGCTTGCGCGAGCTTCACCAACTTTCCGGCTTCACTTACTTTAGAGGTTATTGGTTTTTCTAACAGAACATGGATTCCCCGCTTCAGAAACTCGGCAGCGACGGCATAATGAAGCGGCGTGGGGACAGCGATGCTCACTGCTTCTACCTTGTCATAAAATTGCTTTGGATCAAAGAAAGGCGTGGTCTGATTTTTTTCCGCAACTTCCCGAGCGCGCTCCGGGTTAATATCCAGCACCCCAACCAGATTTACTTCGGGGATTTGGGCATATTTTTCCGCGTGAAATTTTCCGAAATACCCTGTGCCCACTACACCCACGTTTAATTTTGTCATAATATTTTTTCCTAATCCTAACCAGTAGGGGCGACCGGCCGGTCGCCCCTACTATTATCATCGGGCGACTATGATAATACCTGCCTTATTTGCTGCCCTGATCAATTCTTCCTTATCAATCAGAAGGGTCCTTTTACTTTCGACAGCTAAGACCTTGGCGCCTGCTTCCTGCATGGTGGTAATGGTTCCTGGGCCAATGGCCGGAACATCAAAGCGCAGATCTTGTTGTGGCTTGCTTACTTTAATGACCACTAAACCGTTTCTTTTTCCCAATGTCCCTGCTCGGCGAATAGCTTCATCCGTTCCTTCAATGGCCTCTACCGCGAGCACTACCTGATCTTTAACGACAATGGTCTGCCCAATATCAAGTTTCCCGATCGCTTTGGCGATTTCCCAGCCGAATTCAATATCCCTCATTTCTTTTTTATCGGGAACCTTCTTTGTTAAACACCCCGGAGGGCTTAAAAGCTCGTCAAGGAAAATCGTTGAGCTGTGAATAGTAATACCCTCTTTCTCGATCGCCTCCGCGACCGCACGCAAAAGCACATCATCATTCAATGTCCTCAGTTTTGCTACCAAGGAGATGGCCTGGAAGTCCGGGACAACATCGGAAAACATGATGGTTTTCGTTATCCCGCCTACCATGGCAGCATCTTTTACCCCTTCTGTTTTTAATATTTTGATCAGCTTTCCCAGTTGTCCAACCTTGATCCAGTAAATTTTTTTAACCAAACTTTCCAGTTCCGGAAGGGCCTGGCCTTTATGAGCGACAGCGATGATTTCCACACCGTGATTTTTAGCGGACTGGGCGAAAAGCAAGGGAAACCGTCCGGTGCCGGCAATGAGGCCGAAACGGGCAAACGAATTAGCGGATAATGCCTCGTTTAGATTTTTTGATGAATTCAATGAAATGGTTTACCTCAGGAGAGTTTGTTATTTTTTGCTCAACCTGTTGGAGCGCTTCTTTTAATGTCAAAGCAGAACGAAAAATGATCCGATACGCGTCCTTGAGATTTCTCAGTGTCTGAGGAGAAAAATTGTGCCGCTTAAGGCCCGTAAGATTTAAACCATAAAGGCGAGCCCGGTTACCGACTGCCAAGCAGTAGGGAGGAACATCTTGAGGGATTGCGGAGCAGCCGCCGATAAAAGCGTTACGTCCCACTTTAACAAATTGATGGATAGCGACAAGTCCTCCAATGACCGCATAGTCTTCGATCATAATGTGCCCGGCCAGAGTGGCTGAATTGGCCATGATCACAAAATTGCTAATAGTGCAGTCATGGGCAATGTGGGAATAAGCCATGAGAAAATTATTATTGCCAATAACTGTTTTTCCTTCTCCTTCTTCTGTGCCCCGGTTAATGGTAACATATTCCCGGATCACATTATTATCTCCAATAATGAGTTTGGTTTCTTCTCCCTTGTATTTTAAATCTTGGGGGATATCTCCCAGGGAAGAAAAAGGAAAAATGGTACACCGCTCGCCAATGTGCGCAGGGCCTTTGATAATCACATGGGAGGCAATTTTAGTATGGGCTCCAATTTTTACGTGAGAACCAATGACTGAATACGGTCCTATTTCCACCCCTTCACCGCACTCAACTCCTGGTTCCACAATAGCGGTTTTATGAATCATTCACGTCCTCTTTCACAAATTTAGATAGCAACTAAGC
>DATEXU010000058.1:0-4506 GCA_035256645.1 Thermodesulfobacteriota bacterium | reverse complement strand
CATGGTTAAATACTTGCATTTTGGGTTTGGGTATGGTAACTAATAACGTGCCTATTATCTTTAGTTTGGGCAAAAAAACGATATTCTATGGAAATACACCGTACCGCGATTCACTGTCAGACCTCCGGCAATACTGATATTATTGATATCACTCCCCAGGTAACCGAAGCCCTTCGGAACTCGGGCATTAAGGAAGGAGTGATATTTTTATTTGTGTCCGGATCAACCGCTGCTCTTACCACTATTGAATATGAACAAGGGGTGGTAAACGATTTAATTCGGACTATTGAAAAAATTGCTCCTCAAAATATTTCCTATCAACATAACCTTCGATGGGGCGATGGCAATGGATATTCCCATGTTCGGGCCAGTTTGTTGGGCCCCTCCCTTAATATCCCCGTGGCTAATAAAAAATTGCTGGTTGGGGCTTGGCAGCAAATTGTCCTCCTCGATTTTGATAATCGTCCGAGGGAGAGAGAGGTAGTTGTTCAACTCATTGGCAACTAAGAACTCTTAACAGCAACACTTTCTTTCCTGCTCATTACTTTTTCCATTATGACGAGAAAATTATCAACCCAGAGTATCGATAAAAACTTTCAAAGCCTTATATTTGAGGATAATGATGTCTTGAAAATCCTCTTCGGCGAACGGGATAGTAATGTCCGGACAGTGGAAGAAAGAGTCGGGGTACACATCCATGTACGGGGCAATCAGATTACTATCAGCGGTGATGAAGTAAAAATAAGTTTAGCGGCAAAGTTGCTCACTGAAATCTATGAAGTAATTAAAAGCGGCTACTCTGTTTATCCCGTGGATATAGCCTTTGCGCTTCGTATTCTCAAGCATAACCCGTCAGTTAACCTAAAAGATCTTTTTCTCGATAACATTCCGATTGCTACCAAAAGAAGATTTATTACCCCCAAAAGCGTCAACCAGAAAAGATACATCGATGCTATTCGAAAACATGATATTGTGGTTGCCATTGGACCAGCGGGAACCGGCAAAACTTATTTGGCGATGGCCATGGCGATCGCTGTATTGATGAACAAGGAAGTGGAACGCATTGTCCTTACGCGGCCAGCAGTGGAAGCAGGCGAAAAGTTAGGTTTCTTACCGGGCGACATTCTGGAAAAGGTAAACCCCTATCTCCGCCCCCTCTATGACGCGCTCCACGATATGATGGATTTTGAAAAGGCTTCCCGGTTAATTCAAAACGGCATTATCGAGGTGGCGCCATTAGCCTTTATGCGTGGCCGAACGCTCAATGATTCTTTTATCATTTTAGATGAAGCGCAGAATACCACTTCCGAACAAATGAAGATGTTTTTGACGCGCATGGGATTTGATTCCAAGGTAGTGATTACCGGAGACATAACTCAAATTGACCTCCCCCCGGAAAAAACTTCCGGGTTGATCGAGATTCAGGAAATCCTTAAGTCCATTCCTGGAATCAAGTTTATCTACTTTTCCAGCATTGATGTCGTGCGGCACCCTTTGGTACAAGAAATTATTGACGCTTATTCACAGAGGCCATGAAACTTTTTAAAAAAAATAACCCAGCTCCTTTTGGACGAGGCAGGGGAAAGCTAAAAAGAGACTTTTTCCACCAGCCTTTAAATTTGCCTAAGGTCAATCTTTATTCTACCCAAAAATGGACGCTCATTATTTTTTTAAGTGTGATTTTAGGTCTTATTATTTTCTCCCGGATGCCTTCCCGAACTTATCAATATACTTTAGGTCAAGTCGTCCCCCAGGATATTAAGGCGCCTCAGGACTTTTTGGTCGAAGACCAACCATCCACTCTGGAGAAAAGAAAAAGCGCCACAGAAAGTGTTCGGCTGGTTTATGATTTTGACCCAAACCTCCTGAGCGAACTTGAGGGAAAGACTGAAGATGTCTTCAGTTCACTTAAGGAACTCGACCTCAACGCAGAAAGAAAAATTACCAAGGAAGAGTTCGCACAGTTAATGGGGATATCTATCTCAAGCTCAAGTTTTTCAGTTCTTAAGAAGAGGAAATTTGATTCAAAGATTGTTGATTATGTTTACACAATCTTAAGTCCTATTTTTGGGCAAAAGATTGTGGGCAGTCGTGAGCTCCTCCTGTCGGAGAAAGACCGCGGAATTGTAGTCAGGGACTTTTCCACTCGAGAAGAGACTAATCTCCAGGATTTCTCCCAGATTCTTGACCTTGACCAGGCACGCTTCAAAGTTCAAAAAGAGGCCCGTCTATTGATCCCTCCCTCAGCGAGATCGTTGGAAAAACCGATCGTAGAAATAGTTCAAGGCTTGATTAAACCAAATCTCACTTTTAATAAAATTGAAACCGAAGAAAGGAAGGAAGCTGCCAGGGGAGCGGTTAAACCCGTACTTTTTGAGATAAAAAAGGGAGAAATGATTATCCGGGAAGGAGAAAAAGTAAACCCCGAACATCTCCTTAAACTAAACCAATTGAGTCAACTCAAGACCGACCGGAATCCCATCCTCTATAGTGGAGGCAATTTTCTCATCCTGTTTTTGATTCTTTCGGTAACCTTTCGTTTCTTTGTTCCCGAAAAATCATCCAATCCGCGTCAATGGGGTCATGACCTTTCTTTTATTAGCGCGATGTTAATACTTATCACCATCATGATCCGCATCGGCGCCTCTTTACCGCAACCGGAATCATTATTCCTATCCGAAAATTCATTATGGTTTGCAGTCCCGGTTGCCGCAGGAGCAATTGTTATCAGTGTCGTCAAGGGGATGAAGCAGGCAGCTATATTTTCCGTTCTCATTTCGATTTTTTCCACCATGGTGCTCGGTAACAAAATCGATTATTTTTTTTATCCCTTGCTGGGAAGCCTTATTGGAGCCCGCGAAGCCGCATTTTGCAGGCAACGTTCAACCTTATTAAAAGCCGGCTTTGAAGTGGGAGTGGCTAATTTCCTGGTTATCCTCTGCCTTAAAATTAAGCTCGGAGGTTTCTTTGATTGGCAACCTTTGACGGGTGATTTAATCTTAGGATTTTCAAGCGGAATTCTTGCAGGCATTGTTGCTACGGGAGTTATACCGCTTATTGAAGTTATGTTCTCTTATACCACAGATATTAAACTCCTTGAATTGGGTAATTTAAATCACCCGCTCTTAAAAGAACTCATTATGCAAGCTCCTGGGACATACCACCATTCTATCCTCACCGGCTCCCTGGTGGAAGCAGCCGCAGAATCAATTGGCGCCAATCCCTTGTTGGCCAAAGTAGGAGCCTATTATCATGATATTGGAAAAATGAAGAAGCCTCTTTATTTTATCGAAAATCAAAGAGGGAGCGAAAATAAACACGATAAGCTTTCACCTAATATGAGCAGCCTTATCCTTATCTCCCATATTAAAGAAGGTGTGGAGCAAGCTAAAGAACATCGACTCGGGAACGTCATTACTGACATTATCCAGCAACACCACGGAACGAGCCTGATCGCCTTCTTTTACCAAAAGGCGAAAGAAAAAGAAAACCCAGCTGAGGCGACGGTGGACGAAAATGATTTTCGGTATCCGGGACCAAAACCCCAGACCAAAGAGGCAGGACTGGTCATGCTGGCTGACTCGGTAGAGGCATCCTCTCGCACGCTTAATGATTCAACTCCAGCGCGGATTCAGGGTATGGTTCAAAAAACGATCAATAATTTTTTTACTGATGGACAACTTAATGAATGCGAACTTACACTAAAAGACCTTCATTTGATCGCCAAAAGCTTTAATCGGATACTCACCGGAATTTTTCACCACCGGATTGAATATCCGGACAAAATTTTCCCAGCACCTATGTATTCTAAAAAACATGAGACTCTGGATCGAGAATCACCAAAGGAAACAAAAGATAAGCTTAAGAATGGTCAGGAAGATCGCGAAAGAGATCTTAAACGCCTTGGGATCTCCTGATGGGGAATTAAGTCTGAGCTTTGTTACTGACCAAGAAATTACCGCACTCAATCAGAAGCACCTTTTCCGCCCTCGTCCTACTGATGTGCTTGCTTTCTCTATGAGAGAAGGGGATTTTACCGAAATCAATCCTTCCCTTTTAGGGGATGTGGTGATCTCGGTAGAGACGGCCAAAAAACAAGCAGATGCTAAAAGGCACATTTTCGAAGAAGAACTTTGCCTGCTTCTCATCCATGGCATCCTCCATTTATTGGGATATGAGCATGAAATCCCTGGGCCGCGCGCAAGAGCAATGCGAAAAAAAGAAAACGAACTGTTTTCCCTCATGAAAGCAACGGTGTTATAGAGGCTTTGCCGGGGGAAAAATTGCCCGGAGAGGGTTGCACATTTTCACTGTCTCCTCCCGTAAGTCAGCTTTTTTTATCAGCCTAATTTAACGCTTCCCTTTAGAGCGAACTTTGTAGTATAATTAATTGTTCCGGCAATCGGCTTATGTTAAAAAATAAAAAAGATTTTCAAAAAAACTGAGGAGGTTGAAACGTTATGGGGAATGCAATAAAAAAGATTATTGCTCCGTCGATTTTATCTG
>DATEXU010000057.1:0-20806 GCA_035256645.1 Thermodesulfobacteriota bacterium | reverse complement strand
GCATCAAGAATTAAATTATCATCAATTGCAAGGTTGGTTGCCATGGTCACCTCCTTTTTACACATTAAAATATTGCTTTTATTGTGTGAAGTCAACTAAAATCTACTTGCATAAAAATAACTCATTTGTATAAAACAATATCTGAAACGAGGAAAATTTCAAGGGACATATAATATTACTCCGGCAATTAAACAACACAATATGTCATTCTTGCCCCCGCCTTCGCGGGGATAAACTCCAGTGGGAATCTATAAGTAACAATTCTGGATTCCGGGTCAAGCCCGGAATGACACCAAAAGAACATGGAGATATTTATTGGCCGAGACAAGAACAGGCTAACCGCCGCACGGCCTAAGCTGATAGAGGTAGGATGCGATGATGCACGGTGACATGGACAGAATTTATAAAAATATGCCTTTGGAAAAGATTCCCTGGAATAAAGAGACTCCGCCAGACTCTTTAGTTAATTTGGTCGAGAGCGGGAGAGTGCATCCTTGCAAAGCTATTGATTTGGGCTGTGGCGCCGGCAACTATGCGGTTTATCTTGCCGGAAGAGGATTTGAGATTACCGGTATTGACAATTCACCGACGGCGATAAGGATTGCCCGGGAAAACGCAAACAAGAAAGGAGTGAAAGATGAGTTGAGAGAGCTTTTCGAACCACACTTCGCTATGGAATAACTAAAAGTGATAGCAATCAGCGGTAAATTCGCGCCTCATCTGGTAAACTATGTGTTTATGGGGAGGCAATGAAAATTTTTTCCCTCCGTGCGCTTATTAAAGGGGTGAGAACAAAAAGTTTAATTTTTAACCCTGTTCGTTCGATTCCGGTTTGCCAAGACCAGATTAAAGTGGATAGTTACGGCTGCAGAGCGTAACTCCAGGTCTCGGTTAAGACCTTCTCCCCGTCTTTGAGGAATGCCCGAAGTTCAATGGCCGGCTCAGTCCCCTGAAGCACTTTTTGCAGCAACGCTTCATTTTCCAAGCTTATTTCAAAAACCAGCCGCCATCCATTCGTAATGATATTTTTTTGCAGTTGCTGTTCTACCAGCTTGGCGCGGGGATCAACGGAGACAATAGCGGTAAGCGGTTTATTCGCCGGAATTGCCTCCAAATTGCCTCCGGCAAAATCAATGACGAATTTCTGAGCAAGTTTGGTTTTACCATCTGCCGTTCGAGTGGCGACAACCTGGCCGGCAGGTGGGCGTGCGGCATCAGGATAATGCCATCTCATGGTATAGTCAAAGGACAAAGGCTGTTTTGGTTCCGGGGGATGAGCCGGAACCCACAGGGCATTCATATTATCATCAAATTCACGACGAGAGGGAAGTTGCAGGAGCACCACCCAGCCTTCTCCCCAGGAGCCTTTGGGGGAAATCCAGAGACTGGGCCGTTTTTCGTAGTGTGCTTCCAGGTCCTGATAGTGATCAAAATCACGGTCCCGGTGAATGAGGCCAAAACCTGCGGGGTTGGTGGTGGAAAACCAGTTATTGGTAATGGCGCCGGGATTTTTCAAGGGTCGCCAGAGCCATTCGCCTGAACCGAGAGCGATCTGCAACCCGTCGGAGTCGTGAATTTCCGGCCGAAAATCATTTACCGGACGCGTGTTGGTGTTTTCACCGTAAAAGAACATGCTCGTCATGGGCGCAATTCCTAACCGATCTACCTTTTTTCGCAAAAAGATGGTGCTTTTAACTTCGACAAGGGTTTCTTTCCCCGGGTGAACAATGAATTGATACGCGCCCGTCACGCTTTCACCATCGAGCAGGGCGTAGATGGTGATCTGTTTGGAGTCAGGAAGAGGTTTGACCAACCAGAACTCTTTAAAATGAGGAAATTCCTCGGGTGCGGAAGAGACCGTGTTAATGGAAATCCCCCGGGCCGAAAGACCGTAATTGGAATTTTGCGCCACTGCCCGAAAATAACTGGCCCCGAGAAACACAACGACTTCATCAAAATACTTTGGAGTGTTGATGGGGTAATGGAGACGGAATCCCGCAAAACCTAAATGAGATGGTATCTTTTTTTTGAGCGGAGCCGCCATTTTTTCGTACTCAAATAAATCAGTGGAAAAAGGAATCTTCTTGATCCCACTGTGCTCCACCACATTGATGGTTATTGCCCGAGGGAAGTATAAGCCGGGATGAAAAAATTGCACATTGAAGGGCAACTGTTCGTCCCGCCAGAAAGATTTTGCCGGCTTAAAACGGATATCTCGCCAGGCATCGTATTTAATGTTTAATAAAAAATCTGGAACCAGCCCGGCCTTAGGGTTATACGGCGCTTGCACCAGTTGCTGCGCTTTGGCGACAACCTGGTCAAAGGTAAAGTTCTGTTGTGCGAAAGCAGGGCCGGATAAAGCCAGGACAAGAGGGAATAAGCAGAGGCTGGCCATCACGCGAATGATTGCTCTGCTTTTTATCCCAACAAAAATGCGTGGGCGTGAAAAACTATTTCTGATCGTACGACAACTCCACATACTATAACCTCCCTTATCGAAACCTTTAAACATCCTTAAGCCAAGTTTGGATAAGTATATCCCAAAAAACAAAAAAAATCAAAGGCTGGTTTTTAGAAAATTGTCCAAAATTATCACGTTATTTTTTTGCACGGGGAAAGCAGGTAACCCCCGTTAGAAGGGTTTCACACGGGGTATTTACCCCGTGTGAAAAAATGTAAGAATTTTTAAGTTTACCCCGTGCTTCTTTACTCCGTTAGATATTTGATATCTAACGGGGCAAGCGAGGCATTTCTAACGGGGTAAAGGTTTTAAGGCCTGCTCCTTAATTCTTTATTGGCGTTTTCAGGGCGGATGATAAGGGCAAAAGTAGTATCTTTTTGAAAAAAGATTTGTTCTATATTGTAATTCTTATGAGGGACTAAATCTACGACGACCCTTATTTTGGGATCAGGGGGGGGATAGATTCCCACCCTAATACGCAGGATGAAGGTGCCGTTTGTTTCCATGACCTTCGTAAGGGACTTTTCCAGGTTCACCTTTTTAAAATCGCACACAACGCGGGGTTGGTCTCCTGTGAGTCCAAAAACTTCGGGTGGGTAAAACCCGTTTAATTCAAAAAGAACCTTTTCAGCATCGGAAGATTTTTCAAAGCGTATCGACTTTAACAAAGGCACGGAAGCAAAACCCTGCCCGTGGAGGCCAACCACCACCCCGGACACGCAAAGGAGCAATAAAATGCAGGCAAAGGTTCTCACCCTCTGGTCCTTTTGATAAGGTTTGTCTCGTAGCGCCTTTTTATTTTATACAAAAAAGAGGGAAATTTCAAAAAGTAATTTACACTGGTGATAACTTATTGTATGATGAGCATAATACCGGGCCAAGAGATAGAAAGGGGCCGGATAAATGATATCTGATAGAATGAGATGACGTGCTCTGTGGGCAGCAGCACCTTGTGGGGGAAAATGCCGGTAAGGGGTGGGGGCACACAAGCGGTTCAAGAAGTAAGGTTTTTGCGAAGAGTATATGAGGAGAAAGAAGAGAGAGGAACCATGCCTTAGCAAAGAAAGGAGGAGAACTTATGCATATTATTTCTCTTTTTGAACTGTTGCTGGTAGTCTTTGCTTTTTATGCCGCTGTAGAATTTGAGGGAACAGTGAGGATTGCGGTTGCCTTACTGTGCTTACTCGCGGTATTTCTTGTTGAAAGGCTTGACAAAAGGATACAGGAGGATGAGGAGGTAAGAGAAAGACTGCTGCGGTATAAGATAGAAGGTCGCAAAAAGAAACTTCAGGCTGAGGAATCAAAACAACCCATTCAAAAAGAGGTTGAGGGTGTTATCAAGAGGCATAATCTGGAAAATCGCCAGGCAAATCCTGTGGCAAAAGAAGCCGACAAAACCACAAAAACTTCACCCCTTTCATAATATATTCTTACGATGAAGTATTCATCAGCACAACCGGGGCGCATTTTCATTCTTCGCCTTGAGAACGGAGAAATCGTACACGAGGAAATCGAACGGTTTGCCCGGGAACAGTCTATCAAAGCCGCGGCATTGATTATTGTGGGCGGAGCGGACGATAAAAGCACGTTCGTGGTAGGTCCCGCGCAGGGCGATGCGCGGCCGGTGCATCCTATGACACACATTTTAGAGGGTGTCCATGAAGTCGCCGGCGTAGGAACGCTTTTCCCTGACGATCAGGGGAATCCCTCTCTCCATATGCATATGGCGTGCGGAAGAAACGGAAAAGCCGTTGCCGGCTGCATCAGGACCGGGGTAAAGGTATGGGAGGTCATGGAAGTCATTTTGTTTGAGCTGCGTGATTGTGAAGGGAAAAGGATTTTTGACCCTACGACCGGATTTAGCCTGCTTAATCCTTAAGCTGTTTCCCAATACGGGAATTCTCGAAAATGATTGGGTATTGTAACAAGGGAGAGAATGTGCGATGAGAAAAAACGCGCTATTAATTTTCTGCTTCGGGGTGTTTGTCATGGCGATTGTTGCAAACGCCCAAACCTATCAATGGGTTGACGATCACGGTGTTGTCCACCTTTCGGATTCTCCACCTTCGCAAGGCACTAACGCTTTGGTGGAGATCGAATCGCCTGCGAATTTTAAACGCAACCCTCCAACGAATCTTCCGTCCGCGCAGAATACCCCGAACTCTGAGAGTGTCAACGCACCTACTGCGGCAGCAGAGGAGCGAACCGAGCCGCAGAATATCACGGTAGAGCTTTACACGACTATCTGGTGCCCCTATTGTAAGGATGCTCGGAATTTTTTCCGTTCGCGAGGAATCTCTTTTACTGAGTATGACATTGAAAAAGACGAGGAGGCTGCTCGCCGGAAAAACGATTTGGATGGGGGAAGAGGCGTGCCCTTCGCGGTTATCTGTGACCAAAAAATCCGCGGATTTTCCACAATAGCCTATGAAAGAGCTTTAGCATCATGTGGACAATAAGGTTATTTCTAAATTTCTGATTTTTTAAATTCGGAAGTTTATTTTTTTGCCTTTGTTTTTATGCTCGCACGGGTTAAGGCTTCGTCTTTTATTACTCCTTTTCCTTTTTTAGTTTTGTAAATCTATTTCAATTGCTTACCGCTTTCTTTTTATAATGTTTGACTATTTTCTTTTCCTTTACATTGTCCTTAAAGACCATTAAAATTTTGTTTGCAATGAAAAGCGGCTATGGTATACATTATTGATGTTAACTCTCGAGAACTATGGTTTTTTCCGCAGAAAAGGTGCGTCCGAAACTGAGTTTTACCCTTATTAAGGAACCTTATTATTTATTGCAGGGGACAAAAGTATGTCAGGGCATTCCAAATGGAGCACGATTAAAAGAAAAAAAGGGGCATTAGATGCCAAAAAAGGGAAAATTTTTTCACGGTTAATTAAAGAAATAACAATGGCTGCTCGCCTTGGCGGAGGAAGTCTGGAGGGAAATTCCCGCCTTCGGACCGCGATTGCGGCCGGCAAGGCGGAAAATATGCCCAAGGATAATATCGAACGGGCAATCAAGAAAGGCACCGGAGAAATCGAAGGCGGAAGCCTGGAAGAAATTATTTATGAAGGATATGGACCGGCTGGAGTTGCGGTTTTGGTAAATATTTTAACTGATAATAGAAACCGAATCTCAGGAGAAATCCGGCATATTTTCTCAAAACATAATGGCAACCTGGGAGAGACCGGCTGTGTTTCCTGGCTGTTTGATAAAAAAGGACTCATTGTTTTTGAAAAAGGCCAGGTGGATGAGGAAAAACTTTTTGAGGCTGCGTTAGAGGCTGGAGCAGATGATGTTAAAGAAGAGGCGACTACTTTTGAAGTGATTGTTGATCCAAAAAAATTTGAAACCGTGCGGGCATCGCTGGAAAAGCAGAACTTTAAATACCTTTTGGCGGAAATAACCATGGTTCCCAAAAATACGGTAAAACTGGAAGGGAAAGAGGCAGAGCAAATGATTAAGCTTATGGACGCGCTCGAAGACTCGGATGACGTGCAAAAAACGTATGCCAATTTTGATATTGCTGAAGACCTTCTGGAGAAGATGAGTGGCTAAGCTAAGAGCAATCGGCGTTGATCCCGGGCTCGCGAAGACAGGTTACGGTGTTATCGAAATTGTTGAAAAAAGAGGAATCGTGCGAGCATGGGATTGTCTTTCGACAAATCCAAAAGATCCCACCCCTCAAAGACTTCAGAGTATCTTTCTTGATTTTGAAAAAATCCTCCAAAAATGGGATGCCCAGCTTTTAATTTTAGAAGATATATTTGTGCTGCCCCGATTTCCCAAGGCCGCTTTACAGTTAGGCGCAGTACGGGGAATCTTAGCTCTGGCCGCGGCCCATAATAATCTTGAGGTGATGGAGCTTAAACCAACGGAAATAAAAGCGGCGCTTACGGGAAACGGACGGGCAAATAAAGACCAGGTTGAAAAAGCAGTGCGAAAAATTTTGGGAATTAAGGAACAGATAAAATCTGAGCACGCTTCTGATGCCTTAGCTTTGGCTTTGGTAGGCCTTTCCCGGGCAAATGCGGTTCGCTGGTGACGGCTTCGTAAAAAGCCCATCTGCTTTGTTGTGCTTCATCCTCAGTCATTGCGACGTACTGGTAAGTACGCCTCATTCCTTCGGATTTGCACGCCTTGCATCTGGAGCTTTTTACTGTGCCGCCTAAAATTTGACTTTTTACGAGGGTAAAAGCGGGAACTATGATAAGTTATCTTCAAGGGAAACTGTGGAAGGTTGAAGAGGATAGGGTAGTCATTGTGACTCATGGTGTGGGCTACGACGTAATGGTTCCCCCCATTGTCCGGGCAACCTTTAACGGGAAAAACGCCGGAGACGATGGCGATGAGGTGTCGCTCTACATTTCCTATTACCACCCGGAAAGACAACCGCGGCCCATGCTTATCGGATTTAACCGAGAAGCCGAGCGGGAATTTTTTGAACGGCTCATTACAGTATCGGACATCGGACCCACGAAAGCGATCAAGCTGATAACGTGTCCGATTCACCAGTTTGCGCAGGCTATTGAGGAACGCAACAGCCGCTTTTTGGTCCAAATAAAAGGATTAGGTCCAAAGTTGGCGGATAAAATCATTGCGCACCTTTACGGGAAGATGGCGAAGTTCGCGTTGATCATAGAATCAGAGGCTCCTCCTTCCCTGCCCCAGGAGAAAGAAGATTATGCTCAGCAGGTATTGGAAGTGATGGTGCAGCAGCTGGGCCATAAGCGGGCAGAAGCCCTGAAGATGATCCAAGAAGCCTTGAGCCGCAATCCCCACCTGAGTTCACCGGAGGAAATTTTTGATGAAGTATACCGGAACCAGAAAAAATAGGTTATAGCTCATGGCTCGTAGCCCGTAGCTCATTGTTTATAGCTATCAGCTAAGAGCTATCAGCAAAGAGCCAAGAGCAATGAGCAGGGGGAGCAAAGGAAGAAGGAACGAGGAGCGAGGAAAGAGGATTAAGTTTTAAGGAAAAAGCCATGAACGATGAACTAAGAGCTAAGAGCAGGGGGCAGGGGGCAAGTGATAACATTCATCCCTTTGATTTAAAAGAAGCCTTTCAGTCTGATGCTCAAAAGGACGCGGGGGAAGGAGTGGCTCAGGAAGAACTGAGCTTGCGGCCGCAGCGACTCAAAGAGTACATCGGACAAAAACAGGTGGTTGATTCGCTTTTAATCGCTATCCTGGCCGCCAAAAAAAGGCAGGAGCCGCTTGACCACATTATTTTTCAGGGCCCTCCGGGTTTGGGAAAGACCACCCTTGCCAACATTGTCGCCAGGGAGATGGAGGTGAGAATTCATCATGCTACCGGCCCGGCTTTGGAGAAAGGCGGAGACTTAGTAAGTATTTTGACCTCATTGGAACGAGGGGATATTTTTTTTATCGATGAGATCCACCGTTTACCCAAGATTGTGGAAGAACTTCTTTGTCCGGCGATGGAAGATTTTGCAATGGATATTATTTTTGATAAAGGGGCAAATGCCCGCACCTACCGTTCCCGGCTCGAATGGTTCACCTTGATCGGGGCGACAACTCGTTCCGGACTTCTTTCCCGGCCTTTGCGAGAGCGCTTTGGCATTGTCCGGGAGTTGGGCTTTTATACGATTGATGAGATCGCTTTAATCATAAAACGGTCAGCCGCTATCTTGAAACTATCAATTGATGATGAAGGGGCTTATGAAATTTCAAGGCGTGCCCGGGGTACGCCGCGGGTTGCCAATCATCTGCTTAAGCGGGTAAGGGATTATAGTCAGGTAAAAGCCGACGGCACAATTGATGCCGAGGTCGCTCAGAAAGCGCTGAGCTTAGAAGGAGTAGATTCCGACGGCTTAACCATTTTAGACCGGAAGTTTTTAGAGGCGATCGTCACTTATTATAAGGGTGGTCCCGCAGGGATTGAGGCAATTGCCGCTACTCTGCAGGAGGACAGTGGTACGCTGGAAGAGCTGGTTGAGCCTTTTCTCCTCCAGCGGGGATATCTGATCCGGACCTCGAGCGGCCGCCGGGCCACAGAAAAAGCCTATCTTCACCTCAAGATCACTCCCCCAAAAATTTCTCCGCAACCACAGCGCTCTCTTCTGTAATTATTTTATAAAAAAATTTCTTTTCATGCCGTGTCCCGGCAGAGGAAGGTGTTGTTTTCAACAATGGCTCTTTCGTTCACCCTGAGTCTCTACCAAGTCCGGCGTGATATTGTTCCAGCGTTACTGCAAGTCTTCAAAAAGATTAATAATATTTTTTTAGTCCCCGTGACTTCCGGGCGTTTTCTTCTTGAAAAAAGCGAGGTGGTGGTTAAAAATAAGAAAAAGTGTTGACAACTTTTATATCCTCAATTATTATATAATTAAATACACAATAAAAATACACAATAAGGAGACACAATGAGTTCGGTTCGTATTAACATCAGCCTCCCGGGAGAGGTAATGAGTGAAATCACACAAAAGATTGAGCCAAGAAAAAGAAGCCGATTTATTACTGAGGCAATCGTCCGTTCCCTGAAAGAGCAACGTAACCGCAGGCTGGCGGCTGAGTACGAAGAAGCGGCTACGGAGATCAAAAGACTCAACCAGGAGATGGAAGGAACCCTTTCCGATGGCCTCGATTAAGCGCGGTGATGTTTTCTTGGTTAATTTCGATCCTACGGTGGGCGCCGAAGCAAAAAAAACGCGTCCTGCGGTAATAGTCTCCAACAACGTCAGCAACGCTCATTCTCCTCTGGTTTCAATTTCCCCCATCACTTCCAATGTCAGCAAGGTGTATTCCTTCGAAGTGGAGGTTCTTGCAAGAATCGGCGGTTTACGAACCCGCTCAAAGGTAATGCCCAATCAAACCCGCGCGGTTGACAAACTGAGGCTCATCAGGAAATTGGGCTGCCTCCCGGAAGAAATCATCTCCAAAATAGACTCAGCTTTGAAACTCCACTACGATCTCCCGTAAAATTTCAGCCTTGGCATATCGGATGTTTTTTGTTTCAATGGGCGTATTAATTTTTTCAGGATACCGCGGAATTGGGGCACGGCATGCCGTGCTCCTACGTGTGTGATGAAAAATCATTTCGCCGCTGTTTCTTGATCCGGCTGCGCATCCGTTTGGTTTCAAGACGACGCTCCTTGGCCCCCGCAGGTGGTTTTGTCCTGCGCCGAAGCCGCGGTCGTTTTGCAGCTTTCTTAATCAAATCAACCAACCGCTGAATCGCGTCCTGGCGGTTCCGTAACTGAGTGCGAAAGCGCTGCGCGTCGATAACCAGTATGCCTTCAGAGGTTACCCGCTTGCCTGCCAGTTTCATAAGCCGCACCCGCACCTCCTCGGGAAGAGAAGGAGAACCGGCCACGCTGAAACGCAGTTGCACCGCCGTGGAAACCTTGTTCACGTTCTGTCCTCCCGGCCCTGAGGAACGAACGAACTCTTCCGAGATTTCCCTTTCGTCAAGGGTGATGGTGTCGGTGACGCGAATCATATTTTACCTATACCTATGGGGAAAGCCCAATCTCAGTGAGAATGGTCGTGAGGTGCTTCGTCCGCACGGGACGCCGTGGCCACCTTTCAGCAACCCGGTTTCCCATCATGCCCGCAGCAGTTTTGTCTCAGAATAACCCGCCGCCACAAGTTGCGTGAGAGCATGGCGAGCTTCTCAGGCCACGGCATCGGCTGGTTCATATTCGTGAAGAAGTCGGAAAGGGATGGGTGCCCCATAGATAATACCTCCCCTGCCCATAACAGGCTGCTAAGATCGCATAGATAAACAAAGCGAAGTATGTCAAACCAAGTGCGATCCCGATTGCTATTTGATCTTGCGGTTGCCGTCGCGTGCATAATCAGTCTCGGTTCGACGGGCTATTCACGGCCTTGCGCCTAATAGTGTTTATATTGTTCCGTATAAGACCCAAAAATGCCAGCTTTGCAATATAAGACACCTAAAAAGCATTTTAAAATGAAGTCATAACGGTTGGTTGTAACACTCTATTTGCAAAGCCCCTTGTTTTTGCCGGGGTCTTATATGGATCAATATAAGACAACTTTTTTATTAATCGGACTGCTCGGGGAGCAGTCCCTACAACAAACACGCCACAATCAATTTTTTAAGAACACACCCCGTCACAGCGTGAAACCGCTCTCAAGAGGGGGTTTTTCCAATGGACACGTTGCAACGTGTCCCTACATTGGACAAAAAAAGGCCTATCACCTTTTCATCTGGCAATCCGGCCTTGTTTTATGCTCATTCAATTCATTTTCCTTGCAATCATCCAAAATATATTTCCTTTTTTGATCACTATATTTTTTTACATTTTAAACTTTACATGGGGAAAAATCAATAAAAAGTAAATAGGTTAGGAAATAAAGAACTCCGCATTTCTGCGAGGTTCTTTGGTTAAATGGATGATTTTCATCATCGGTTTAAAACTTAGGGATAGGACATCCGACAATGATCCTGTCGAGAAAAAAGCGAAAGGGGCTCCCAATCGCTGATAGCACTTCGGCCGCAACATCAGGTCCAAACCCGGGAATACTAAGAAGGTGCGTATGTTTAGAAAACACGATACATTGTTGCTGCTTAGACTCACAACTATTAGAAATTATTCGTTAAAATTTTTCTTGCAGTGTGCTCAAAAAAGCATATAATAAAAGCATATAAAGGAGATGTTTTTTATGCGTGCAACCTTAAGCATACCCGATAACTTAATAGAAGAACTCATGCAATCAACCAGGGCAAAAACCAAAACCCAGGCGATCTGTCTTGCCATTGAAGAATACACCCGCCGCAAAAAAATCGAAAAGCTCCTTTCCTTGCAAGGAAAACTGGACATTGAAGATGTTTGGAAAGAACTGGAAGACTTGGAGTTGAAAGAAACCCAAGATGGCCGCTAAGAAAAAAGTGCTGGTTGATACGTGTGTTTGGATCGAGTACTTTCGAACTACTTCCCCCATATCCGAAGGACTAAAAAAGCTCATTCGCAATTCATTAGCTGTTACCACCGGGGTGGTGGCTCTTGAACTTCTCCAGGGAATCAAAAGACCGGCTGATAAAGAATTGATAAAGGAAACCCTTCTTGCTCTCCCCTTGCTTGAGGCAACCTTAGAATGCTGGGTCCTGGCAGGGGAAACCGGGTATGTACTTCGGGAAAAGGGCATCACGCTTCCGGCCACGGACCTTCTTCTGGCGGCAGTAGCGAAAAAAAACTACTGCTCCATCTTCACTACCGATGCTCACTTTAAAGCAATTCCTGATCTCGATCTCTATCCTTTGCCGTAGGATTTTCATTCTCAACCTAACGCCCGCAAAGTATTAGAAGCTTTTGGCAATAAATTAAGTTGAGACTTTTTGACTAATATTATAAAATCAATAGGTACTATCATTGAGAATATCGGATTCAGATGTCAATACGATGACAGTTATTTTCGGAGCGGTTAAGAAACGGTAACAAAGGAAAATGTGCATGAGAGCAAAAGAAATTTTAAATGACATTTTACTTCAGGCGTTAAAAAAGGCGGCAACAAAATTGTCAGTGCCTTCCGCAGGGACACTTCCGCCGCTTGCTTTTGAAATCCCCAAAAATGAGGCACACGGAGACTACGCGAGCAATATCGCTTTAATCATGGCTTCACAACTCAAGCGGCCTCCCCGGGAGGTGGCAAAAATAATTCTCGATTCCATGGATAATTCTTCCTTGGTAAAAGAGGTGACTATCGCGGGGCCGGGGTTTATCAACTTTTTATTGAAAGAAAGTTTCTGGTTTGACCAGCTTAAAGTGATCCATAGCCAGGGGGCAGACTTTGGCAAGATTGATTTGGGCAAAGGAGCAAATGTT
Source organism: Thermodesulfobacteriota bacterium (assembly GCA_035256645.1). Taxonomy (GTDB): domain Bacteria; phylum Desulfobacterota; class WTBG01; order JAGOGO01; family JAGOGO01. The sequence continues at coordinate 8,533 of DATEXU010000057.1, read as the reverse complement.
CAGATTGAATTTGTGAGCGCTAATCCCACGGGTCCGCTTCACATTGGTCATGGCCGGGGGGCGGCTTTAGGAGATTCTCTGGCATCAATCCTTTCCTTTGCCGGCTTTCGGGTGACGAAAGAATATTATCTTAATGATGTGGGTAATCAAATGGCGACCTTGGGGCGGTCAGTCTTTTATCGGTACCAGGAACTTCTCCAGCGTCCGGTCGAGTTTCCTGACAACCATTATCAAGGCAAATATATTTATGATGTCGCGCGGGAGGCGATTTCCCGGTGGAACGATAAGTATCTTGATTGCGATGAACATGAGGTGATCCCGGTTTTTTCTCAGCTGGCGCAAGAAATGATCTTAGCGGGCATAAAGCATGACCTCGAGGATTTTTCAGTGAATTTCGACACCTGGTTCAGCGAAAAAAAGCTGATCGAAGCGGGTGAGGTGGAAAAGACGATCGCGGAGCTAAAGAAAAAAAATTTTCTTTACGAACAGGACGGGGCTTTGTGGTTCGCGGCCACGAAATTTGATGATGAAAAGGACCGGGTAGTGGTGCGGTCAAATGGACAGAAAACATATTTTGCATCGGATATCGCGTATCATAAAAACAAATTTTCCCGGAATTTTGACCAGGTGATTAACATCTGGGGAGCAGACCACCACGGCTATGTGCCGAGGGTGAAAGCGATGGTTAAGGCTTTGGGCTATGAGCCGGAGCGGCTTCGGGTTCTTTTGGTTCAATTGGTCTCGCTTTTGCGGGAGGGAAAACTTGTTTCCATGTCCACCCGGCAGGCGGAGTTTGTCACGTTGCGGGAAGTGCTCGATGAAGTCGGAAGCGACGCAACGCGCTACATTCTTCTGACCCGCAGGCCGGACGCGCCTTTGGAATTTGACCTGGAGCTCGCCAAAAAACAGAGCGATGAAAACCCGGTCTATTACATTCAGTATGCGCACGCGCGGCTTTGCAGCCTTCTCAGAATAGCCCAGGAGCGGGGGATTGATATTAACCAGCTCAACCACGCGGACCCCGGTTTGCTGACCAACCCGGGAGAAATCTCTTTGATAAAAAAGATATCTCATTTTCCGGATGTTGTGGAAGGGAGCGCGGTTTCCCTTGAGCCTCACCGGATTACGATTTTTCTTCAGGACGTGGTGAGCACGTTCCACCGGTATTACCACTCCGGCAAGCTTGACGATGGGAAAAGGGTCTTAACCGAGAATGAAGGACTCTCTCGATCCCGTTTATGTTTGGTGGAAGGGTTGAAGGTGACGATAAAAAACGCTCTCACGTTATTAGGTGTTTCCGCACCGGAAAGGATGTAGGAGGATGCGAAGTCAAAGGACCAGAAGAACCCCAAAAAGTCTTTCTTTTTCTCAAGTAGTAGTGCGGGTTCTTATTGCCGGAGTTGTGATTTTGCTTTTGGTTTTTATCGCCTTGCTGGTAAACCATCGGTATTTATTCACCCACTCGAAGGGGCCAGAGGTCATTGTTTCTTCCGCTTCCCCTCAAGCGCAACCGCAACCGAAAAGCGAACCGTCACCCGCTCTCAGCGAGCCTTCGGCTGAATCAAAACCGGATACGCCACTCACCTTTTATGATAATCTGGTTAACAATAAAACAACGGATTTAACCAACTCCCCTGTTCCCCCGGAACCGAAACCTTTAGGGACCGTTCCCACTCCGGAAGGGGGTACTGCCGGGTATACGGTCCAGGTCGGTTCATTTCAGAGTTTAGACTATGCCGAGGGGATTGTTGAATCATTAAAAAAGAAGGGATATTCTCCATCACTGGCTACCGTTTCTTTCCCGAATGGAAAGACCTGGCATCGGGTGCGGATCGGGAATTGTAATTCACGGGAGGAGGCAGAAGTATTAGTCCAAAAATTAAAAGAAGGCGGTAATTTTGAGCCGATGATTATATCACCGGAAAAGGGGAAAGAAGATTCTCATAAGACTCTTAACAATAGCCTTGACTCCGCAGCAGCGCAATCCCCTCCTTTACCTCCTCAAGGGTTGCCCGAGGGTGCAGCTCCAAAACCTTAAGGGCAGCATCCTTAACATGCTGTTTAATCAGGTTGAAGTCTATCTCACCTTTCCCCGGCGCATTGTGGTCGGAGTAACCACGAGCATCGTGAAGATGCACCCCCAAAATAGTCGGTGCGTACTTTTCAAGCAATTCCTGATGGGATTGGATTCTTAATGTTTCTTGGACATATCCATGGCCTACATCATGCCAGAAAAAAATTTTTCCGCCTGCGAATTTTTTAAAAATGATCCCAAATTCTTCGAAGTCAGGGATCTCATGGAAATAATAACGGTTCTCCACGCCCAAAGCAACCCCCTGTTTTTCTGCCTCCTGGTTTAGTTTTTCCAGGCTAAAGAGTACGGCATCTAAAAAACGTTGTCTTTTTGAGGTTCTTTCCTTTCGCATTCGGGAAAGGAATAAATCCATCTCCGGCGAATTGATTTGCTGGGTGTCAAAATAACGGCAAAACTGTTTATAACCGGATTCCATCTCTACCCTTCCCAGGTGGAGCACCACTGCTGAACATTCAAGGTCATGGGCGGTTTGGATGGTTTTGATCGTAAACGTGATTGCTTTTTCACGCTCCTCACGGTCAAGACTGGAGAGGAGAAAGAGGTCGCCGCTTGGTTTGCGATGGGAATATTCTTGAGGGAAAGGGAAAAAGTTATGAATACTGATTACTTTATTTTTAAGCTTTGGCTTCATCTTCAAAAAAAGACTCTCAGGGATGCGGTATTCCAGCTCTAAGAAATCAAGTCCCACGTCAGTTAAAGTTCTGAACAGGTCGTCTTCATTTTGCAGGTTTTCTGACATCCAGGCGGTTGACAATCCCAGCATGATTACTCCCTTTATGATTCCTTGCACGAAAAGAGAATGAGAACAACTTCTTATTTTCGCTTGACAAAGAGATTTTTTTTTCGGTATTCTGAAACATTATACCTTATGGTTTAAAAATTTAACTTAGCAGCGGGGAATAAAAAATCAAATGAATTTTTTATTGAGTGGTTTTTGATGCCTGAGCTTATATCCTCAAATTATTCCAAAGAAACCTTTCCCGAACTTCTTACTCTCAGTTTTGGGATGACTAAAACAGAGGTGAAGATTGTATATCAAAAGAAAGGCTTGCGACCGCTTTTTGAAAGAGCGGATCGTTTAGATTTTATCAGCCCGCCTGTTGATGTACTGCAAGCCGCGGAAATTAATTTAATCTTTAAAGACGACTGGTTAGTGGCAATTTATCAATATTTCGAGGTAGTAAAAGATGACGCTTCGGCCTTTGAGCATATCGCCAAATACCGAGACCTTAAGGATCAGTTAGTAGCCAAATATGGTCTTCCGGAAGCGCTGGAATTTATGGATGATAAGTTTAACAACAGCAAAAGTCGGCTAAAAGGTTTTAAACTCAAAAAAGGAAATTATGCTTCTATCTGGCGCAAGATCAACGGGATGGACATTTTTTTGGTGTTAGGGGGAGATGGGTTAGATACCCTTATTCGCTTGACCTATAAACTAAGGTCAGATTCCTAAAAGATTACCTGCGGAATAGAGAGAGGATCAGCGTCACGATAATGCTGATCAAGATACAGGTGACGATAGGGAAGAAGAAAGTAAGATTCCCCTTTTTGATAAAAATATCTCCCGGCAGCCTCCCCAAGCCAGGAACTTTTGAACCAAAAATAAAAATTAAGCCCATAATAGATAAAATAATTCCCACAATTAAAAGCAATTTTCCAATTTCAGCCATAAGCATATTTTATTTTTTTAAAAATCGTTCTTTTTCACTATAAATACAGCCGCAGTACTGCTGGCGATACAGTCCTAACTTTTCAGACATTTCTCTTCCCTCAGCCCAACCTTCCCGAAAATCAGAATAAAAAAAATTGACCCCGCGTTTTTTTCCTGCTGCCAGCCCAATTTCTTTGATCAGCTCGTGATCCTGGTGTTTGCTTCCGAGCAAGGTTGAGGTAAAGGCATCAAATTTTCCTTTCTTGGCGATCCGGGCAGTAGCTTCTATTCTCGTATGGTAGCACACTTTACACCGCTCTGATTCACGGAACACAATGCTTCTTAAAAAATCTTCTAAATCATAGTGATCCTGATAAATCATTCTGATCGTAAGCTTTTCCGCTATCTCTTTTACCGCTTCTAACCTTTTTTTATACTCTTCGTAGGGGTGGATATTGGGGTTATAGAAAAAGCCAAAAATTTCATGGTCTTCCTTCTGAAGCTTTTGAAGAGGATAAAGCGCGCAATTTGCGCAACAAAGGTGGAGTAAAATTTTCACGTTGCCTGCCCTGTCAGGTTGAAAATAATTTTAGTCGAATACTTTATTCAGAAATTGGGACTGTTTTGTTGGGTGCTTTTTAAAAAGATAAACATAAACAATAGGTTATTTTTATTTTGGATAAAAAATAAAAATAAATCAAGGGTTGTTTGCAAATTTTTCATATTTATATTATATATCTTCATCTCTTTATTAACAATTGCCAAATTCTATTTTTAATTTCCATGGAAAAAGTTTTAATCGTCGATGATAGTAAAACTATTCGTCAAATCCTTGGTGATATGATGAATTCCTTAGGGTATGAGAACAAGGCCGCTACCGACGGATTGCAGGCTTTAACGATGTTAAAAGAAGAAGTTTTTTCTGTTGTGATATCAGATATTGAGATGCCGGGGATTGATGGTTTAACTTTGATCAAAAGGATTAAGGAGGAATCTCCGGAGATAGATGTCATCAGCATCACCGGGTTTGAAACAAAATACTCTTATTCTGAGGTTATCAAAACCGGAGCAAGCGATTTTATTATCAAACCATTTGGGATTGATGAAATCACGGCCAAACTTAACCGGATTTTTCGGGAGCGGAACATTAAACACCAATTGGAAAAAAAAAATGCTGAACTTCTCCTGCTTTCCATAAATGATGATTTGACCGGGCTTTACAATCGGCGCCATTTTTACAATCAGTTGGAAAAAGAAATTATTCGCGCCCGGCGCCAGAATCGCATGCTTTTTCTTATCATGCTTGATCTTGATTATTTTAAAAGATTTAATGACACCTACGGTCATTTAGAAGGTGATAGGGTACTCAAAGAGGTTGGAAAGGCTATCAATAAATCTATTCGCAGCAATGTTGATGAAGGATTTCGGTATGGCGGCGATGAATTTACCGTCATCATCCCAGAAGCTAATCAGCAACAGACAATGCAAATTGCCCAAAGAATGCAAGAAGCCTGCAGAGCGATTAAACCTCTGTCCATTGAAATTAGTTTGGGGTTAGTGGAACTTACGGATAACCATGAGGTTGAATCATTTGTTCACTGTGCTGACCAAGCAATGTACCAGGCTAAAAATTCTTCCACTAAGATCTTAATTTATGGTAAAATACCTGGCGGAGATATCCTTTTGACCAGCAGCGCCTAATGCTTTGGAAACCGGGGTAAACCCCGTTAGAAGGATTTTTCACCCTGTTAGATACCAAAATATCTAACAGGGCAAGCGGGGCATTTCTAACGGGGTAAAGGGAACGAGCATCGTTTGTGTGTCACCCCTGCTCCTAACGTCTTAAAAACAATCCATAGAACGTACCAGATTATGTTTGGAAAATTAAAAGAATATTGTGGTGTCTTCGGAATATACAATCACCCGGAAGCAGCCAAGTTAACCTATCTCGGATTATATGCGCTTCAGCACCGCGGACAAGAGAGCGCGGGCATAGTTTCTTCGGACGGGAAAGTCCTTTACGCCCATAGAGAGATGGGTTTGGTCGCCGATGTTTTCTCCGAGGATAGTCTTAAAAAGCTGAAAGGGAAAATCGCGATCGGTCACGTGCGATACTCCACTGCGGGGATAAGCGAAAAGAAGAACGCTCAACCCCTGGTTTTTATGTACGCGCGGGGCAATATCGCGGTTGCCCATAACGGCAACCTGGTGAATGGCGAGGAATTAAGAGCGACTCTGGAAGCGCAGGGCCGCATCTTTCAGTCGACCAGCGATACTGAAGTGATTATTCATCTAAAGGCGATCTCTCAACGAATATCGTTAGTAGAAAGGATCACAGAAGCTCTTAGTCAGATTAAGGGAGCTTATTCCTTGCTTTTTCTTTCGGAAAAAGAGATGGTAGCGGCGAGAGACCCCTATGGGTTTCGTCCCCTCGTCTTAGGTAAGCTTGATGGCGCTTACGTGGTCAGCTCCGAAACCTGTGCGCTTGATCTTATTGGAGCACAATACATCAGAGAAGTAGAGCCGGGAGAACTTATCTTAATCAATGCGGACGGCCTTCAATCTTTTAAAGTTTTTCCAACCACCCGTAAGGCGTGTATATTTGAACTTATCTATTTCGCCCGGCCGGATAGCGAAGTTTTTGGACGAGAAGTCTATACGGTCAGAAAAAAGATGGGAAGGCAGCTTGCCCGCGAGCACCCGGTAGATGCTGATATCGTAATACCCGTACCTGATTCAGGTATGCCAGCGGCAATTGGATACGCGGAGGAGTCGGGAATCCCCTTTGAAATCGGAATAATTAGGAATCACTTTGTAGGCCGGACCTTTATTGAACCGGAACAGTCAATCCGCCATTTTGGTGTCAAAGTAAAGCTTAGTTCCTTAAAACAGTACCTTAGTGGAAAACGAGTTATTATTATTGATGATTCTATTGTCCGGGGAACGAGCTGTAAAAAAATTATCAGTATGATTAAAAGTGCGGGAGCCAAGGAAGTCCACTTTCGGGTCGCTTCGCCGCCGATAACCCATCCCTGTTTTTACGGAATCGATACCCCTACTAAAAAAGAGTTGATCGCGTCGAAGTCAAATGTTGATGAAATCTGTAAATTTATTGCCGCCGATAGTCTCGGCTATTTAAGTTTAGAAGGATTAAAGGCTACGGTTGAGGAAAACGGGTGTGAATTTTGTGATGCCTGCTTTACCGGCAACTATCCCATTAATTATAAGCCGTCGAAAGCATTTCTCCAGCGTTCTCTGTTTCGCGAGAATTAAGGGTTTGCCAATTCGCCTTGCGTGATGATGGTATCCTTTTTTCCGTGCTCATCATCTTTATAGGGAAAGTCAAGGTTATAATGCAACCCCCGGCTTTCCTTCCTTAGCTGGGCGCACCGGATGATCAATTCCGCCACGACCGCAATATTTCTTAATTCAATCAAATCCCGGGTGACAATGAAATCCCAATAATATTCTTTAATTTCCTCTTGGAGCAACGCGATCCGCCGTTGGGCGCGGTCTAAACGTTTATTCGACACCACGATTCCCACATAGTTCCACATCAGCCGCCTGATTTCATCCCAGTTATGAGATACTACCACTGACTCATCACTATCGACTGCCCCACCGGGATTCCACGAAGGAATGCGGGAAAATTCGGTGCGCGCTCCTTTAATCTCCTCGATAGCTTTTCGTGCCGCGCGATGAGCGTAAACCAATGCTTCCAGAAGTGAATTACTGGCTAACCGGTTAGCGCCGTGAAGGCCTGTGCAGGCAGTTTCACCGCAGGCAAAGAGCCGGGAAATGTCGGTTTCTCCCTGGTGATCGGTGACAACCCCGCCACAGACATAATGAGCCGCGGGAACAACGGGAAGAGGAGCTTTGGTAATATCGTACCCAAACTCCAGGCATTTTTTATAAATGTTGGGAAACCGCTTTTTTATGAAACCAGAATCTTTATGGGAAATGTCTAACAGCACGTATTCTTCACCGTTCTTCTTAAGCTCTAAATCTATGGCACGGGCCACAATGTCCCGCGGAGCCAATTCTTTTAAAGGATGGTACTTCTCCATAAAGGGAGCACCACTCATTAATTTCAAAATGCCCCCTTCTCCCCTGAGGGCTTCAGAGATTAAAAAATTTTTTGCTTCGTGATGGTACAAACAGGTGGGGTGAAATTGAATAAACTCAAGGTTAGCGGTACGGGCGCCGGCGCGATACGCCATGGCAATGCCGTCACCGGTGGCAATATCAGGATTGCTCGTATAAAGATAAACTTTGCCTACACCACCACTGGCCAGCAAGGTAATCTGCGCCAGGAAGGTGTGGACCACCCCCTTTTCAATATCGAATACATAAGCGCCCCAGCAGGCATCTTTTTTATCAGTGGCTTTTCCTTCTGCGAGCTTAGATTGGGTGATGAGGTCAATGGCGATATGGTTTTCGAAGATTTTAATCCGGGGATCTTTTTCTACTTTATCCACTAATATGCGTTCCACTTCTTGGCCCGTGAAGTCCTTAGCATGGATAATACGGCGTTTGGAATGCCCGCCCTCTTTTCCCAGATCAAACTCCTTCTTGGTTCCCTCCTTTTTATGGGTAAAGGGAACCCCCCAGTTTATCAGTTCTTCAATCCGAGCAGGGCCTTCTTCCACCACCATTTTGACGACCTCCTGATGACAGAGACCATCTCCGGCAATGAGGGTGTCTTTGATATGTTCCTCAAAGGAGTCATCGGAACTCATGACTGCCGCAATCCCGCCCTGGGCATAATTGGTGCTGGATTCGAGTTT
>DATEXU010000056.1:0-14916 GCA_035256645.1 Thermodesulfobacteriota bacterium | reverse complement strand
GTCCTGCTGATCGCGGATATCCACAAACGCCCTGGCCGCATTGACGACTTTCTGCCATAAGCCGGGATGTCCACGCATACGATCATGCAGATCAGACTTAGCGCTGTATAACGACAGAGTGACTGCGTTTAAGCCAGCCTCTTTCAGACTATTGGCAAAATCACGGTCAATCAGACTGCCGTTCGTATTCAAACCAATTTCCCAGTCGTAATGTTTGCCTGCGCGGATAAGTGCCAGCAGGTCTCGGTATAGCGTTGGCTCACCGCCACTGATCGTCAACTTACTCACCCCCAGGGTATGAATTTCTCGGAACAAGTTTTTCCAATCAGCAAGCGTCAACTGCCGCTCCTGCCTTTTCATTTTATGCAGAGCTTTACGCGTGGAACAGGTATCACAATGCGCTGTACAAGCCAACGTAGGTTTCAAAACTAAATGAGCAAATTTGGGAGCCTTCACCGGGACCGCCTTGATTGAACTGTTTTTAGAAAAAAACTGACTTTAGGACCCTTTGAAACTTTTTGGATCATGCCATGCATAAATTTTCTTAATAGCGTATTTTAATAGGGCTTCATAAAGATCATCGCGCGGACTGGCAAGCCTGCGATTAAATAAAAGGACTGAACCCGTTTACAATACGATATTAAATTAAAAAAATCACGTTGAATTTTGTAATGCCGAAAATCCTGGAGACGTAGCCAGGCAATTTTTCGCTCAGTAAATGGATTCACAATCTCCTCTGGGAGCATCAACATATCTGGAAAAAGGCGCAGCGGTATATCCTTTATCCACTCTGTGCATTAGAGGGATACTGTCGATATGTGTGTCAATATCGCCTTTCAAAGGGATGCAATATCCCATGCACGCGAAGGTTCGCTGTATGATGAACGCAGGTGTTGCAATAGCACCCGTCAACGGGTGTCTTGTTTTTGTTGATATGCAGAGCAGTTTTTCTGAACCTCCGATAGGCTGGTCCCTTCCATATATTGGGAAACTCTTTTTCGTAAATATTGCCAAGAGCAACATAGCACCGGCAGCATGGATACACCGCGCCGTCTACTTCTATCCTTGCCGAGAGCCACCCGTAATAACAGGGAATACGACGATAGAGATCAGTCGTATCAAGTTTTTTTCTGAAGACCTTCAAAAAATTTTCGATGTTGTGAACAATTTTCCTGGAATCAAAATAATCCGCAATTGCCATCAGTTGTTTCTGAACAGAGTCGGCCTGTTCAGCGGTAGGTACGAGCTTCGCAAAATCTCCCGAGTTATAGTCATCAAAAGGACGAAAAAGCACACGCTTTGCATGAACCCCATGGGCAAACCGGGAAAATTCCATAAGTGCTTCACAATTTTTGGAAATGACGACAGAGACAAGCGTGACAACCGGTTTGCCCGTTCCCAAAACTTTTTTATGCTCCGCAAGATAAAGCAGATTATCACGCAATCTGTCAAATGTCGCAGAAGAAACACCAGGATGTGTTATTTCATACAACTCCCGTGTGCCAGCCATCGTTGTAATCCGTAATTCGTCAAATCGTACCATGATAAGTCTGTCAATCGTTGCATGGTCAAGCAGTGTGCCATTTGTATTCACCAGGCAGGTTCTCCCGGCGCCCTTCACACGTTCAATAAAGTCTAGGATATTTTTGTGGAGAAAAGGTTCTCCGTTTCCGGAGAAAAGAAACTCCTGTGTGCCCATTGAGAGAAGTTTTTCTATGAGAGAATTTGTCTTAAAAAGGTCAGCATCCACTCTATCTGCACTTTCTTTACAGGAATCATTGGAATATTGATGAGCCCCTTGATTTGTTCTTGTGTCAAAAAAGCTTGGCCCATCATGACATGGTGAATAAGCGTAACAGTGAATACAACGCAAATTACATCGGTTAGTCAACGAGATATTGGCCTGCAAAGGCCCACCAAAGGACCGACTGCCGTGTAAAATACCTGCGACAACCCTCGCGTATGCAAGGTCCCTGATGATTCTCATAAGGTTCCCACTCTATTTCGGGAAGGTTTAGAACAGGAAAGACAAAAGTAATCGCATTCGGAAAGCTGCGACTCTTCCATGGTTGTTTCAAACAATTTCTTGCCCTCCCTTGATACGACGACCAAAATTTCGAAAAGACCTGAAGGATGACCACCAGAACGCACCAAACCCCCCGCATCAGCAAAAAAATCCTTCCAAATAACAGGGAAGTCAATTTTTTTTCAAGCTTTCATTCCTGAATGAGTCTGTTGTCAGGCCACCTTCGCATCCTCAGGATTAACTGCAAAATTTAACCTGACTTTTTCTAAAGGTACCATAGACCGGCAGTTCTCACACAGCGGCGTGAGATTGTTCATTATCAGCTGTTTTCTGAAATTATTTGCCGCCTGGGAGTTCCATATCTCGTCAAAGGGTGTATCAAGAATATTTCCGAACGTTTTCCGGATCACGAAACAATGGATAAGGCTTCCGTCCGGAGCGATCGTAGCCGTACTAAAGCTCTGGCAGAGATGTCTTATCTTAGTCCGGCGGCAACCCGCATAGCAGGCATCTATACTATCTGTCCGGAACGGTGGGGCAAAAATTACATATATGCCTTTTCCCCTGCCTCTGCTCTGACATTCGGCCAGTTTTTTCTTAAGGTAGTTAAGGGAATACTCACGACTCCGTCCTTTTGACGATACCGGTAAATCAACTCGCTCAAGACCTGTCACGGCCACAGTCTGAGAAATTATATCTTCTGAATATATGCGTTCGAGTTCAAAATTCAATTTTCTAACACCCAGGGCGGCACATAAATCAACAACCTCGGGAAGAACTTTTATATTATCATTTTGAATAACGCAATTAACCGTAACGGGAAAGCATTTGGCAAGTTCTTCAGTGGCATGGGCGGTCGCGTCAAATGAGCCTGGGGCATTACGTATCAACTCATGGATTGCCTTCGGGCCATCAAGAGAAATACAGATGCCAAAGATATGCCTGCAGTGTCGAAGCATATCAATGTCTGAATCATGAATTAACGTGGCGTTCGTCGAGAGAACAATATCCCGCGTATTGTCAAGAAAACGGATTATGTCCATGATATCGGAACGTAAAAATATCTCTCCGCCGATGAGAGTTACCTTCTTCAGGTACGGGTATCGGTCGAAAAAATCTGCGATCTGATCCGGGGTAAGTTCCCTTTGTCTGGCCATTAACCCATGATCCTGAAAACACATTCTGCAGTTAAGATTGCACCGTTGAGTTGGCTCGAACATCACCATATCAGGGAGTGGTGTCAAACCGGTCCTGATAAACTTACGGGCCCGCTGCATAAGCCTTTGCTCCTCAATCCCGGTATAAATATTTCGCGCAAAGGTATACCCCCCGAATCGGAGCAATGCCTGCTTAAGTAACTTTTTCATATTTTAGGCATTTCCTGTTGAGGACATGAGTCCGCACGTTTGAGGTAGGATATTTCATGTCACGCACCTCGCACCCCCGGCAGAAAGGGAATTTATCGAAATCCCTGCGGAATACCTGAAAGAAAGATCTGGATTTGGTTGAAGAAATAATGTCATGCAGGCTCTGGGAACCAACATTTCCCAGCGGCAATGTGCCGTTATAATCGTTTTCGCACGGCACAACGTCTCCATTGCTGAAGATCGTCAAATTTGCATAAGGCCGGCGGCAGGAAAATTGATTGTGTCGAAGACGAAGTCCCATTGCCGGCAATCCGCTGTAATTATATCGCTGAAATTCATTGTAAAGGGGAGTAAGCGTCCCTTCAAGGTCCACACTGCCGCGCCGGACCACCGGAGCACGAAAGGTAACGACATCTACCCCAAGACGCTCTGCGAAATCCAATACCCGGCCAACCTGATGTTCGTTGTGCCTCATCACGATAAAGCGGAATGTGATACGTGGATGTTCCACTCCGGCAGCATCACGCTCAGACACCAAGTTTTCAATTGATTTAAGCACTACGTTAAGCATGCCGCCTTTTCGATACTTCTCATACGTGGGCTGGTCAAGACCGTCCACAGCCACAATGAGGCTGTCGAGTCCGGACTCGATAACCCGGCAGGCGAGCTCTCTGGTGTTGAAAAAATGTCCGTTTGTGCTGGTGTGGACAAGCAGGCCTTTATCCTTTGCGTAACGAATCATTCGTATGGCATCCCTATGGAGAAAAGGCTCACCCCATGACCAGAAGACAAGCAGGCAAACATAATCTTTTACCTGGTCAATCACCTTACGATAAAGATCAAAGGGCATGAATGACGGGGAACGGGTTATGATTCCGGCCCCGCTCGCACAGGTGGCGCACTTGAGATTACAGATATTTGTCGGCTCAATCTGTAAAATGAGTGGAAATCCGAACCGGTGGACCGGGCGCATCAACCACTGCATGCCTTGAATGAGAAAATTCAGACGCTTTCGAAAAGGAAGATTCCGCAGGGGGAATTCCAACTGGTCAAATGTTAAGGTGTAATCCCCGCGGGAAAAAAGTTTAGTCCCGATCTGTACAGCTCTTCTTAACGAAGGTTTTTCCATCAGTGCCTTTCCTCATTGTGTTTTGTTTTAGCAACAATTCCGCCTACAATGCCGGATATGAGACTGAGATGGTAAAGAGGAAACAGCAGCAATAAACTCAGGCCAACCATAACACTGCGGGCATGCATGATGGAGGACACCGCGGTAAAAAATAAAGCGGAAAGATACATGCCGGTGAAAACTTCAGTGAGAAAACGGGCATGGCTGCTTTCCAGAGAAAACAGGCCGATGAGGGTGACTGCAAAAACCGCCGCAAGTACGATAAAGTGTGCACTCATAAAAAAGGAGCTATGCATGCGCAGAAGTTTGACCTTTTGAAAAGCTGTATATGCGGCCAGCCGGATAAAATTAAGGAGACTCGTTTTTCGCCAATGCCAAACAGGGTTTTTGGGGAGGTACACGACCTTAAAACCGGCATCGCGAGCCCGTTTGGCGATATCCATCTCACCCCCAATAGGAGTTTCCTCGGAAAATTTTCCCACATGGTTGAATATAGCCGCAGGAATTGCCATATTTTCCTTACGGGGGTAATAACTTTTTGCTCTATGACCATAAACCCGGCGCATTCCAGCCGTTCCAAGATATGAGTTGAGCAGGCAGTCAAGGGCCTGGGGGAACAATCCCATTTCCGGTGGCAAAATATCCGGCCCCCCCATGATTTTCACCTCCTTGGACAGGGAGTTCTCGAACTTCTGCAGCCAATCGGGCTCAAATGTGCAGTCATCCTCGGTGAAGATGTAACACAGTCCTGATACCATATGCATGGCATAATTGCGCGCTTCGTTAATCCGTTTTTCGATGAACCAGTTCATTTCCTTTGAGGGATTGACCGGAAGGAAGAGGGTGGTGACCCTCAAGGAATAACCGGAGAGGTTTTCGCTTAAAAACTCTTTCACCCCGTTAACAACCCCGCAGTCTACCAATACCACGTGGAAACGATCTCTTTTGTAGTCAAGGGTTTCAAGCGAGGTTAAACACCTCCTGAGATCCTCCATGGAGTGGACAATAGGTACAATGATTACAAATAGTAGAGGTGATTCTATTTTTTGGCCCATAATGAGTTACTCACTGATCTTTCTTGCCCGTAAGGGCTTAAAGGCAGCCTGCATGATTCTCCTGGTCATAGCCCCGGCAGTTTTCCAAATCGCCCCAGAAATATGTGCCGGGACCTTTCGAACGAATTACCAAATACCTTCTGCCGGTGCTGCAGGATAACCATGCCTCACCGGCCTGCCTGCAATACCGGATTGCCCATCAATCCACGAGAGCACGCATGAGAAACTTTTGTCTTAATATTCATTCTTATTTTTTTATCATCCCCTGGTTACCCCCTACACCGTTCAGTAATAGACTCTTCCGGACAGTGTCTTCAGTTTTTGCATCGTTTCTCCGGAAATGCAGGCGCGGCCCTCCAGCGCCTGCAAAAAGCCGGCCACAGCGTCTTTGACCCCCAGGATAAACCAGATCGGATGACGATTGCGAAAAGCCGAGATAAAATAATATCCCCACCACAGCAAAATATGCGTAATAACATTGATCCAGGGTAAATTTCTTACCGCCACCCAACAGTGACTTCTTATGCCAAAATAAATCCACTTCCCCGGAACTCTGGCCTGAGGCGTTTCATAATGAATAACGGATATGGCGGAGGAACGCAAAATCTTAAAACCTTTATTCACCAGACGGTAACTGAAGTCCAGTTCTTCAGCAATGATAAACAGAGGCTCCCAGAACATTCTCATATCCAGAAAAAGACCGCGCCGGCACGCAAAACCGGCGCCGCAGAAATAGCTGCACTCGTAGTCCCCGGAAATGGTTTTTTTGTCCGCCCGGGGAATGCTCTTATATTCCTCACTTCCTTCGCCCGGTTTCAAAATCCGGAAAGCGATGCATCCCAACAATTTGTCGGAACGAAAATACGAAACCACCCGGTTAAGCGCATCGTCATCCGCGAAAACCGCGTCATCATCCAGAAAAACACAGAACTCTCCTTTGGACATCCGCACTCCGTAATTTCTTCCGGCCGGAGGCCCCAGATTGGCGTTGCGGTAATAACAACGCACCTCCGGAAACAGGCTTCGAACCATATCCCCGGTGCCGTCACCAGAACCGTTATCCACCACAATAATTTCCACGTCCGGCATTGTCTGTTTTTGCACTGACCGCAAACAGTTCTCCAGAATATCTTTCCGGTTCATGGTCACAAGAATCACACTGACCAGCGGCGAACCCTTCTTAGTCTCCGCCTTTTTCATATTGCTCATGTTGTTTGATTGAAAATTATTTCCTTCCTTTAAGCAATGATGAGGGTGTAACAATTGAAGCGAATTACTCCATGCCGGTATTCCGGCCATGGAGCACCATGTCCACATAGTTGTTCCAATTGAATCGCTGGCGATAACGCTGTACTTGTTCGGCAGCAATTGGCTTGTTTAAAAAAAGCTCCATCTTTTCTGTCAGGTCACGCGCATTTCCGGTCGAAAACAGGTAGCCGCTTTCTCCATGACACACACATTCACGAAAGGCCGGCAAATCGCTGGCGATGACAGGTTTGTCACAGGCATAAGCCACTTGGAGCGGTCCTGATTGTGTTGCGGACAGATAAGGCGCCACCAGAGCATCGGCAACGGCAAAGTAACGCCCAACCTCCTCATTTGCGACGTAGCGGTCGATCCAGACAATTTGCTTCCGGACGGGATCGTCAGGAGGCAAATGGCTCAGAAGCCGATCCTTTCCACGAGTTTCCCCCTTTTTTTGGTAAAAATGTTCGCCCACCACGAGCAGGGAAACGTCAGGATGCCTGGAGGCGAGATTTTGAAAAGCCTCCAGCAAGCATTCAAGCCCTTTGTAAGGCCGGATAAAACCAAAGAAAAGAAAGACTTTTTCACGAAGGCCGAGGCTGCGCCGTATGGATTCCCGCGATTCGGGCGGCATCACAAACTGATCATAAATAGGGTGAAAGGCAATAATCATGTCTTGACCTTTCAGGCCTATGCGCTTAGCCTGTTCAGCTTCCAAACCGCCGTGCACAACCAGCCGGTTGGCCATTCCAAGGACAGACCGGCTCATAAAAACAGCGCCGGGTAAATGCTCATGTGGGAGGCAGTTGTGCACGATCAGGCATATCTTTGTTTTCGTCAGCATTCGTATTGCCCCAAAAAGAACTTTGAAAACCGGAAAGTGAACCGGATGGACCCAGTGAGTAATGAACATGTCATATCTGCCGTTCCGTAATCGGGAGATAAGCGCCAGCCAGGTCAGCGGATTGGTATAGCTCAGAACGCTCAGGCCGGGCTGGTGAAAGGTCAGAGAACTTTGCTCATCCAGGCAGGCAGCAGCAGAGTCCCGCAGCAGAAACGAAGGGTAAGGTTTAGACCAGTAGAACAAATCCACGTGGAGTTCCGGTCTGCTTTGGAGCGCCTTAGCCAAACGGCTGTTGAAATGGACAATGCCGCCGCGAAAAGGGTGAGCCGGGCCTAAAAAAGCAATCTTCATTGTCTGGAATCCACCTCCAAGCGAGTAGGGAGCAAAAAACAGGCTATCCTGACTTCGCCCACCACGTTCTTGCCGGTACTAATTAGTTTTCACTTTCCTTCATTCGCCTTTCTGCTCCATAGCCGGCGATTATGCCGATTTTTTTGACCACTATTTTCATTATAACGCGAAATAACCTTCAGGCTTAAGCGTATCTCTTCCAACAATTTTCGGTTCACTGAAAGTAAATCGGCAATGACAGCAATGACCATCGTCTGAAAACCAATGCCCAGCAGAATGCTGGCAAGAATAAGCGACTGTATGTGGCCGCCACCATGGCTATTGAAATAGAACCACAGGAAACGCAGTCCGATAAAAACACCCAGCCCGCACAAGAGCGCGCCAATTGAGACGAAAAAGCGAAATGGCCGATAAACGATAAAAATTCGAACAATAGTAAACACACTTCGTATGAGGTAAGAAGGAATATTTTTAAGAAGCTTCGAAGGACGCAGATTTGCGTTGATGCGCACCGGGACGGATGTGATAGCCATATTTTTCTGACCGGCCTGGATGATGGTTTCCAGCGTATAGGTATAATTATCAAATACCACCAGTTGTTGGGCGGCGTCACGGCTCATGGCTCTGAAACCGCTGGTAGCGTCAGGGATGTCGGTTCCGCTTGTCATTCTGACCAGCCGGCTTCCCAGTTTCTGGAGAATTTTTTTAATCGGAGAAAAGTGATTGATACTATCTATCGGTCTCGCGCCAACAACTATATCAGCCCGGCCCGCAAGTATCGGTTCCGTCAACGCCGGAATATCATCTGCGTTGTACTGATTATCGGCATCAGTGTTGACAATAATATCTGCTTCAAGGTCAAGGCAGGTATGCAGTCCGGTCATAAAGGACTTGGCAAGCCCCATATTTTTAGTATGAGACACCACATGGTCCACACCACAAGCTTTTGCCACTTCCACAGTTTTGTCGGTACAGCCATCGTCGATAACCAGCCACTCAATGTTATCAATACCGGGTAGCTGGCGCGGAAGGTCTCGGAGCGTGATGGCAAGAGTTTTTTCTTCGTTATAACAGGGGATTTGGATGATGAGTTTTTTTAAGTAATGCGGAGATGTTTTAGAGCTCATGGGATCAATCTTTCTTTATATTATTTATAATACTCATGAGAATTAAATTTGTAGAAAAATAGTTTTGTTTTTTCGTAATAGAATTTTCTGGGTATTATTTTTGATTCCGCATAGCAACCCATCCGATAGGTTAATTGGTCGATGGGTATTAAAAAACTATAAGGGCAGGGACGTTGGCTTAATATAAAGATATCCTTATAATCTTTTGACACACTGTTAATTATTTTTTGGAATTCATCAAGATTACTGAATAAAAATAAATTTTTATCAAAATAATATGTTAATGGCATTCTGATTTCATTTAAATATTTAAATTGGTTCTTGTCTAACAGAATTAAATCGCTTTTATCAACTTTATTTGCAATCTGTTTTAAAGAATCATAGGCTCCACCGGCAACATCTCCTTTAAACTGAATAAATGAAAAACAAAGGAAATAGATACAAGCTGCAACTATCAAAAAATACTTTAAAACGATATGCCCTCTGTTAACATGATTCCCCGGATTATAAGCGCTCGTCAACGTAAACAATAATGTGTAAGGGGTTACCTCACTTAACAAATAACGAGCATAATAATATTGATAGGGTATTACAAACTGAATAAAAGCTATATATCCCCAAAAACAAAATAAAAAAAACAAAAGCATCGTGCGAAATGCAGACACTTTTTTGCGACTCAAAAATAATTCCATAATGAATAGAATAAAAATAAAGGGAGAAAGATATTCTATAGCAACCATGAGGCTGGAATAAAAATATGCCCTCCATCCTATCCCGGCAATATGCCAGCGTAAATCTAACCAGCCGCTGCCAGAATATTTATTGGTGAATCCGAGTTGATATATTTTTAAAAGGCCTACAACAAAAACAATTAAAAATAGATACGGTAATGCTTGCATAAAATAATTAGATAACTCATTGATTATTTTGCTGAATTTTGTTTTTGCAATGGTTTTTACCATAAAAAATAAAAGTAAAAACATGATAGTAATGGTAGTTAATATCACACCCCAGTGGGAACCAAAAACTTTACTAAATGATTTTTGATAAATATCATGCGAATAGGGATATGAAAAATGCAGGCCATAAAACACAGAAATAAAATATAAGCCCAGTACTATGAACACATAAAATACGAGTTGTCGCCTGGGAACAGTATCTTTTATATTTAATTGGATACCTATCAGCATCATATAAAAAAATGGGATATACATAAAACCTGATATTCGTGTAAAAAAGAAACAGCCCATTAATCCAGCAGATAAAATTAAATATATAAAGTTGTAATCTTTTTCCTTTGCAGATTTATAATAGCGAACCAAGTAATAAAAGGCGCTGCTTGTGAATGCAAGAGCAACTACTTCAGTGACCGGGAACTTGGAAAAAAAAACATGGAGTGGATTAATAGCCAGAAAACAACCAGTAATAAATGCCAATCCTCTATTATTAGTGAGTTCAAACGCTAAAAGATAAAATGAAATTATTGATATTAATGAAAAGAATACTAATGCATATACTCTATTGTGATCCCCAAAAATCTTACCGAATATCGCCATCCATAATGGATGCAGATGATAAAATTGAAAAACATTTTTTGAGTTAGCTTTATCAACAATATATACACCAGGTAGAAAACCCCCTTCGTATTTATTTTTTTCTACTACCCCATTACCTAAATTGCTCGCGTCATAGATCGTTTTTATATTTTCCTGCTTCAATTTGTTTCTGACTTGATCAATTTGAAATACTTCACCTCTATCTTCAAAAGCTTTCGACATATTGACATAAACGCCCTGGTCTTGCCCGCCCATAATATAAAGGTAAGGTTCGCTTCTAAAGAGAACAGCAATCAATATTAATAATAGAACAGGAAGAAGGTGTATTTTTTCATGTAAGTAAAAAAGGGATGTTAAAGATGTTTTTTGGAAAATTAAAATAAATGATAGTGAAACCGCGCTTAATATTAAGACAAGGTCAACATTAAATTCCCCAACACTTAAAAGAAAAGTAGAGAAAAAACTTATGAGCACTATGAGTAAAATTAAGATGTCAAAAATTGATAAATTAAAAAATTTTTTCATAATAGATATTATAAATTAATTAATGTAAGGTCTCGACTAGACAAAGGTGAAACTAAATGCCTTGCTGGAAATGACCTGTCCCCTCAGCCTCTCCTTGCGCTTTTAGAACGATTCGAAAAATTTTAAAACAAGGGCTATAAAAAATAAAAAAAAATAGTAAAGCAATTAAAACCAATCGTTTATCTATGTAATCAAGGTCCTCCTTAAGTTTAGGTGATAGAATTGCTCCGAAAAGTGGAGGTTTTTTTCTGAACCCAATAACCATTTAACACCCGCCAGAAATGACAAGACACAATATTGTAAGTATTTCTATCAGTTTCATTTTTTTTCTTTCCCTTTTAAAAGACAATTTAGGAGGGCCCGTCTGAACAAAAAAACACCTTTCCGGCCTTGATTGCCAAAAAGGTGTGAGATGTTTTCTGTCGGTGATAGGTTATCATTGCTCCACTTTCAAAGTTATAAAAATTATTAAAGGGGATTTTGATTGTGTACCAAGGCGATGTTTCCTAGGGGCAACCGGCCGGTCGCCCCTACCATGAATCACAACAATGCCATGAACATGGTTCGGCGTAACTATCTCTTAAACTTTTTTGAGAAGCGGAAACCCCATTTCCTCCCGTTGTTTCACGTATCCTTCGGCGCAGGCACGAGCCAGGTTGCGGACCCGGCCGATGTACCCGACCCGTTCAGTGACACTGATGGCTTTACGCGCGTCGAGAAGATTAAAGGTATGAGAACACTTCAGACAATAATCATAGGCCGGAAGGATAAGCCCCCGTTTGCTTATGCGAAGCGATTCCTGCTCGTACATGTCAAATAATTTAAACAGCATATGAATATCGGCTTCTTCAAAGTTGTAGCAGGAAAATTCCACCTCACTGTGGTGGTGGATGTCACGGTATTGAATTCCTTTGACCCATTCAATGTCATAAACATTATCTTTTCCCTGAAGATACATGGCAATTCGCTCCAGACCATAGGTAATTTCAACCGAAATGGGTTTCAGGTCAATCCCGCCGGCCTGCTGGAAGTAGGTGAATTGGGTTATCTCCATGCCGTCGAGCCAAACCTCCCAGCCCAAACCCCAGGCGCCCAGGGTTGGGGACTCCCAGTCATCCTCCACAAACCGGATATCATGGTCCTGCGAGTTGATTCCTAAGGTCGCCAGACTTTTTAAATAAATATCCTGGATATCACGCGGAGATGGTTTCATGATGACCTGAAACTGATAGTAATGCTGGAGCCGATTTGGGTTATCTCCGTAGCGTCCGTCGGTAGGACGACGGGATGGCTCAACGTAAGCCACGTTCCAGGGCTCCGGTCCGAGGACTCGAAGAAATGTCGCCGGGTTAAAAGTGCCTGCGCCTACCTCAATATCATAAGGCTGTTGAAGCACACAGTTTTGTTTTGCCCAAAAAATTTGCAGCGCCAAGATGAGTTCTTGAAAATTCATTGATTGCTCCTTACAATTTTTCTGACTTCTGTCTCCTGACTTCTGTATTCTGTATTATCTTCTCATTTTTTCCAAAAACTTTAAACTTTTTAGTTCTTTTCCCAAATGGTACTGGACAAAGTGAGGCATAAGCTCCCGGCTTTCTTCCAAAGCCTGGGAAGAAAAAATCAACCGCTCAATTTTATCAAGGGTTAAATTTCCTGCTTGCTCTAATAATTTTAATGTCCCTAAGGAAACAGGGTATAAATTATTTTTGTTTAAAGCGCAAGAGGAACACACTACTCCTCCGCGGGGAATATTAAACCAGAAACGCGGCCCTTTTTCCAGCTTTCGTTTGCAGTCAAGGCAATGGGTGAGGGTAGGACGAAAACCCGATGCTACCAGGAAGCGCATTTCAAAAATGCGGAGAAAATCTTCCTTAAGGGGGGAAGAATCAATCAGGGAGAAAAGTTTGAGTAATGTTTGGAACAGTTCCCGGTGGGAAACCCGTTCCGCGGTCAGTTCATTGATGAGTTCCGCCATATAGCTTCCATAGCCCATGCTCGTAATATCTTTATGGAGGGAAGGGAACGATTGTTTTAAGTGGCAATGATTAATCCTTACTAAGGAAAGTGTTTCTTTGGTAAAGAAGGAAAGAGCCACGTGGGAAAAAAGGTCTAAGGCGGCCCCGAATCGTTTCAGGCTCTTTTTGGCTCCCTTGGCAATTCCGGAAACCTTTCCAAAGTCACTGGTATAAAACGTTACAATGCGGTCAATATCACCGTAATCACGGGTGGTAAGTATTACGGCTGTGGTTTGGTATTCAGGCATGGGAGGATCAATTTAAGTATTTTCCTGTCGAAGCTTTTTTAATTTACCGCGTATGATCTGGCGGTGGATCTTGGAGATGCGGTCAATGATGAGGGTGCCATTTAAATGGTCAATTTCGTGCTGCACTACCCTGGCCATTATATCATGGGCTTCGATCGTTATCTCTTTGCCATTACGGTTAATCCCTTTTACAACCACTGTGTCAGGTCGTTTAATCTCAAGCGTTATTTCCGGCAAACT
This sequence comes from Thermodesulfobacteriota bacterium, assembly GCA_035256645.1. GTDB lineage: Bacteria > Desulfobacterota > WTBG01 > JAGOGO01 > JAGOGO01. The sequence goes on along the minus strand of DATEXU010000056.1, from coordinate 1,188 downwards.
CAGGCAGCCTTCTTTAAAAGGCGCTAATCCCTCAGAACTGATAATGGTAGGGTTAAAGAGCTCTATGAGACCCTCTCCAACATCCATAACGATGAGGCAGCACGGTTCTCCCACCTGAGGAGCGGCAAGACCGATTCCATGGGAGAGGTACATGGTTTCAGCCATTTGTTCAGCCAGTTTGACCAGCTTTCCATTGATATCTTTTACAACCTTTGATTTGTTTCGAAGGACCTCATCAGGATATGTTCTGATCGGGAGGGTCATGAGTATTTCCTTTTTAAAGTTGACTTAAAATAACCGGGCCATTATTGGTAATGGCGATAGAGTGCTCAAAATGAGCTGAGCGGCTTCCATCCGCAGTAACTGCGGTCCACCCATCACTTAAAATTTTTATTTCATACGTTCCGACATTGACCATCGGCTCTAAAGCTAAAACCATCCCTTCTCTCAAACGGGGACCAAAACCAGGTTTTCCAAAATTAGGGATCTGAGGCTCCTCGTGGAGATTTTTTCCAATGCCATGGCCGACAAAGTCCCGCACGACGGAAAAATGGTGTTTTTCTACCCAGATCTGGATGGCGTGGGAAATATCAGAGAGCCGATTGCCAGCGTTCGCCCTTTCAATCCCCTTGTAAAGTGCTTCCTCAGTTACCTGTAATAACTTTTGAGATTCAGAGTCTATTTCTCCCACCGGCACGGTAATCGCCGCGTCTCCATAAAACCCCTCCAATTTAACTCCAATGTCCAGGCTCACAATGTCACCGTTTTTTAATTTTTTCCCTCCTGGAATTCCATGGACGATCTCCTCGTTTATTGAAATGCAGAGCGAGGCCGGGTAATTTCGGTAGCCCTTGAATGCCGGGATACAATTATTTTTTTTTATCAACCGGTCAGCTATTTGATCTAATTCGAGCGTTGTAACTCCGGGTTGGCAGTGTTTTTTAAGCTCTCTCAAAATGAGGGCAACAACCTGGTTACCCTTTTTTAATATTTCAATTTCCTTTGGTGACTTGCAGATGATCATTTTTTATGGCTCCAGGAAAAAATTCTTAAATTAATTTACTTAAATTAGTATAGTTTGTCAAAGGTTATCATACCACGTCGCCTTCATTTGCGTATCTTTGTTGTCTCCTCGTCAGTTTTCGTAAATCGTAAAAAGTTAAACGTAAGGTGTTAAAACAGTTCACA
>DATEXU010000055.1:0-4944 GCA_035256645.1 Thermodesulfobacteriota bacterium | reverse complement strand
CAAAAAGCGAATATTTTTTTGTCGGAAGTCCGACATTAATACCCGGTTTTGTCGAAAAATCAACAAAAGCCACTGAAAGCCAGAAGTCAGAACTCAGAAGTCAGAATAGTTTTTTTCATTTCTATAATTCTTCCTCCTGACTATTGGGCACGGCACGCCGTGCCCCTACATCTTCTGACTCCTGACTTCCGATCCCGTGTTTTTTCATCAAGTCGTACAAGGTGGTTCGCGGGATATTGAGGTCAGAAGCAGCCGGGGCTATTTTACCTCCGCTTTTTTTTAAGGCTTCTTCAATCCACTGCTTTTCTAAATGGTTTTTTGCCTGGATAAGGTTAAACCCTGGCTGAACATCGAACGTGATCTTTTCTTCTGGCTTTTCCAAACCGAGTTCCTTAGGACCAATAGGGAGTCCCTTAGAAAGAATCAAGGCGCGGGAAAGCATATTCTTTAATTCGCGGATATTTCCGGGGAACTGATAATCACACAAGGCGGTTTGGGCTTCAGGGGTTAATGAGGGATGGGATATCCGAAAATCATGGCTTAGTTTACTGAGCAAGTAGTGGGCGAGGGGGATAATTTCTTCTTTTCTTTCCCTTAAAGGAGGGATGCTGACTTCTACCTGACAGAGTCGGTGGTAAAGGTCAAGACGAAATCGGCCCCGTTTAACTTCCTCGGTCAGATCACGGTTCGTTGCCGCAATGATCCTTACGTCTGCCGGGCTGGTCTTGCCTCCAATAGGTGTATAATTGTGGGTCTCGAGAAAACGTAACAGTTTAGACTGCATCTCAACAGTAAGCTCCCCGACTTCATCGAGGAAAAGTGTTCCGCCTTCAGCCTCTCTGATTCTTCCTTCTCGCCGCGCTACTGAACCCGTATAAGAACCTTTTTCGGCGCCGAAGAGTTCGGCTTCACCCAGAGTGATCGGGATGGAAGGGCACTCGACCACGATTAAAGGCCTGTTTTTTCTGGGGCTGAAATAATGGATAATTTGGGCGATGAGTTCTTTTCCCGTGCCGGTCTCTCCCAGGATAAGACAACTTACCGGTAACGCGGCTATGTCCCGTGCGGTCTGGATGATGGCTTTGGTTTTTTCCGAGGCGACCAGCATCGGTACGGGCAAGTCATATTTTTTTTCTTCCCAGAATTCCGCTTCGAGTTTTTTTCTAAAGAACGCGCGCTTAATGAGCAGATAAAGCAGGTTTTCGTCAACCGGCTTAGTCAGAAAATCGTAAGCTCCGAGAGAGAGCGCCTCCCGGGCAATCTGCATGTCTCCGTGAGCGGTTAATATAATGACCTGGAGGGTAGGGTATTTTTTAACGATGTCAGGCAACAGGTTCAAACCTTCAGTGGGGTTTTCGGGGTGAGGAGGAAGCCCGAGGTCCAGAAGAACGATCGAATACTCTTCTTTTGCCAGGAGTTTTCGTGCCTCCTCAGAGGTGGAAGCAAGGTTCACCTCATGCTCTTTTTTTAGGAGCCACTTAAGCTGGTTTGCTAAAGAAGTATCGTCTTCAACAATGAGAATTTTTGTCAAGCCGGACATGGAATATGCTTCCCTTAGGTAACTGAGGTTCGTACCAGATCTTTCCTCCTATCTTTTCTACTAACACCTTAGCCTGATAGAGTCCCAGACCGCTTCCGCCCCGTTTGGTGGTAAAGAAGGGTTTAAAAAGTTTATCCCGGTTTTCTTCCGCAACACCTTTTCCCTGATCTTTAACCTGGATATGGTAGCCCTCCTGTTCTGTTTGGAGCGTAAGAGCGATTGTTGCCTCGGCGGGTTCTGATTGGAGGCTATTGAGAATAAGATTTTCCACCACTCGCTTAAGGGTATCCGGATCTCCTTTCCACAGCGTTTTCTCTGTCGGACGCTGGAAGGAAACCTCTTCTTTTTTTAAGGAGAGGCTCATGAACCTAACAACTTCCTCCAGGACACTCCCGATATCAATGGTTTTTAAAATCGGCGAAGGGAGCGGCTGAAACGTCTCCAGCTTTTCCAGGATCCGCCGCGCCCGAATACGCGCCTGCTCCAAAGCGGGCTGGGATTCCTGGAAAAAAAGCGCTAATTCTTCTCCGGTAAGGTTGTGGTAATTTTTTAAGAGAAGGTCCAAAAGTTGGGCGAGGTTTTTGGCATCATGCAGGATAAAGGACGATGCCTGGGAGAAGTGAGCAAGCTTTTTTTGCTCCTGCTCTTTTTCTTTGAGTTCCAGTTCACTTAACAGGAGGCCCAAGGTTTCCGACCAAAAGCGGATGAGGCTTTCTTCTTCAAAAGAAAACGTTGTTCTTTCTCCCAAGAGAAAAAGGTATCCGAGGGTTTCATTTTTGTTTTTAAGCGGGATTGATTTTATAAGAGGCGCATTGCTCAGTCTTGCTCCTTCCTGGGGTAACTCAGATAAAAGAGGGGGAAATTTTTCTGCCCGGGAAGAAGCAAGATAAAGATGATATTCCCGTTTTTCTTCTGATAAACGGTAAAGGAGCGCAGTGCCAATGTTCAATCGCTCCCGGAGGTGTTCAATAATGCGCTCTAAGTTTTCTTCTCCGCGCATGACTTTAAGGTAGTGGGATACTTCGAGAGCGAAATCTTGTTCCGGAAGATAGAGATGATGGTAAAAACTCCTCTGGAAAGATTCAAGAGGCCGAAAAGGCAACAAGGGGAAAAGAAGTATGCCCGCTAAGAGGATCACGGCGATCAGGGTTACGGAATAATTGGGAAGCCCCCACTTTTTTCCGAGCGCTTCGAACCAGAAAAAAAGCGTGAGCGCGCCTAATACTAAAATTGATCGAGTAGCGTGGCCGACAAACCGGGATGAGGGGTGGGCATGGACTTCAAGGAAGTCATGCTTGAGGAGGAGAAAATAAATTCCAAAGATCACGATGAGGTGGATTAAGAAAAGCAACTGAAAGAACGGTATTGAAGCCTTGTCTCCGGTATAGATCATCCGGGAAAGGATGGAAAAAAAGATCATGCACCACATAAGGATGCCAATGCGGAAAACCCGTTCACCTTTCGATCCTATGTGGACTCGTTCCAGCTTCTCCCAGCTTATGGTGAGATTAAGTAAAGTAAGGACAAGGGAGATAAGCGTAAGGGGAGGTAATAAAGGGTTCTGAAAATAGAAATCTTTTCCTTGTAATGCCGGCACATAATCAAAAAAGAAAACGCCGGTTAAAAAAAGGGGAAAGAGATAAAGAAAAAAGAAAAACACTTTTACTAAACGTGATTGGCGGATGTCTCTAAATTTTTCTAAAGAAAAGAAAAAAAGGTTTATTCCGAGTACGCCAAGGATGGTGAAGGGGAAAACGAAATGGAGATACTGCGGTTTAAAAGGGAAGCTCATAAAGTAAGAGGCAATCAGGAGGGCAGAAAGATACACCGCAAACCAGAAACGATCCCAGCGGATGCCTCGGGCTAAAATAAGAGGAATGAGGGGCACATTCAAAACAATAAAAATTTTGATGAAGATCGCAACCATTTATCTATGAGCCTTGGAAAAGGGCTTAAAGTCCGGGGATGATAGAGTCAATCTGATGGATCAGATTGAAAAGCCCTCTTTTTTGCGCTAACGAGAGCGCTTTGTCTAACTTTTCTCGGGCTAAAGCATTTTCTCCTAATTGACGGTAAAACAGACCTAAATAATAAGAAGGATAGGGGTCTTGGGTATTTTGCTCCTCTGCTTGTTTGAGGAGCAAAATCACTTTCTCCTTTTCACCTTTTTTCCAATAGGAGAGGGCAAGGTTGATCGTGGAAATGGTATCGCCGGTTTTTAAAAGAAAATTTTCCGCCTTGGCTTCATCGCCGTTTTTTAAATAAAGAACACCGAGGGCATTAAGCAGGAGAGGATCGTGAGAATTGATCGCGTATGCGTTAAGCAGGTCTTGTTCTGCGCCTTCCAGATCTTCTAATTTCGTACGGGTAATTCCCCGGTTGAGAAGAGCCTCGAAAAGAAGAGGTTTAGCCGCAAGGATTTTATCATAACATTCAAGCGCTAAGGCATAGTTGCCGGCCTGACTATAAACAAAGGCTTTATTGAGGAGAGACTCGATGGTGATCGTTTGTTTTGAAGACAGAGCCTGATGATTAACTGTCGGCACCTGCTGGCGCTTAACCAGAACAGTTTTTGGTGTTTCGATATCCACATACATCGTGCCGAGCTGATCCCCTTCTTTTTCAATGGTAATGGGATAGATGGTTCCTTTTCCGTCGAGTGAATATGACTCCCGAAGGTCAGAAGCGGTATTAATGGTATAACCCCGGTCATCGCCGGTGGTATCTGAGGGATTGCCGGCAAAACCAAGAAAATTCACCTTCACATCCTGGGGGGAACCACCTTCTATTGCCACGTCCTTTAAGGTGATAAGGTCGCCCCTTTTGATTTTTATATGTTCTCCATCTTTAAGGGTCTGTACGTTTCCGTTGAACTCGAGAATAAGATTTTTAAAGATAACCGGAACTTTTTCCTCGGACACGGATTTTAATTCCTGAGAAGCAGTTACCGGCAGTCTTTCTTTTTGTGGACCAGGAGCAAGAGTTTTTTGGGGATTGCTTTGTGCGTTGGGTGCCAGGTTATGTGAGGCCAAGATTTTTGGGTTAGTCTGAGTCAATTTTTCCGGTCCCCGGAAGAACAAAACAAGACCCAAACCAAGAATAAACACAAGGATTACGATGCCTATCCCCAGAAGAAAACGAGGTCTTTTCGGGGAAGCACGGTTCACAATGTTGTTAGGGTTAATTTCGTACGTCAGTTCTCCGGCAGGATCTTTTCCTTCTTTTCTTGCTTTACGGAGCGCCTCTTCAATTAAATTCATATTTTTCAACCTTATCTTAAATCGAGGTCTTTTAATGCTAACGCTACTTCCCGTTTGCCAATTTTTCCTTTGGAGCAGACAAATCCGGCTATGAGACTTCTTTCCGAAATCAGGTTGATGAGGCGGGGAAGCCCCTTACTGGCT
>DATEXU010000054.1:0-7650 GCA_035256645.1 Thermodesulfobacteriota bacterium | reverse complement strand
AGGTTATCCCTCAGAATTTCATAAATTGACCGTCTGATTTTTTCGTAATAGCTGAGCCTTTCCCGGTATCTCCACATATATAACTGCTCCGTTAGATAGCGATCATGGGGTGTAATAAATTTATAGTATACCCAGGATGTTGCTTGCTTTCAACAAATAAATACCTTAATCCAGCGATGGCAGTTACGATGCCGGTTTTATTGTCACCCTGAACTCGTTTCAGGGTCTCATGAGATGCTGAAACAAGCCTGCCCGGAAGATTCTGAACCAAGTTCAGAATGACACGTTCAAGGTTCAACACGACACTTTTGTCGCTGTATTAAGGTAAATAGTTAATTCTCATTCGTACGAGCCGGAAATGAGCAGGGATATAAAGGTAGGAAAATTCTTTTTTTTATGCTATAAAAATTTCAGATAATATCTTAATAATATTTAAATAATAAAGGCATGTAATTCATGAAGGATATATGTAATTTTCTTTTTGAAATCGGTATGTTGAAGCGAACACCGCGAACGGGACTTCAATTTTTAGGATCAGGGAAAGAGTCGGTAGCTGAACACTGTTTTCGGGTGATTATAATCGGCTATACCTTAGCAAAACTTAATCCCCAGGTTGATGAAAACAAGGTTCTTAAAATGACGCTCTTGCATGATATCCTCGAGTCCCGGACCGGAGACCTCAATTATGTAAATAAAAAATACCTGAAAGTGGATGAAGAGAAAGCCGTGAATGAACTGGCAGCAACCCTTCCTTTTGGAGAAGAACTCAAGGCTTTGCTCAAGGAATTTCATGAGAAAAAAACGGCAGAGTCACTCATTGCCAATGATGCTGACCAACTGGAACTTATCATTATGCTCAAGGAATATGGGGATCTGGGAAATAAATATACTAAGGATTGGATCGAATTTGCGCTCAAGCGTCTTTGTACGACCCAGGCAAAAGAATTAGCGGAAACAATTCTTTCTACGGACAGCGCGGAATGGTGGTTTAAGGATAAAAGTGATTGGTGGATATGGGGAAAATAAAACACCCTATCATTCGATCTTACGTGAGAAATAAAAAACAATGAGGATGGTACTATGACTTCTTTAGAGAGATCTGACTTAGCGCTCGCTCCCTATGCTATGCGAGATGATATAAGCCGGGGCCGAAGGTATGCGGAAGTTTTTAAGGATAACCGACCCGTTTTTGAGCGGGATCGCGACCGGATTATTCATTGCAGTGCATTCAGGCGACTGGAATATAAAACTCAGGTCTTTGTTAATCATGAGGGGGATTATTACCGCACCCGGCTTACGCATTCTTTAGAAGTTTCTCAGATTGCCCGCGCGATTGCCCGCAGGCTTAAGCTCAACGAGGAATTGACCGAAGCGATTGCCCTTGCTCATGACTTAGGCCATACTCCTTTTGGTCATTCGGGAGAATCAATTTTAAATGAGCTTATGAAAGATCATGGGGGATTTGAGCACAACCTTCAAGGCCTCAGGGTGGTAGAAAAGCTGGAAGAGCGGTATCCTAATTTTAATGGCCTGAACTTAACCTGGGAAACCCGGGAAGGATTGGTTAAACACACCACGTCTCATGATACGACGAATCCCGAAAAGTTAAAGGAATATGAACCAGAAAAATTTCCCACAATAGAAGCTCAGATAATAGATTTGGCGGATGAAATTGCTTATAATAATCACGATATTGATGATGGGCTCGAATCGGGCCTGCTTGAGGAAGAAGCGTTGCGCGAAGAGGTTGCACTTTGGCAGGAAATGATAAAAATAACCGAAAAAAATTACCCCGGAATAAATAACCCCCAAAAAAAGTATTATGCCATAAGTCATCTCATCGGATACCTCGTTTTAGATTTGGTCAATGAAACCGAAAGAAATATCTCCCGATTTAAAATCGAAACGCTTGAAGATGTTCGCAATGCCAAAGCGAGATTAGTTGCTTTTAGTTCTGATACCGCAAAAAAAAGTCAACAGTTGAAAAACTTTTTGCTGGAAAACCTGTATAACCATTATCGAGTCAAGCGGATGAGCAGTAAGGCGAAAATGGTGGTGGATGGGCTTTTCCGGGCTTACGTTGAAAATACGATGCTCCTCCCCAAGAAGTATCAGAAAAAAATTGAGGAGGAATCTCAAGAGAGAATTATTTGTGATTATATTGCCGGGATGACCGACCGGTATGCTCTTGACGAATACAAAAAACTTTTTGATCCTTTTGCCAGCGTATAAGGAGGATATCTATGACTAAATCGGGCATATCTCATGTGCTTGCCTTTTTGGTAAGCCTGGTTGTGGGGAACGCGATGTTAATTTTATTGAAGACGTATCTTCCTTCAGGGTACGCTTTTTTTCTCCGGTTTGGCAAGGCGATAGCGCTTATATTTAAAATTTCTTATGACCCAAAAATCATGGCGGCTTTCGTAATCGCTACGCTGTTATCCTTTTTAATGGGAGTCCTTTTTTATAAACTTTTCAAACTGGGACGATAATTTTCACTGTGATACGAGGTGAAATAATTTATAGAAGAAGGGGGATAGAATGGTCGCGATTATTTTTTTAGGAGTGATTATTTTTCTGCTTGGATGGTTGATTTTCCTTTATAACAAACTGGTGCGCCTGATGAATATGTCGAAAGAGGGCTGGAGTGGGATTGAAGTCCAGCTTAAAAGGAGGGCTGATCTTATCCCCAACGTGGTTGAGGCAGTCAAAGGATATATGGGGCATGAGAGGAATCTTTTAAGTAAAGTCACTGAACTCCGGGCTAAAAGTCAAAGCGCTCGTGAGATTAGTGATAAAAGCCGTTTGGAAGGAGAGCTTTCCCGCGCTTTGGCGAATGTGTTTGTTGTGGCTGAGGGATACCCTGATTTAAAAGCTAACCAGAACTTTTTAGACCTCCAAAGCCAGCTTGGCAAAATTGAGGAGGAGATCCAACTGGCGCGTCGGTATTATAATGGAACCGTGCGGGAGCTTAATATTAAGATTGAATCGTTTCCGAGCAACCTGGTGGCCGGATTTTTCAGGTTTACTCCGGCGGAATTTTTTGAAATCGAAAACAAGGCTGAGCAAGCAGTACCGAAGGTTACGTTCCCCCAGTAAACCCCGTTAGAAGGATTTCACACGGGGCGTTTACCCCGTGTTGTTACCTTGTTAGATATTTGATATCTAACGGGGCAAGCGGGGCATTGCTAATGTGGTGATTCAGAAATGTCTTTACTTTAATTGTCATTCCGGGCTTGACCCGGAATCCAGTGTTTTTGGGCTGGATTCCCGCCTTCGCGGGAATGACGGTCTTGGAGTTTATGTAAAGAAGTGTTAGATTCACTACATTAACGGGATAAATCAAAGGTTATTCAAAAACCAGAATGAGCTATGAATAAAGGAAAGATCTATATTTTTTTAGTGTTGGTAGTCTTTAGTATGGGGCTTGGTTTTGATGGCCATGCGAATGCTGCTGAGGAAGAAAGGATCCTTGATTTCAAGAGTCACGTTCAGGTTCTGCGTGACGGGAGGCTGACGGTCACCGAAGAGATCAAGGTCGTGGCAACGGGAAATAAGATCAAACGAGGAATATTTCGTGACTTTCCCACACAGTATCAAGACCGCTACGGCAACACCATTCGGGTAGGTTTCGCGGTTGTGAGTGTGCTTCGGGATGGTGTCCCTGATTCCTATCATGTCGAAGGGCGGGCAAATGGAAAAAGGGTTTACATCGGGCGGAAGGATTTTTTCCTTCATTCGGGAACCTACACCTACACGATTACCTACAAAACCGATCATCAACTCGGCTACTTTAAAAATTTTGATGAGCTCTACTGGAATGTCACGGGAAACGGCTGGGATTTTGTGATTGAAGGAGCTGAGGCACTGATAGAGCTTCCTCCGGGAACTGAGGTACTCAAAACCGCTGCCTATACCGGATACTCGGGCAAAAAAGGTCAAGACTTTACCACCCGCATTGACGGCAATGGAATCATTAGATTCAATACCGCCCGCCCTCTTCAACCGAATGAAGGTTTCACGGTTGCGGTCGCCTGGCCCAAAGGGGTCGTAACCGAGCCGAAGATCAAGGGAAAAGTAGATTTTATTTTAAAAGAAAATTTAAGCATCAAAGCAGCGCTTATCGGCTTCATCCTGCTGATTGCTTATTACTTTATCGTCTGGTTCCGGGCAGGACAAGACCCAGAGAAGGGAACCATTATCCCGCGTTTTTCTCCACCCAAAGGATTCTCTCCGGAAGCGGTTCGATTTGTTTTTCAGATGGGATTTGATCACAAATCCTTTGCCGCAGCAGTGATAAACTTAGCGGTCAAAGGGGTACTAACGATCCATGAGGATGTAGATGGTGAATTTTCTCTTAGAAAAACTGGCGTACCGGTGGCTAATCTCTCCCGGGGGGAACAAAAAATTATTGAAAATCTTTTTGGCACTACGGGGATGATAAAACTTGCCAATCAAAATCACAAAAATATCCAGGAAGCGATTACCTCATTGCAAAACAGCCTCAAAATAAATTTTGAAAAATTGTATTTTTTGCGCAACTCCGGCTTTCTCGCGCCTGGTATTTTTATTACTCTTTTAACTTTGTTTGTTATGGCAATGACTGCTCGTGAAATTGCTCTCGCCGGGTTTATGGGTGTTTGGCTTTCTGGTTGGACCGTGGCCTGCTTTTTTCTGGGCTCCCGAGTCATCAGTGCCTGGAGAGCCGCCATAAGCATAGGCGGCTTTAAGGCTTGGGGAAAGGCCCTGGGACCAACCTTGTTTTGTTTGCCGTTTTTTGCCGGCGAAATTTTTGGTCTTGGAGTTTTTTCAACCGCGGTTTCGCCTTTGGTTACTGTTTTATTTGTTTTCCTTGTTTCGGTAAATATTCTTTTTCACTATCTGCTCAAGGCCCCGACGCGCACCGGGCGCCGCGTTATGGATGAAATCGAAGGTTTTAAGCTTTATCTCTCCATCGCGGAAAAAGAACGTTTCGAGATGCTTAACCCGCCGGACAAGACTCCGGAGCTTTTTGAAAAATACCTGCCCTATGCTTTAGCTCTCGATGTGGAAAACCAATGGAGCGAGCAGTTTGCCGGGGTGCTGGCCAGAGCAGCTGCAGGTGAAGGTAACGGATACCACCCTATCTGGTATCAAGGGGGTCATTTCATGCCCGGGGATATGACCGGGTTTGCCTCTACCCTGGGTAACTCCTTTACCTCCGCAATTTCGTCCTCGTCTACCGCGCCGGGATCTTCATCGGGTAGCGGCGGAGGGGGATCATCAGGTGGCGGCGGCGGTGGTGGAGGAGGGGGTGGCTGGTAAGCAGTGATTGTTTTAAAAAATACAACTTCCCCCACTTCCCTTTGTCCAAGGTGAGGATTAGTCAGGATTTTGAATAGTCTCGGTTAACCTAAAACGGGAGTATAGACAACGTGCCGAAAAAAATATTAGAAATACAATTATTACGGTTAAAGCCGAAATCCGAGGGATTGAATTTTCCCCAGGTGCATAAAGATAGGGAAGCCTCAATCAATCCCAAGGAACCTTTCAACATAATCACCAAAAATTTTTATAGCGATAAAAATGTTATTTTGAGGGATATCCTTTACAACAAGCGTAATCGTGTTCAAATCGGTACTCCGGAAGTGGCGGCTGACTATGTTAAACATTTTTTGCAAGGCATGATGACCGAAGAATTTTCCGATATTACCTGGCTGCGGGAAAAATTCTGGTTTACGGGCCCGATAGAATCTTTGGGTCAGGAAGTCAGAGAGACGGTTCATGATTTTCAAAAAAGTAATATAACGTATCCGTTTAGAAATCTACGCCGGTTTGTCCAACCCCCCTTTGGGTATCTCAGTGAGGAAGAGGAACGGGTTGAAAAGAGGAATATGTTTGGCTGGGTCTTTTTAGTAGGATTATCCGAGGAACAACTTCGGGAACGCATTCGCCATACTGACCGCAGGTATGACGTTATCAACAATCCCGACGGGCGAAAGAAATTTTACTTGGGAAATCTTTCGAGTCTCCATATCGGGGAAAAAAATAACCTGAGGAAAATGCTTCGCCGCTGCGTCTCCCAGGATTGGGGGACCGTGATTACCAGCGAGAATTCGAATGGTCTAAAGAAATTTAAATTTCGCCACAGTTCAGCCCAATTGCCCGGAGGACCCGACTTGTTTCATCGGAATGGAAGGATTTTTGCTAAAAAATATCAGTTACCGTATGAGAGCGTGGAAGAAAAAATATTGACCAGCACGATTATTTACCACCTCATTGGTATGTATTACCGGCCCGGAAGCAGGACCGACACGACGATCTCCTGCTCCCGTTCTTTGCCTGGCGTCACCGTTATTTCCAAATATCAGGCCAATCAAATTATGGGAACCTACAAAGATGGGCTTCTTGAGACTAATTCTTTTTTAGTAGATGTCAAGGATAGCTGTTTTGACAATATTGATAAGTCTTTTTTTATCGGTGAAAAGAAAAGCGGGGTAGTATTAGCTGAAATTCAATACTCTTTCAGTGAAAAAAAGTTTCTTGAATTTATCGATACGTTAGATGTCAAAGAAGAGATAGCGAGCTATAAAGAACGATCGCGCTTCTCCGATGATTTTTATCACCACTTGATTGGGGTCATTGAGATTAGAGACCAGTTTCTGGTTAATCTCCAAAACCAGCCCTGGATAAAGAAGAGCTAAAAGACCGGTCGGCAAAGAGGAATTGATAGTTACAATGAGCTAATATTTTTTCCCTTTGCTGTGGATAGAATCAATTTCTTGATTTTTTAACTCCACCTCCTAAACACCTGGAAACTGACCTGAGCAGCCAGAACAGGGGGAACAGGAGAATGATACTCCACCTAAAAAACGATGTTCGCTTGAGAAAAAGTAGCCTGTCCCTTTTTTTGTCCTTAAGGCATCATTTACTCATGACGAAATAAAAATGTTACTTCTTCCGCCTATCAGAACTTTTTTCCTTTGACAAAGGAAGGTCATATAGATGTTGGGCAATCATGTTTAGATTTTAATCATGTCCGGTGGTGTCAAGGGCTGTCCCCGGTCTTTCCCATTTCGGCATCCACTTTACCCTGGTATTTGGCGCTTGCCCCACTTTCATTGACACACAGGGAATCTGTTAAGTAATATAAAGCTGGTATCTCACACGTTAAAGGTGTAAAATACCAGTATACATTAACTTTGTCCCCACCTCAAAAAAATATTATTGACGATAACCGGAGAAGTGGGAGTCCAAGACGCTACCATAGCTACAATCCGGTGGTTTAAGATTTAGTTCTATGCAAAGGAGATTTTTAACGTGACGTCCCTCAGCAAGACCATTATCGAAAACCTGCCTCATTTGTGGGCGCGCTTCCGTGGAAACAGTCTATCGCAAAAGCTCGTTGGGGATGAGCCGCCGCTGCGATCGGAGTTGTTCAGCGCCTCCCAGATGGAGCAGCATGGCAAGGCCCTGGCGGGTTCGCATAAACTGGGTCCGGGACCCGGTCCGGACCGGCTTCTGACGCGGTTGGCGGAGAACGGAGGAGTCCTGATTGGAGCCTGCAATCTGCTGACGGCGGCGGTCAAGACGAACCGGCGGATTGCGCCGGCCGGCGAATGGCTACTCGACAATTTCTACCTGATCGAAGAACAGATTCGCACGGCCAAG
>DATEXU010000053.1:0-10566 GCA_035256645.1 Thermodesulfobacteriota bacterium | reverse complement strand
ATAGTATTTTATTTCAATTGGTTATTTTTTTATAGCTTTTTAGACGCAGGAAAGAAAAAAAGGTTTACTTTTTTGGGTTGTTTCTCTTATCGCACTCAATCCGCTTACTGTTTTTTATAAAAAAACGCACCGTAAAAGTTAACTCATTATGAATTAACGAGTTTTTAAAAAGGAAAAACAACCCCTGACAAAAACAGGTCCTTTCGAAAACTTTATTCAGAAAAAATGGAAGAGCAGTTCACACCTTGTCAGGGGAGAAAAAAAATAGGATTTCGGGCTTGATCCTTATCCCGGATTTGAAAATGAAGGCGAGGGTCAGGATAGCGCCCGGTATTTCCTACCTTGGCAATGAAATCTCCCCTCTTCACCTTTTGACCGACGGATACTAAGTTTTTATAATTATACGCATAGACAGTTTTAAAGTTATTCTCATGCTTGATAATCAAAAGGTTGCCATATCCTTTCAAACTCCCTTCATAAACGACCACCCCTTCTCCCGCGGCTTTAACCGGAGTTCCTAAGGGAGCGGCAATATCAATGCCCTCATAACGCAGTCCGCCTTGCACACCAAAGCGCGAAACAACCTTGCCTTGAACGGGCCAGATAAAATCATTTTTTATCTTAATAATGGGCGGTGGGGGCGATGTATCTTTGAGGTCAATAATAATTTTTTTGACTTTTAGTGCGCCAGGAATAAACAGCTTTTGCCCCACCGTGATTTGAGCTGGTTCATCAATGTTGTTTATCTCCGCCAGGGTCTGAAGATTTATACCGTAGGTTTTGGCGATCCTCCAAAGAGTTTCTTTGGGTTTAATCGTATGATAAATACCACGGGCAACTCCGCCGGACGGAGATTCAGTGCCCAGATAGCCTGGTTCTTTTTGTTCCGGAGAAGAAACGTGATAAGGTCCGCACCCCACCCCAAATAAAAAAGAAAGAGAAAGGAAGAAAAAAATAGCGCGGCATATAAGCTTATACCAAGTTGCATTCAAAAGCAGATCGAGGCAGCGACGAGGAATCGACGCAGGCGTACATTTTAGTACGTCGAGGACTATGACGAGGAGACAACAAAGATATGCACATGAAGGCGACTTGGTATTAGACATTTATCCTTGAATCAGATTGAAAGCCTTCTCTACCGCATCAACGGCGTTTGAAGCAATAATAATATCGTGACTTACCTCCCAGGTATGGAGACCAATAACCGGGACCTTGAATTTAAGCGCGAACGCAATCTCGGAAAGTGTTCCGTATTTTCCGTGAATCGCGATGATCGCCTCCGAGGAACGGACGACAATGACATTGCGGGCATCCCGCAAACCGGTCACAATCGGAATATCGATAAAAGGGTTCGCGTCATCAGCGCTCTCGCTCGGAATAATCCCTATCGTCAGCCCTCCTTCTTTCTTTGCCCCTCGGGCCGCACCTTCCATAACCCCGGTTAGTCCGCCGCAAATGAGTATCCCTTTCCGTTTTGCAATCTCCCTGCCAACCTCCTCAGCAAGACCCATTAAATTCTCTGAGCAAACAGCGTCGCCAATTACTCCGATTCTTCTCATAGCAGCCTTTTATATCTCATTGAGACTTGTTCTGATTCCCTGATTGGTTTCCCTGCTGGCCAAGGAATAAAGAAGATAGCATGACCGGATTTCACCCTTCAAAAAGCGCTCACATCATCCGCCATCAGGCGTTAAACCTCCCATGTAAGAAGGTCTTCTATTGAGGCGTAGTTGGTAAGGTCAAGAAGAATAGGTGTGATCGAAATACACTTCTGATGAATCGCCAAGAGATCAGAGTCCGGGATATTTTCAAACCCCAGATCCGTGCCTCCAATCCAATAGTACTTTTTGCCGCGGGGATCGATCTTTTCCACAATCGAATCCCCAAAGATTCTTCTTCCTTGGCGGGTAAACTTGTATTGGCTAATCGGAACCCCGTTGGTATTCGGAACATTCACGTTTAAAAGGGTATTCAGAGGAAGTCCGTATTTTAAAATCGCCTGGGCCATTCTGCAGGCAAACTCTGCTGCCGGTTTGAAATTATAGACCTCCTGATTATCAGGAAGGGTTGAAATGGAAAAAGAAGGTATTCCCAAAAGGGTTCCTTCCCAGGCAGCTGAAACCGTTCCCGAATAAGTAATATCATCCCCCATATTCCCTCCCCGGTTAATCCCGGATACTAAAAGATCGGGCTTTTTATCCAGAAGGCCCTTAACCGCTAAACAGACGCAATCCGTTGGAGTGCCGTCAACTGCCAGCTTTCTTTCTCCTATTTCATGTACCCGGAGAGGACGGTGAAGCGTAAGGGAATGTCCCACTGCGCTTTGCTCATGTTGAGGGGCAACAATCCAGATCGTGCCGAGAGAACTTAAAGATTCGGCTAAGGTTTTAATCCCTTCAGAGTAAATACCGTCATCATTGGTAACTAAAACAGTCGTGGAGTTGCGAGGTTTTTGCATCAAGAAGTTGATCCTTTGTGAAGATTTTCGACGCGTTGACAATTACCTTGGAAGCCTGACTATGTATCTTCTTTCAGTGCCTTTGCCTCAGAACTTATTCTTAAAGCATCCATTTTTTCTTGAGTGATCGCCTCGGGGGTTATTTCTTCATTCTTTTTGCCTAACCGATAAATAACCGGGAGTTTTTTCTCGTTTTTCGCATCGCTAAAACGAGCGCAGATCCCCGCAGCTTTTTTCATAATTCTTTTAGAAACACTGTCGCAGATGAGGGCAATCGGCCCCGGTACATGTTCAGCGGAAAGCACAACATCCTTGCCGGTAGCCATTTCCTTTAGTTTTTGGTTTTCTTCTTTATTCCTTCCGATTATTACTTTTTTCCCTTGGATGCGGAAGTGTCTTCCTAATTTTAACAGCTCAATATCCCGGATAGAATAGTCTTCGGTGTTCTCAAAAAGCTCTTTGAGTTTTTTAGAAAAAATGGGATCCGTCAAAAGACATCCTCCGCCAGGGGTAGGAAATTCTTTAATCCCATATTTTTTTACCAGGAGTAACTGGAGTTTTCGAGAACGGCCCTGAATGTTGAGAAGCCTTCTCCGGTCTATGAGTCCGTACTTTTCAGCCTTGGTTTCCGGAAGAAGCTTAGCGCTGAGCGGCCGAAGTAAAAAATCCTGGTATCCGGAAAGGTTGGCTACCAACTTCAAAGCTTTCTTATTCTGCGACATGGGCCTTTCATTCACAACTTCCCCGGTAAAAACAAAATGGTATTCCTCATCCTCCATAATCTTTCCTGCTTCCCTCACCATCAAAGCATGGCAGTCAATACAAGGATTCATGTTTGCTCCAAACCCATACTGGGGGTTTTTAAGCATTGCTAAGTGTTCTGGGGTAATATCTTTAACAATGAGCCTTATCCCCAATTCTTCAGCAGCCTTAATCGCATTCTGGGCGCTAAAAAAAGGGGTCTCAAACACTATCCCAATAACCTCAATACCCTGTTCCTGGATAACCTTAACCGCCAATATGCTATCAAGGCCTCCTGATAACAGTCCGATGCTGATTATTTTTAACTTACCATGTTCCATTACTTTTCTCCCTGAAACCTGTAGTGAACAATCATTATACTATATCAAACTTGTTGGAAACAAACAGAAAAGAAAAAATAACACCGTATCTCTGGCAGCGAAGAGGAGGAGAGAGGGAAAACTGCCGGAGATACGTGTGAAGGGATTGAGGAAAAACCATTTTTCTTTTTTAAATAAAACAATTATTGCAGGATTTGGTTTAAAAAATGAGTCGGGGAAGGGGGATTTGAACCCCCGGCCTCATGGTCCCGAACCATGCGCGCTAACCAAACTGCGCTACTCCCCGATTTTTATTCATCCTCGCCTGGCCCTGCCAGTAAATTTTCCTGGATAAAAACATTAAGGATTCCAATCCATTCCAGCTCATTTTCTAAATCAGAATACTCAAAGAGCCAATCTCCATCTTTATACTTTCCGATTACCAAAAGCTCTTCTATTTCTTCCAGATCATTCTGAAGGTCTTTTACAAGCTCTTTCACTGATCGTTTAGACTTATCAAAGGGTATTACCTTTTTCCCCATCAATGTCTCCTAATAATTATTATTCTAAAATATTTTCAATGCTATCTTTTTTTGAACTTGGTTTTTATCAAAATATCGGCAAAACTACTTTTGATGAGTTCGTAAAAAGTCGAAGATGTCACCCTGAGCCTGTCGAAGGGTGAACATAAGTAATTGATATTACGTCATGCTTCGACAAGCTCAGCATGACAAAAACCGCTAATTTTTAATTTTTACGAACTCATCACTTTTACCAATAAAAAAAACTTGAAAATTACTTCAAAGGGTGCAACCATTTATAAACTATCTGCGTTTATTTGAAAACGAAAATCTGGGGATGTAGCTCAGTGGGAGAGCATCGCGTTCGCAACGCGGGGGCCGTGGGTTCGAATCCCATCATCTCCATTAATTTCTTTAACGCACCTTCCCCAGAGGGGAAGAGGTTTAATATCAGCTATTACAACCACTTACTTGGGCTGTCTGCTTTTAAGTTCTCGCGGTTGTTTATAAACCACCAGTTTTTCCCCCACCAGTCATTTTAAAATATTCTCCTTTTTTTCTTGCTGTTAGGAGAAAGGCTTATACCAGGGCTTGCGCCACACCCTATTTTTTAGATTGTTCACTATCCTTTTTGGCCATAGCTTCTTTGATCAACTTACGCACATTTTCCTGAGCATACTGGGTTTTTGTCTTTTCGTACTCTGCTTCAGCTTGTTTAAACTCTTCTTCGGCCTTTGCGAGCAAACTCGGCAGTTGAGCGTACTCCTCAAGTTTAAACCAGTCCCGGTTTTGTTGAGCCATTTTCAATAGCGCGATTTTTCCCCTTAAATTATCTAACTTAATTCCTGCCGTGTAAAGTTCAACCCCTAATTTATCAAAACCATCATCTTTTTCTTTGGATTGCTGGTTGTGAGTAAGCTCGGGAGTTGGTTTCTGGCCGGGAAAAACCAGGTTTCGTAAAGGCGGATAGTAATAAAAAACAACCAGTATGATCGCCACAATTAAAACAATGGGCATTCTCTGCATTTTTCTCCTTAACAGTTTAAATTTTAATATGAATTTCTCTTTTCAGCCGCTGAAGAGGAGCGCTCTTTCTTTGGTTAAGTCCAAAGCCATGGAGAATGAATTTTTTTCACGCTCCAATGAAGTGGTTTGCTCCTTATAACATAAAAATCATCCCACTAAAATAAGAAAAATCAGGTCTTCTAACCTAAAAATTTTTTAGTTTTCTTTGAGAAGAGAGATCTGACCGCTATACTCGATCTCAACTTTTTTTTCTTTTAATAAATGGGTCTTATCCTCGCCGTCAATTTGAAGAAAATTTCCTTCCGGCACCTCGATTTCGACCCGCTTTGCCTTAAGATGCTCAAGCTTATTCCCATACCAGGTTCTCAAACGAAAGCTCGGCTGGAAAGCAAAAAGCCCGAGCGCGGAAATAACATTCACAAAAGGTGTGACCTCCAAAACTCCATCGCAAAAACTCGCTGCAGGAGCCAGCATTGTTCCGCCGGCATAAAAAGGAAGGTTAGAGATTATCACCAGACGATGCCCGTGCAAGGAGAGCGCTTTCTTGGCAGCATCAGACCAGCACGTTACGTCAACCTTCCCCTGAAGTCTATGCGCAAGACGTGAAAGACCGATACACGCAAAGGCTGCTCTGTTGCCTGACGCAGAATAAAAAGGGAATTTTGCTCGTTGCCGATGGAAGGAATGAAGAATCGCCGCGTCTAATCCGATGCTTAAGTAGTTGGTCATAAGCTCTGTTTTATTAATCTGCCAGATATCAAGAGGAGCGTACGTTCCGTGTAAAAATTGCCTCACGCATCCTTCGACACCTTCCTTTTTAAATAATTCATACAGGTGCACAGACCGAGCCAGATCATTGCCGGTTCCGATGGGAATAAGGCCGATGCGCGGCAAGCATCCGCTCCGGTAGGCCCCGGTAATTGTTTCAATCGCTGTCCCGTCTCCGCCGACAGCGACCAGTATTTCGGCCTCTCGTGCTAACCGCTGCGCCTGAGAAACAGCTTCGCTTTTTTCGGTGAAGACAATCTGAAACTGGTCAGGGGATAAAGAAAAAATTTTGAGCGCGCGCACAAGCTGGGCGTGGATTTTTACCCCTTGTCGTCCGCCGGAAACCGGATTAATGAGAAAAGCGATTTTTATTTTTTTCACCCCGGTAATCCTGATGCGATATTTTTGACTGTTTCCCGCAAAACCGGGAAATCCTTTCTTTCCTGTAACGCCTGGTCAAGGTAAGCAACTCCCGCGGGGATATACTGCTTAAACCACTCCTTGCCCTTGACCAGAGAAAGAAAGGAAAAAGCTCCTAAGGCCTGCATGTTCCGCTGAAGGCCCGCCAAAATAAAAATTTCATAAAAATGATCGCGGTCAACGATCGTCAAACCAAGGTCTTCAAGTTTGTCCAGATAAAATACCAAAAGTTTTTTTCGAGTCGTTTCCGGTAAAACCACATACGCGTCTTTTAACACTGCCGCGACATCATACTGAAGCAGTCCTCTCCGCGCCCCTTGGAAATCGATGATTCTAACCTCATCGTGATGAATCATGATGTTTTGAGACTGAAAGTCCCGGTGCATGAAATAGAGGGGTTCGGACGCGACTTTTTCTGCCAGCGCTTTAAATTCACGTGAGAGTCCTGCTTGATCCGGGATCGCAATCCCGCAGTATTTTTCCAGAAAATTTTCTTGAAAATATTCTGTCTCCCAGCGCAGAGTCTTATAATCAAAGGTTCGCTCTGTGACTGCCGGACAATCCGTCCATTTTTTTTCTCCATCAATCTGCATATAGGCTAATGTCTCGAGCACCTTGCGATACCAGTACGTAACCACATCTTCCGGCATTCCGCGTTGAAATTCCAGATAAAGACTTTCCTCTCCGACATCTTCCATAAAAAGAGTTTTTTTCTCCTGATCTGCCTCGTAAAATTCCGGAACGCCGATACCGCACTCTCGCAAGAACCTGCCGATCTCACAATAGTATCGAAAATCTCCATCATGAGCAGGAGAGACCATAAGGATGATGCTTTTCCCTTGCTTCTCAATCCGAAAAAAACTTCGGTCCGAACCGCCGCCGGAAATAAGTTTTATGAAGATCGGGGGTTGGGCATAGCGCCGCACAAGTCCTTTTACCCCTTCATCAAAAACCATTGATATAATGTCGTGCTGCTCAGATTGAGAGAGAATATTGCCAGTCACCATCAATCACTCCGTTCTCACAACGCGTTCCCGTTTTCACATTCGTGTTATCCCACACCACACAGTTCCTCAAAAACGCCCCTTTCTCCACCCGACACTTTTCCCCCAATGAGACAAAACCTTCTAACACCGCTCCTGATTCAATCCGCGTTTCCTGACCGTGATAAACATTTCCCGCAGGCACGTTTTCCCCAAACAGCCCCCTCCGCCGGTCAAGGAGAATAGTCTTATGCGCGTCAAGATACGCATCCAGCGTGCCGATATCGATCCACTCGTCGCCAGATACCACATATCCCCGAATGCTTCCGGGCCGGCGCTTAATCAGTTCAAGGTAAATATCAATGATATGACTGGGGCCGCTCACCGGTATGAGGTTAAGAATCTCCTCATCAACAATGCTGACTCCGGTAAAAGTAAGGTTGCGGTCTCCGCTGGGGTTAATTTTTTTACGTTTTCCTAAAAAATCAACGATCGTATTATCAGGTGAAAGAGTAACCTTATTCTTCGGCGCGTAATCGCAAAGCGCCAGCGTAACCAGAGGCTTTTGTTTCTTGTGATAGTGTGCCAAACCAGTGAGATCAATTTTTGACGCGATATCTCCGTTGTATACTAAAAAAGGTCCTCCTCCTTTAAGAAACGAGCGCAAACCTCCCATGCCTCCCCCGGTTCCGAGAATCTCCGGTTCGCGGGAAAGAGTGAGCGCAACATCCCAGCGGGAACCATCACCAAGGAATTTTTCCATTTTATCGGCCAGGTGACAGATGTTCACCCCGATTTCTTTGATTCCGAACGTTTTCACCCGGCTGATGGTGTAATCAATGATCGGTCGGCCTAAAACCGGAAGCAGCGGCTTGGGACAACGGTCCGTGAGCGGTCTCATCCGAACCCCGAATCCCGCGGCCAGAATAATTGCTTTCATCTTTTATCTCCAATCACTTCTATCCGTAAGGCGTAAAGCGCTAAGACGTGAAACGTAAAGCGTTAGATGATGGATTAGGGGGTAGAGGATTATGGATTATGGTTTTTGCCCTATTCCTTACCCCTTAATCCCTAAGCCTTGCTCCTCGTTACGCGATCCTTGCCCCCTGCCCCATGCTCCCTACTTTTTAATAGATAAGATACGGTTTACGGACCTCACGAAAGAGGTCTAATTTCTTTTGCCAGAATCGAGCGATTTCCCCTAAAGGACACCCGCGCTCAATCTGCGAGCGAAGCTCATCAGTGCCGGCAAGGATATCAATCGGAAGCTTTTCTTCCTCATACTCGTAGGGCGGTTGCTTCCAAGAAAAACTTTCCGGGTACATATGATACATCGTGCGGATTACGGCCACTCCGGTGAGAACCGGAAGAAACGTGTTGCGGTCAGTAACATGGATCTGCGCTCCTCCGCAGAGTTCTCCCTGATATTCTTGAAACGTCGGCTGGAAATAAAGAGACCGGAACTTTACCCCGGGGAGGTCTTCTCCGGTTAGTCTTTTCACTAACTCATCAGGGTCAACATCCGGTTTACCGAAAATTTCAAAAGGCCGGGTCGTGCCTCTCCCCTCGGAAATCGTTGTTCCTTCTAAAAGGCACATGCCCGGATAAACAATCGCGGTATCGAGCGTCGGCATGTTGGGCGAAGGCATCACCCAGGGAAGAGACGTCTCATCAAACCACATCTCTCTTTGCCAGCCTTTCAGGGGAACCACTGTCAGGTCACACTCTATTTTAAACTCGCGGTTAAGGTAGAGCGCTATTTCACCCATGGTCATGCCGTGGCGGAGGGGAAGCGGATATAAGCCGACAAAAGAAGAAAACCGGGGATCTAACACCGGGCCTTCCATCGCAACCCCGTTGATCGGATTGGGCCGGTCAAGCACCACGCAGGCTTTCCCATATTTTTTACACGCGCGCAAGCATAACGCGAGAGTCCAGACAAATGTGTAGTAACGCGCTCCCACATCCGGAAGGTCAATCACCAGACAATCAATCCCCTCCATCATTTCCCGCATTGGTTCCCGCGTCTTCCCGTAGAGACTATAAACCGGAAGCCCGGTTTTTTTATCCCGAAACCCTTCCCACTCGATCATGTTATCCTGGGTTTCTCCCCGGATACCATGCTGGGGTCCGAATAAAGCCCCCACCTTTAACCCTTTAGCATTCAAAAAAATCTCAACCGCTGAGTTGAGTCCGGAATCCAAAGACGCGGAGTTTACCACTAGACCGATCGCTCGGCCTTTGAGCCGGGAAAATTTTTCTTTCTTAATTACCTCAAGTCCCAGAAGCACGGATGCCACGGTGTCTCCCTAACTTATAAAAGTTAAAAACAAAAGTCAGAAAAAAACATTCTGAATTCTGTCTCCTGACTTCTGTATAGTCACCATATCTTAGAATCCACTTAATTTCAAATGGAATTTTTACTCGGTAGGGGAGTATTCCTTAAGAAATTTAACCGCTTAGAGATCTAAAAAAGCAATAGAAATGAGTCATGCTAAGCTTGGTGTTAAACCCGAAAAGGTGAGGACTGGGTGGTCAACGCATTAATATGGCTTTTCCCCATTAAGGGACAAATCAACCTTTTAATTTTCTTGCCATATTTTTCAGCCTCGCAGTAATTTCTGGCGCGCCTTTTAAATCGCAGAGAGGAGATAACTGCCTGAGCACATAACCCATGTCCAGATTGCGCCCCTGTCGGAGAATAATGCTTTCCACGTCCATCCAGTCTTTGGTGCGGTCAGCAAAAGCTTTTAGGACAACGAGATCCTCTGCCGAACACGTGATGAGGGAACAATCAGGATAAAAATCAAAGGGGGAAGAACGCTTAATCATTTCCTCTTCAAAAGGCAAGCCCGAAAGAGAAATATCAGCAGCCACCCGATTGGAAGTAGAAACAAGCAATACCCGATTTGTCAAAGCAAAAGTGAGGGCGTCAGGAATGCGGGCTTGAAAATTATCTAAAAAAACTTGGGCGTGTTTCTCCTCATTCCCAAATCCGCACAAAAGGCAAAGATCAATATCCTGCGTCATCCTTAACTCACCCCAACGAATTACTGCTAACCCCCCAATAAAACAAAACGGCCAATTAAGCGTCTCCAGAAATTGCTGAATTTCCAGGCCGGCCTTAAACAGTGCGTTCATAGCTGACTGAGCATCTAATTTAGTCATTCTCAGCCTGTGAACTGCTTTTTGTGAAACTTGGTAAAGAATCTCTGCTGGTCTACCAGCCCGCTGCTCAGACGAATCCCGCAGTGTTCAAAAGCATACTGGAGCATTTCGTTGGTTAGGCTTTGGTTCTTCTCATAGTAGTCCGCTGCTCGCAGATCCTT
>DATEXU010000052.1:0-15063 GCA_035256645.1 Thermodesulfobacteriota bacterium | reverse complement strand
TAACCATACCTTCGCATCAACGTAGAAAAAGACTCAGAAGAAAAAATTGCTTTTGCAAAACTTAAGCGTCCCAGTTGGTAAAGAACCTTTACCCGATCAGCCAAAAAAATTTCCTCTTCACTTATCTCTGCCTTTAGTTTTTCAATCTCCTGATTTAAAGCCGTAATCTCTTTCTCCTGGTTTTTTAAGTTGACCTCATAATGTTTAAGTTCTTGTTGTTTTTGGGAAAGCGCTTCTTCGATGTTGTCTAAATCAGAAATGACTTTTTCTTCCGTTTTTTCAGCCTTTTTTATACGGGCCTGTTTATCTTCAATTTTTTTTTGAATCTCTTTTAATTCTTTTTTTTCCTTAGGTGCTTTTTTATCCTCAGCTTGTAAGTTTACAGAAAGTGCAAAAAAACCAAAAAAGACCAGCGCTAAAAAGAATAATAGCTTTTTATTCATACTTTAAATATTTGCCCAAAGAGAAAAAACTCCCCAAGAATCCTGTTATCATCCCCACCGCAGTGATAAGAAGAAGGTGAGGAAGCGGAAGAAAAAATATTTTAAAAAATTTTAACGAGAAATACGATGATTGGGCGATCCAGTTGCTAAAGAGTTGATAGAAAACGAACAAGACAATGAGCGCAAAAAAAGCGCCCAAGAGACCTTGGAGAATGCCCTCAATAAAGAAAGGGACTCTTATAAAAAAATTGGTTGCGCCTACGAGTTTCATAATCTCGATCTCATCTTTTCGGGCAAAAAGCGTAAGTTTTATGGTATTGGAGATAATAAAGATTGTGGCCAGCAAAATTACAACTCCTACTGCTAAGGCTGCTGATCGCATGAATCTTAGAAAATTTGCATATCCCTCAATCCATGTTTGCCCATACTCCACGTCTTCAACGCCGGGTATTTTTTTTATCTGAAGGGCAAAAAAATTTACTTCATCAGGACCTCGATACTCATCCTGCAGTTGAATGTCCATTGAAGCAGGAAGAGGATTGTCTTTCAAACTTTCTAAAGCCTTCTTTTGTCCGGGAAAGCTATCTTTAAAAAAACTGAGCGCTTCTTCTTTAGTGATAAGGGACAATTTTTTCACCTGTGGAAATGAGTTTATTTTTTTTTGGATTAGAGAAATATCTTCAGGCGTATTGCTATCCGCTAAGTAAACGGAAACCTGGATTTGGTCCTTCCATTTATTTAGGTAGGTTTGGAGATTTAAAAATACCATAAAAAAGGTGCTGAGCACCAATAAAGAAAGGCTGATGATGCCAACAGTTATAAGGTTGATAAGAAAAAAGTGTCTTAAGTTTTGAAAAGCTTTTTTAATAAAATAATAAAATCGCTTCACGATCAGTGCCCTAATTTATTGAACCTTCCGGGGTGGCTGCTTCTTCCGCACCTTTTCGACCGGCAACAAAGACTCCTTTGATTTTACCTTTTTCCAAGGCCACCACTTTAGTGGGGTTAAAGTTTAAAAGGTTTTTATCATGGGTGGCGATGACGATAGTTGTTCCCCAGGCATTGATTATTTTAAAAAGTTTCATGATTTCTTTGGTAAGTTCGGCGTCTAAATTACCGGTGGGTTCATCGGCCAAAAGGAGCGCGGGCTCGTTAACAATCGCCCGGGCAATAGCAACCCGCTGTTGTTCACCACCGGAGAGAACTAAGGGCACGGTGTTGATCCGGCTTAGCAGCCCAACATGTTTTAAGACCTGTTGGACTTTGCGTTTGATCTCAGTTTTTTTAAGTCCGACCACTTCCAAAGCCAAACCAACATTATCAAACACCGTCCGGTGATTTAAAAGCTTAAAGTCCTGAAAAACGAATCCCATCCTCCGTCGCAACAAAGGAAGGGTTGATTTTTTGATCCTCCCGAAATTCATCCCATTAACGATTATCTGTCCCTTTGACGGGTGTTCCGCACCAAAAATTAGTTTTAGGAGAGTAGTCTTTCCAGCCCCACTTGGACCAAAGATAAAGACAAATTCCCCCTTCTCGATCTTCAGGCTGATATCAGATAGAGCGGGGTATTTAGGAGAGTAATTTTTATAAACATGGAACATCTGAATCATGATGCGCTATCTCGTGTAAAAAGCGTCAACCCGGATTGCTTTTGATCCTTCTGACGTTGTGACGTACCTTCAATCACTTAGCCGCTTGAACTGCCTGTTCCGTCTTTTGACTTCTGTGTTCCATTATTTGTTTAGCGGCTTTCACAATATTGCCCGGCTTTAATCCCAAATATTCGAGCAGGTCAGGAGCGCTCCCCGATACTCCAAATTTATCCTGGACCCCAACTCTTACAATACGGGTAGGATTTTTTTCCGAAAGCACCTCGGCAACCGCACTGCCAAGCCCACCAATAACGGAGTGCTCTTCGGCGGTCACAATACCGCAGGTGTTTAAGGCGCAGTCAATCAACAGTTCTTCATCGATAGGTTTTATGGTGGAGAGACTTACTACCCGCGCGGCAATGCCTTCCTTCGCCAAAATTTCAGCAGCCTCCAGACAGTGAGAAACCATAAGACCACACCCAATAAGGGATATATCCTTACCTTCTCTGAGAATTTTTCCTTTACCGAGTTCAAATTTGTAGTCATCGCCTAAAATAAGAGGGAACTTAACCCGGGATGAACGGATGTAAAAGGGCCCCGGTATTTTTACTACCGCCTTGATAACCTCCTGCATCTCTTTCCCATCCATGGGAACAATAACGCGCATCCCCGGCAGCACTCTCATTATCGCTATGTCTTCCGCCGATTGATGAGAACCCCCATCCTCCCCTACAGTAACACCGCCATGACTGGCTACAATTTTCACGTTGAGCTTGTTGTAAACGATACTATATCTGACTTGTTCCCAAGCTCGACCACTGGCAAAAATAGCAAACGTGCTTGCGAATACCGTTTTCCCGCCTGCCGCTAATCCGGCTGCGGTACCCATCAGGTTTTGTTCCGCTACACCCATGTTGAAAAAGCGGTCGGGAAATTTTTTGGCAAACAGGCTGGTTTTGGTAGAACCAGATAAATCAGCATCTAAGACCACAATTTCCGGATAGAGTTCACCCAGCGCAGCTAAAGTTTCTCCGTAAGCTTCTCGTATTCCTGTTAACTTCAAGACCTTACCCCTTTCTTACGATTTTATTCCTAATTCGACTAATGCTTTCGCCAATTCCTCGTCCGTGGGGGGAATCCCATGATATTCAACTTTGCCTTCAAAAAAAGATACTCCTTTACCCTTTACCGTGCTCGCAACGATCAAGGTAGGTTTGTGCTTCACGGTCTCGGCTTTATCCAAAGCAGAGATAATCTCCCGGAAATCATGTCCATTGACGCGAAAGACTTCCCAGCCAAAGCAGGCCCATTTATCGGCAATAGGTTCTATCTTCATAATTTCGTTTACCGGGCCGTCGATTTGGAGTCCGTTATGATCAATAATCCCGCATACATTATCTAACTTATAGTGAGCCGCCGCCATAGCAGCTTCCCAAATTTGACCTTCCTGGTTTTCTCCGTCTCCCATAAGCACATAGACGCGCGAAGGACGCTTATCAAGCTTTAACGCTAATGCCATTCCATTAGCCATAGAAAGCCCCTGGCCAAGTGAGCCGGTCGAAATATCGATCCCAGGAGTCACTTTCATGTCCGGATGGCCCTGGAGAATGCTTCCTAATTTTCTTAAATGCATGAGTTCGGAAAGGTCAAAGTAACCACTTCGGGCTAAGACGGTATAAAGGGCTGGCGCTCCATGTCCTTTAGAAAGAACAAAACGATCCCGATCAGGCCAGGTGGGATCTTTAGGATTGTGCCGCATTTTATAAAAATATAAAGAAACGATAATCTCAACTGTCGAGAGAGAGCCACCGGTATGGCCCGAGGAAGCTTGGTTGAGCATTTTTAAAATATCAACGCGAATAGTCTTGGCAAGAGACTCTAATTTTTTAATCTGTTCAGTATCTAACATGAGGAGGATTTCCTTTCGCAAGGTAAAAATAGCTATTAAGCTAAAAATATCAGGTAAATGTTAGTATTTTAACACGTTTCAGTATGATTGTCTAACAATATTTCGGTGCTTTGTAATCCATTTATCCCCTCGCTCAAGTCCATCAATTGATTAGTTTGACCTTAAGGAAAACTATTTGTTTGGCAAGGGGGGGTGGTAAAAATTCTATGGGTAGGAATAGGATTTTACGGTGCAAATATCAAGAGCATGAAAAGCTAACGCATAAAAACCCAAGAGAATTATTGCGACCACAAGAAGTGCATTTTTGGTCAGTTTCTTTTCAGGAGATATAAGGTAACCGTCTTTATCCCAATTTCGTTTAAAGCGGAATAAAGAGACAAAATTGTAAAAGACAAAAGCTTCTACAGCAAAAGGAGGAAATCCGAGAAATCCTGCTAAAGGCATCTCAAAAATTTTAAATTTCTCAAAAAAGGGGACTCTGTAAACCCATTTAGAGGTCGCCCAAAAATTCCAAAATTCCCAGAGGAACCCGCAGATTAAACCCGCAGTAACCAAGAGCAACAGTCTACGAAAATTTCCTTTCTCCCAGTCTCGCAGCAAAGAAGGACTTCCGTGGAGATAGTTTATGGGGTCCAAGAGAAAAAAGACCCCGATCCAGATAAGCGGGAAACAATATCGGGGGAAAATAAGCGCAGCAAGCAGAAACAGGCCTCCCAAAAGAGGAAAGACAGAAAGCCAGGATTTGGGAAAAATTAGGAGGCGGGTTTTAACTTTTGAATAAAGATTAAGGCAATCAAGAAGCTCATACGTTTCAAATATGCCGGGTAACACGGTGGAAAAAGATATGAAGTAGCCAACCCAGCGAAGCCAGAGGTTCGCGATTACATTTACATAGTGCCAGTTTTGCGTACGAAGGTTGATCATTTCGAAAAAAAGCCAGAAGGCAACTGACCAGGGGATCATGACCAAAAATTCTCGCCTTCGGCTTAACATGAGGGAGTTTCCCTGGACGCGAAAGATGATACCATCAACAATGAGGATATAAGACCACCACGCAAAAGGATAAAACCAGGACGCAAACGGTTCTACTCCCTGGAGCATGAAAATTTCCGCAAAAGCAAGGATGAGAAAGCCACATATAATTTGGATATTAGCTTTTGTCATTTTTCCATAATTCTATATTTCCCGATGGGATTTTTCAAGGGGAAAAAGTTAGATGTAAGAAAAAACAACATCTTCTTGACAAATTATATTACCTAAGACATATTATATAAATAGAAAAATGTATACTCAAAGGAGGCTATGGTGATTAAGATTGGCAATAAGATAAGAGAACTAAGAAAGTACGTGGGGTTTAGCCAGAAGAGGCTGTCCGAGCTTTTAGGGGTTTTGCGCCCCACGGTTTCCCAAATAGAGAAAGGGGAAAGAAAAATTTCTGCTGATGAACTAAAAAAACTCTCAGAAATATTTGGTGTTTCAATGGAAAACTTGCTTGATCTGGAAAAAATTCCCGAAGTGATTTTAGAAGAGGGTAAAGTAAAGCAAAAAGCTAACCCTCTGATCAGAATCAATGTCCCCCAAAAAAACTTGGAAAAATTCAGAGCAGTCTTTCTTTACATCCTTAACAAGGTTGGGTCGAAGCCCAATATTGGCGAGACAGTAATCTATAAGCTGCTTTATTTTATTGATTTTGATTTTTATGAAAAGTATGAGGAGCAGATCGTTGGGGCTACGTATATCAAAAACCACTATGGGCCAACACCAATAGAGTTTAAAAAAATAATTGAAAAAATGATCAAACAAGAGGAAATCACGAAAGTTGAAAGCACTTACTTCCAGTATCCTCAGACCAAATACCTGCCGCTAAAAAAACCTGACCTTTCTAAATTAAAAGCCACCGAGATTGCGCTCATTGATGATGTGTTGAACCGGCTCTCTGACATGACTGCCGCTCAAATAAGCGGGTATTCTCATAACGATGTCCCCTGGCTTACAACCGAAAACGGAAAGACCATCGAATACGAATCGGTCTTCTACCGTAATCCGCCTTATTCGTTAAGAGAATATCATGAAGATATTTAGTGAAGTTGGTCGGTTGCCGGAATTTGATAAGGACCTAAAAAAACTTTTCAAAAGATTCAAAACCCTCGAAGATGATTTGGAAGTTTTTATCAAAACCGAATTAAACCTTTATCATAAACTGGGGATGGATAATAAAGGAATTTTCCCAATCTCCGAATTAAGGTGAGCTTCTGATTTTCCGATAGCCTCCAGACATTTCACAACTTTATCTACTCTTCAAAGTATAGTCAGCACATCTGCCATAATCAGCGCCTGGTGGATAAGTTTTTGGCGATTCTTCAAAGATGTCAGGAAGAAGTTTTTCCAATCAGCTAATGCAGTGCGTCCAACACTTCTTTACATAAATTTCCGGGACGTCATTCCCGCGAAAGCGGGAATCCAGCTAAAAACACTGGATTCCGGGTCAAGCCCGGAATGACAAATAAAGTAAAGACATTTATGACGCACTACACTAACGTGAAACCCTGAAAATCCCAGAAAACTGATTGGCCCATAACCCAAGGAGTCTATTGGTTGAGTGAGGGGAAAAAGAAAAAACAATACTCATCAGAATGATGTGTTGACGTCACTGGTATTCAGCCTATCGGTATCTATCCGCAACCGTCTTAAACCCCTCCATTGACCTTGCGATCGTTTCATCTGCCACACAGTAGGAGATTCGGAAGTACCCGGGAGTGCCGAACCCGGAGCCTGGGACGGTGAGGATCCGTTCCTCTTGTAGCACCCGGACAAACTGGACATCATCCGGGATGAGACTTTTGGGAAAAAGATAAAACGCTCCTTCTGGCTTGTAAAACTGATAACCACAGGCGGCTAATCCTTCGCAGAGGAGGTCGCGTTTTCTTTTATACTCAGTCGGATCACAGGCTAATGCAGTAACCTTCGCGATTACTCGCTGCATAAGCGCAGGGGCATTAACAAAACCTAATATCCGGAGACAGAGGATAAAACCATCGATGATTTCTTTGACATCGTCAATCGCAGGGTGGGCGGCAATATAACCAATCCGCTCGCCGGCTAAGGAAAGGGCTTTGGAATACGAGGTGGCAATAAAACTGTAGGGGTAGAGGGGTAAAACCGCCGGGACCTGCATGCCATCATAAATGATCTTTTTGTAAGGCTCATCAGAAATCAGGTAGATGGGTTTTCCGAATGTTTTGCTCTTTTGGGTAAGAAGCTGGGCTAATTCTTTTAAGTTGTTTTCAGAATAGACTTTCCCGGTGGGATTGTTCGGAGAGTTGATAAGCACTGCTCTGGTTTGAGAATTTAAAAACGTTTCGAGCCTTGCCACATCAATCGAAAAGTCCTCCTTGGTAGGAACCAGTATCGGTTTTCCGCCGGCGTTGTCCACATAAAAATAATATTCCGCAAAGTAGGGGGTAAAAAGAATTACTTCTTCCCCGGGATTGAGTATGGATTTAAAAATTACGTTGATGGCGCCGGCTGCGCCGCAGGTCATCACTATGTTGTCCCAGGGCACCGCGGTCATCTGCTCATGAGAAACATGATCGGCAATGGCCATCCTGGTTTCAGGATATCCCGCGTTCGGCATATACACATGCCGGCCGGGAGTTTTATCCTGAGCCACGCGCATGAGTGTTTCGGAGAACTCCAAGGGGGGTTCAAGGATGGGATTTCCGAGGCTAAAATCAAAAACATTTTTCTCCCCGTATTGGGTTTTCATCTGCCGGCCTTCCTCAAACATCCGCCTGATCCAGGAGGCGCGGTCAATAAAATCACGGATTTTATCAGCGATGGGCATAGGTATTACTCCAAAAAATGATTTATCAAGCTTTTTCTTATCACAGGAAGGGAAGGTTGGCAACTGGGGAATGTTTTATGTCAAAAAAAGGCTTGGTTAAAGAAATTTTTGAATTCACTTTATTTTTCAAGTTCTTCCTGATAGAATGGTCACCTGAGGAAAGATAGATATGGTAAAACTGACAATCTTCAACGCTCTTTTTGACGAAGGGGATATCAATTTGGTGGTTGATACCAGTGTGGAGGGGGTAAAGGTTCCCCCCTATCTTGACGGGAAACTCACTAACTTTATCCTTGGAAATGTCTCTTCGCCCCGTCTGCTTGCGGATGAAAGCGGAGTTACTGCTCCTTTGCGGTTTGGAGGAACCAGGTTTGCCTGCTATTTCCCTTGGGCTTCGGTGCGGGCAATGATTTCCCGCAAAGCAGTGGTAAATTTTCCGAACGAAGGTGAAAAAGAGGACAAGGAAAAACCCAAAGATGACCCACCCAAGCTAAAGCGCATAAAATGAAGCCCCGACCAAACGGTGGAGCTTCATTTTATTTATCCTCACCGATTGTGCTCTTCGAACTCCCTCCTTAAACCAAAAGAATTAGAGACTCACCCGAGAGGTTTTTATTCAGGGTTGATTTGTGTTGCTCAGGATGAAAATGCTTATTTCTGTTCGTAGGCTTCAGGGTCGATATAGTCCCCATACCTTTCTTTTGCCTTGAGTAACCGTTGCCGTTGTTCTTCCAATACCTCAAAGAGTATTTTGGGGGTATCAGTAACGGTGGTTTCGTAGATTGTCTTTATCCGGTCTATCTTTGCCAAGCTTTCCGGTATGCGGGTCATAAATTGCTTTTTGTAGGCCGCAACCGTATAGTCCATATTAAGGATTTGTTTAAACAAAGGCTTCAGGTTTTCATATTTTGGTATCAGACCGGTGGGAGTTTTAATAGCATTAACATCATTATGAACCCTGAGCTCCATCCATTTGTACCAAACCTTTTTATCATTCTTCTCATTGAGGAACTTTCCGGTGTCTCGGTCTCTTAAAAAGTAATTGACGGAAAAGATCTTAGGCGCTTTTTTCAATCCCTTGCCAAAGTCGAGGTTTTTCTGGATATAAGCTCCAACGGGGATAGATAAAAAGTCTAAGTTTGACATAGGGTTAAACTCTCTTACTCCTTCCTGCCCTAAGGTTGCCGCGGTGGTTTCGGATTCAAGCGCGGCACCCTTGGTTATGATTCCATGTACCCAGTCGAAAGACTCTTCTACCGGCACACAGGTATCAGAATCCCTTCCTCCATAAACAATCCCGCCTACTTCCACGCCCTTGGGGTCATGAAGCACGGGATCTAAATTGTCAAAGAGCGCCAAATCAATGGTGAACCGGGCATTGGGATGGGACGTGGGAACATCTTTTCCCTTGGCGTCTTTTTTCCCGATAAACCACTCGCCCGAAAAATTTTCACCCTTAGGCGGGACCTCTCCATCCCGGCCGATCCAATGGACATGTTTATCAGGAGTAACCAGGATGTTGGAGAAAATAATTTCCCCGGGGCTATGGAGAGCCTTCCACTGTAATGGGTCGTCCTTGGAATTGATTCCTTGGATGATGCCGAACATTCCCTTTTCAACATTGACTGCCTTCACCTCTCCATTTTTCTTCCTTAAATAAGCAATATCATCTCCCACGATGGTTTCGCCATCCAGCATGGCAGTAGAGGTCTTGCCGCAAAGTGAAGGGAACGCGCCGGTAAAATAGGTTACGCGGTTTTGCAGGCCATGAATTCCCATAACCAGCATATGTTCCGTCAACCACCCTTCTTTGGATGCCTGGTTAATGGCAAGCCGCATGGCGAGCTTTTTTAAACCAATGGTATTACCGCCGTACTGGGTATTGGTGCTGTATACAATCTCGCCCTCGAGATCAATATATATTCTTCTTTTATCAAGGTTCTTGGAGACCTTCCGTGCATCCACTTCTCCCTGGGAATGGACAAACTTATAAAAATGGGCTGAGGCCCCCTGTCTTACGAACTCTTCGTAACCGGAACGGTAGAGAAGCCGTTCGCTATGGGCAACATAACTGGAATCCGTAAGCTGGACACACGGGATGGAAAATTCGGAATTTGTCGGCCCCAAACAGAAAAAGCAGATATACAGCTCCTTGCCTTTCATCATATCTTTAAGGATCTCGTGGATCTCCTTTAACCCTTCTGCCCGGTCCCGGGTGCTGATCGCGTCACCGAGCACAACCTCTTTGGGAACAAGAATATTAGTGTGTTCTTTGTCTCTTCCCTGGTCACCAGCGGCGTCAAAATGAATTGTATGACCTTGAGTAGCTAATGCTTTCTCTTCGCCGGCCTTTAAGGTAGTTTCTCGAATATAAGCAATGTCTTGCGGAGAATCATTACAAATGAATATTTTCGCTGGGTTACAGAGTTCAACATATTTCTCGATAAATGCGTTGAGGCCAGGGTTATTGATTTTGCTTAGTTTTTGGTAGCTTTCTTCCCCTATCCTGGTTCTTAGTTTGTTCGTCTCGGTTTCCATGGTTTTTCTCCTTCTTGTTTAGTAGAATGCCGATGATAATAAAAAAGTTCTCTTAAGCCGTTGATTTAACAGAGTGAAGACCCTTGAATAAGTATCCTCGAGGATAATCCTTAAAAAGTAAAGAAGATTAAGCGGGTTGTATAAAGGTGCCTTATAGGTTAAATGTGATGGTAACTCAATGTATTTTTATTAAAAAATAAAATTAATGAATTGTCAAATCAGTTGTAAAAAGTCAAGCAAAAAAAACAAAGCCTTTTTACTTACCACTTCGGTAACATTTTATTTGAGGCAATTCGGCACCTTTTTCCCTGCTTGACCTGGACGCCAGTTTCATTTATAGTGCCTTTTTTTGAGCCAGTAAATTATTCGATAATTCTTTATAAGGAGGTTGCTATGAAAGTTATACTGTTAGGCGCTCCGGGCGCGGGCAAAGGCACAATTGCTAAACTTCTTACTGACTACGACGGGTCAATACAGATTTCAACCGGCGATATACTTCGGGCAGCGGTAAAAGCGGGAACCCCGGTAGGCAAAGAAGCCAAAGCCTATATGGATGCCGGCGGTCTTGTCCCGGACTCGCTCATTATGCGAATTATGGAAGCACGGCTGCAAGAACCTGATTGTCAAAAAGGTTTCATTCTGGACGGGTTTCCCCGCACTATTCCCCAGGCGGAGGATCTCAAGAAACTTCTGACAAAATTATCCATTACCCTTGATTTGGTGG
Source organism: Thermodesulfobacteriota bacterium (assembly GCA_035256645.1). GTDB lineage: Bacteria > Desulfobacterota > WTBG01 > JAGOGO01 > JAGOGO01. Next base: position 4,010 of record DATEXU010000052.1, on the reverse strand, counting down.
TTAATCTGGATATACCGAGAGAAGTTATTCTGGACCGGCTCACCACCCGCAGGACTTGCTCCAATGCCTCCTGCCAGGAAATTTATAATATCAAGAGCAATCCCCCCAAACCGGACGGAACCTGCAAAAAATGCGGGAATCCAACCATTCAGCGGGATGATGAGACTGAGGTAGCAATCCTCAACCGGTTGGAAACATACAACCAGAAGACTTCGCCGCTGATTGGTTTTTATCGAAAGGAAGGGATGATAAAAGATTTTTCCTCATTGAGCAGTCAGGAAACCGTAGACGGCATTAAGAAGGCTTTAAAAAAATAAAAGAACAAAAAATATTTTAATCTCTCCGTATGATACCAACTCACCTACCCATCGGCTCACACCGATGGGTAGGTGAGTTAATCTTAGCCGCCCTCATGGAAAAAGTTTTTTTTGCCGAACACGGTGCTATAAAAATTGTAGCTGATAACATGAGAAAAATAAAGAGACATCCCTGGGCTTGACATTTTTTATTTTCTAACATAGTAATATTCAAATAAAACTTATTCTCCAGAAAAATCTTTTTGGATAAGAGTGTGGTTATGTCCGGTTTTACCAAAAAAAGATCAAAAAAGGCTGGCCTTTCTCCAGGGACGCTGGTTCACATTGGAGAGAAAAAAACAGAAAAGGCCACAATAAAGCTTATTGACTATGATGGGACCAGGTTTGAGGAAAAGGAAATACAAAACATCGAAGAATGCTTTCCCTTTAAAAGTAGTCCGACGACAACCTGGATAAATATTGATGGCCTTCATGAGGTAGAGATTATTGAAAAAATCGGAAAACACTTTAGCCTCCATCCTCTCCTGCAGGAAGATATTCTCAACACCGACCAGCGGCCAAAAGTAGAGGACCATGGGACTCATATTTTTATAGTTTTAAAAACGCTCAATTATGACGATAACAAAAAGGAGATACAAATAGAGCAGGTTAGTATAGTGCTGGGAGAAAACTTTGTCATCTCCTTCCATGAGGGTGAGGGGGATATTTTTAAACTTATCCGGAGCCGGATAAAAAACACCATCGGACGACATCGGAAGATGGGAGCAGATTACCTCGCTTACACGTTAATGGATGCCATTGTTGACCACTACTTTATTGTCTTGGAGCTTTTGGGAGAACGGATTGAGTTTCTTGAAGAAGTGTTGGTTGCCGATCCCAACCCAACAACTCTCCAGGAAATCCACAAATTAAAAAGGGAGCTGATTTTTTTGCGCAAGTCAGTATGGCCTTTGCGGGAAGTGGTCAGCGCTCTGGAAAGGGGAGAATCACCCCTGATTCAATCCGCAATGGTAGTTTTTTTGCGCGATGTTTATGATCACACCATTCAGATTATTGATTCGGTTGAGACCTTCCGAGACATCGTTTCCGGAATGCTCGACATTTATCTTTCCAGCATGAGCAATAAGATGAATGAGGTGATGAAGGTGTTAACGATTATCGCCACCATATTTATTCCCTTAACATTTATTGTCGGCGTTTATGGGATGAATTTTAAGTATATGCCCGAGCTGGAAAGGCCTTGGGGATATTTCATGGTTTGGGGGATAATCATAGTTGTTGCGCTTGGAATGCTAACCTATTTCCGGAAGAAAAAATGGCTCTAAAAGTAAAAGAAAAAACTCCAGCGCTCGTATCATACGATTTCAGGTTGTTCTCTGATGATGACCGCTACCTTTTTAATGAAGGCAGCCATTTTCGGCTTTATGAGAAAATGGGGGCGCATCCTCTCAATAAAGATGGCAGAGAAGGAACCTGTTTTTCAGTGTGGGCGCCGGATGCAGAGCAGGTCTCTGTTATGGGAGATTTTAATGACTGGAACAAATCAACCCATCCCCTCGCGCCCCATGGCCAGTCAGGGATATGGGGAGGATTCGTGCCCGGCGTAGGAAAAGGCGACACCTACAAATACCATATCATCTCCCGATATCATGGCTATAAGGTAGACAAGGCTGATCCTTTTGCCCTCTACCATGAAGTTCCTCCTAAGACTGGTTCTATTGTTTGGGATTTAGAATACACGTGGGGCGACCAAGCATGGATGAAAAAAAGACAAGGCCATAATGCGCCTGATGCCCCCATGATTATTTATGAGGTGCATCTCGGTTCGTGGATGCGCGTGCCGGAAGAAGGAAATCGCTCTCTCACCTACCGGGAAATCGCACCGCGGCTTGCGGAATACGTAAAACACATGGGTTTTACCCATGTGGAGTTTCTTCCGGTGATGGAACATCCGTTTTATGGCTCCTGGGGCTACCAAATTACGGGTTACTTTGCTCCCACGAGCCGCCAGGGAACTCCCCAGGACCTCATGTACCTGATTGACTGCTTACACCAAAACGATATTGGGGTGATCATAGACTGGGTGCCCTCACATTTTCCCACTGATGCGCATGGTCTCGGTTACTTTGATGGGACGCATCTTTATGAACATGCGGACGCCCGTAAAGGGTTTCACCCGGACTGGGAAAGCTTCATTTTTAACTACGGACGCAATGAAGTGCGAAGTTTTCTTTTGAGCAGCGCCCTCTTCTGGTTAGAGAAATACCATGCGGATGGTCTTCGCGTGGATGCGGTAGCGTCCATGCTCTACCTGGATTACTCCCGAAACGAAGGGGAGTGGATTCCCAACCAGTACGGAGGCAGGGAAAATCTCGAGGCAATTTGGTTTTTGCGGCGTTTTAATGAAGTGGTGTATAAGGATTTTCCTCAGGCGCAGACGATGGCTGAGGAATCAACCGACTGGCCCATGGTTTCGCGGCCCACCTATGTGGGAGGACTTGGTTTTGGCATGAAGTGGGATATGGGCTGGATGCATGACACGTTAGTGTATATGACCAAGGATCCGATCCATCGAAAGTATTATCACAACCAGCTCACCTTCCGGATGCTCTATGCTTTTCATGAAAATTTTATTCTTCCCCTTTCCCATGATGAAGTGGTGCACGGTAAGGGCTCGCTTTTAAATAAGATGCCGGGGGATGATTGGCAAAAGTTTGCTAACCTCAGGCTCCTTTTTGGATATATGTACGCTCAGCCCGGGAAAAAACTTCTTTTCATGGGCGGTGAATTCGGGCAGTGGAACGAGTGGTATCACGAGGTAAGCCTTGATTGGCACCTGTTACAGTATGGGCCTCATAGCGGTTTAAAACTGTGGGTTAAAGACTTAAACCACTTTTACCGGAGTGAACCGGTTCTCTATGAGCTTGACTTTGACCCTGCTGGATTTGCCTGGATTGACTGTCAAGACAGTGAAAGTAGTACTGTAAGCCTGGTACGTCAAGGCCGCTCCACTCATGACATGGTAATGGTCCTCTGCAATTTTACTCCGGTTCCCCGTTTTCACTATCAGGTGGGAGCGCCCCGGGGAGGTTTTTGGCAGGAGGCGCTCAATAGTGATGCGCATGAATATGGCGGGAGCGGCCAAGGTAATAGTGGGGCAGTAGAGGCTGTGCCTATCTCGGTTCACGGGCAGCCATATTCACTCACCCTTACGCTACCTCCTCTCGGTGTTGTATTCTTACGGAACAAAAGTCAGCTATGATGAGTGCCGCTAAATCCAACGGGCTAACGGTTATTTTTCAGGTAAAGGTTGATGAAGCACTATACTTAATACCGAGTTGTACTCAAAAGCAGATCGAGGCGGCGACGATCAAAACGTGAAAAGTGAGACGTGAAATGTGAAGTGTTTTAACACCTTACGTTTAACTTTTTACGATTTACGGAAACTGACGAGGAGACAACAAAGATATGCAAATGAAGGCGACTTGGTATAAAAACTTTGCCGCTAAAGGTTACTGTTAATGGAACGATATATTTGCATCCATGGGCATTTCTATCAGCCGCCCCGTGAGAATCCTTGGTTAGAGACCGTTGAGGTGCAGGATTCAGCCCATCCTTATCATGACTGGAACCAAAGAGTGACCGCTGAGTGCTACGCACCGAATGCCCGGTCTCGAATCTTGGATGAAAAGA
>DATEXU010000051.1:0-5288 GCA_035256645.1 Thermodesulfobacteriota bacterium | reverse complement strand
GTAAAATCTTTGCTTGAGTTTTTAAACTCATATCTCCGATTTCATCCAGAAACAGAGTCCCGTCATGGGCAAGATCAAATTTTCCGAGCTTCCGGGAAAAGGCGCCCGTAAAGGCTCCCTTTTCATAACCGAAAAGCTCGCTTTCAATGAGTTCTTCCGGGATGGCGGCGCAATTAACCTCCACCAACGACTTGTTGGAACGACGGCTGTGTTGATGAATAAGCCGGGCAACCAGTTCTTTCCCGCTTCCATTTTCACCGGTGATTAAGATGGAAGCGTTCGTTGGCGCAGCGCGTTCAATATCCTCTTTTAATTTTGTAATGGAAGGGCTGATACCGTCGAGGCGGAAGGTGGGGAAGATTTTTTCTCGAAGAAGCCAGTTTTCTTGATTGAGTTTAAAGAAGTCGAAAGCATGTTTTACCGTGAGGACAACTTTTTCCAATGAAAGAGGTTTTTCAATGAAGTCAAAAGCGCCGTATTTGAGCGCTTTGACCGCAGTCTCGATTGTCCCATAGGCTGAGATAATAATGACATAGATCTCAGGAAACCTTTCTTTTAATTTCTGCAACGTTTCTAACCCGTCAATTCCCGGCATGACGATATCGAGAAAAATAAGGTCAGGGGGGTCTTCCTCCACCTTTTTGAGGGCCGTAACGCCATCAGTGGCAACCGAGACTTCGTATCCTTCATCCCGTAAAATTCCACTTAAGGATTCCCGGATACTTGATTCATCATCAACGACGAGGATATTTTTTTTCACCGAAAAATTACCTTTCCCTAGCGTTAAATATTGGTCGGCAATGCGATCCGGAATATCGTGCCGTTAGGGGAATTATCTTTTACCCGAATATGTCCCTGGTGGTCAGAGATAATAGAATCAACGATAGCCAGCCCGAGACCGGTTCCTGATTTTTTGGTTGAAAAATAGGGTTCAAAAAGTCGAGACTTTCCTCCCGGAGGAATACCGCATCCATTATCGGCAATTTCTACGCCCGCGATTTTTAATTTTTTGTCATGGAACGTTGTAATGGTTACTTCACCTTCTTTTGCAATCGCCTCAACCGCATTTTCCAGGATGTTGATAAGCGCCCGTTTGATTTGGTTGGGGTCAAAATTCATCAGGGGAGGAGCTTCCGACTCATCAAACGTGAAGACAATGTTTTTGTGCGCTTCACGAAAAATGGGCAACGTCTCATTAATGATTTGCGGTAGGTAATTGGGGGATGGTTTGTTTGCCGGCATGCGGGCAAAATGAGAAAATTCGTTAACCATATTTTTTAAAAGTTCAACCTGACCGATAATCGTTTGAGTGCATTCATCAAAAATTTGTCCGTCCTCCAAAAATTTATCCTTATACCGGCGGCGTAACCGCTGGGCTGAAAGTTGAATGGGGGTTAAAGGATTTTTTATTTCATGGGCAATCCTGCGCGCCACCTCTCTCCACGCAGCGATGCGTTGCCCCTTTTGGAGTTCCGTGACATCTTCAATGACGATTACCAAGCCAAGATAATTTCCCCTTTCATCCTTGAGCGGCGTGATAAAGGTTGAAAGGTCAATAACCTTTGTGGAGAGGGTGAGTTTAATTTCTTTTTCAAACGTCAAACTGCTGGACCGGTCAACCTCTTGAATGAGGTCATCAACCTGCCGGAGATAGTGAGGAGGAAGGATTTCATGATAACTTTTGTTTAAGTATGACTCAACTTCCAGTCCCAGAATTTTTCCAACGGACTTATTGATGGTGGTTATGCGGCCGTCACGATCGATTGAAATAACTCCGGCAGCAACATTTTTTAGGACAATTTCCATGTAGGTGCGCCGTTTATCCAATTCGATGTTCGTGTCTTGCAAATCCTTATTTGTCAGTTCCAATTGAGACTTTCCGGTCTTTAAGTCCTGGGTCATCTTATTAAAAGACTCCACCAGCGAGCCAATTTCATCGTCAGCTTTATTGATCGCGATCCGGACATCTAAATTTCCTTTGGCAACCTCCAGTGTTCCTTCTGCCAATTCTTTAATGGGCCCGGTTATATTTTTTGCCAAGTGGAATCCAAACATAATGGCGGAAAAAAACAGCAGCAACGTGATGCTGGATAACAGGATAATATACGTTGGTTTTAGCGGAGGTTGCGTGGATGTGAGCCGTTTATAATCAGTAAAACGGTTGGAAATTTTGGTCATCTTTTTCACCAGACTGTTTGGGATATAGTAGCTTACTACTATAAAACCATCTACCTGCGCGGGTGCGTTGTTTGAGAAAATCGGGGAAATTCCTCGGATTAATTCTCCCTTATGAAGGGATTGGATTTTAGCAATATCCTTGGTGAGAATGCCTTCTTTAATTAATTCACGATCAATTTTATAATTAACCTTATCTTCGATGGGCAAATGAGAGGCGAGGGCTAAACTTTTTTGAAAAGGCCGCGATGGAGATAAGATTTCAATTGATCCCACATTATATTCTTGTGATTTTTTTTCGATAAATTTTTGGAGTCGGTTTTTTTCGCCGGGGGATAAGAGACCCCGTTTACTTATAGTAGTACTGAGTTGGTGAGCGAAGTAAAGAGAACTGTCTTTTAAATTTTTATAATACTTCTGTGCAACCTCTAAAGATTCCTCCAACGATTGTTCTACCTGAAAGCTAATCAGGTTATCAAAGGTAGTGGTAATTAAACCAGCGGATGTCCAGAAAAGGAGTAAGGTGGGGACAATGGTGAGCCCGATAAATGAAGCAACTAATTTGGTTCTGATCTTTGACCCCAGGATTCCGTGGCGTCGTTCAAAAATGAGCTTTACCACATTACGGATAACTAAAAAGATCAAAAGGACAAGAAGAATAATATTAAGATTAAGGATAAAATATACAAGGATGTTGCTGGAAAGGGGAAGTTTGCCTGACGTTCGGGAAAAATAAGATTCAAGAATCGTAAGCCCGGCTATAAGAACGGCAGTGATAAGAATAATGAGCCGTTCCCGACGGCGCCGAAGCCTTTCCTGCGGGTCGAGGTTGGTTTTTTCGCTATCGGTTTTTGGGATTTTAAAAAACCCAACCATTTTTTTTATTTTTGTTTTGAAGCCCAAAATCATCTTTAAATAATAGAGCACTCTTAAAAAAAAAATTAATATCTAAAATTTTCTATTACCCAATCGGTATCAAAATACTTCCAATCAAGGAAAAAGAGGAAGTAATGGATATAGGGAGGTGGTTTTACTCCTTCGGCCGCGGCTTTTATTTCAAAGTAATAGGTGTTATTTCTTTCTAACTTCCAGATGGGATAAACAGAAAGGATCTCTACCTGACTCATATTTTTTTTTGCCTCTTCAAGCGTTAAGACAACTAAACTTGAAGCGCTGTTTTCATTCTCCTTTAGAGTGGTCACAATGGTGTATTCATTTTTTAGGTTATCAAATTTGATTGTTTTTAAGAGGGTGCTTGCCGTGAGAAATTTATCATTCAAGAAGGAGCGTTGTTGATAGAGCATTACGGAGTAGGTGAAGGTGGTGGGGATTCCGTTATTTATTGCTTCTTCAATTTTTGGACCAAAACTGTTGGCTAAGTAAAATCGGAGATTAAGGTGAGCGGGAGAATTGGAAATCCGGATATTTTGAATGGTCGGGCTATCACCCCTTGAGGGAGAGTAAAAAAAAAGAGAAATAAAGACTATCCAGAAAATTATACATAATTTCATAAGGCACTATTCCAAACCAATACATATGAATCTGCCAAATGTGGCACATCGTTTATAAAATATCGAGATTTTAATAAAAAGGCAAGGTATTTTGGTTTAGGGATTCAGGGAGACGTTGTAGACCCTTGTGGGCATTATGTAAGAATGATAACCCTCAAGCAATTAGGCAGGATAGTTAGGAATAAAGGGAGAGGAGTAAGCCTTTTGAAAAATAAAGGTGTTATTGAGGGGAATGATTTTAGTTAACTCCCATTTTTCATGATGGCTCAAAAGTTTGCGGAGAAACTGATGGTTGAGCAGGTGACCGGCTTTATAGGTTTTAATATGACCGACAATAGGGTGACCCAGCAAAGAAAGGTCGCCTAAAAGATCAAGAACCTTATGGCGGACAAACTCATCAGGGAACCTAAGTCCTCCTTTGTTCATGACCCCGTCTTTATCCACGACCACGGCATTATCCAAGGATCCCCCTTTCGCAAAACCATTCGCCAAAAGAGCATCAATATCTTGTCGAAAACAAAAAGTCCGGGCTGTACAGATTTCCTTTACAAAACTTCTATACCCGAATTCCCATTCTAACGATTGTTTTTCGATCACGGGGTGGTCGAAATCAATGGTGCAATCGAGGATAAGGCGGTCAGCAGGATAGGCCTCAATATATTTATCCTCGCACCGTATCATGATCGGCTCTTTAATAACGACAAACTTTTTGGGCACATTTTGATACTTAAGCCGGGCAGTGCGGAGAAGATTGACAAAGGGGCCGGCGCTTCCATCCAAAATGGGGATTTCCGGAGCATCAAGTTCGATGAGCACATTGTCAATGCCAAGGCCAACCAAAGCGGCTAAAAGGTGCTCGACCGTGTTAACCCCGGTTCCGTTATTACCTACGGTGGTGGCTAATTTGCCATCCGTAACATTAGCAATAATTGCCCGAGTAGGTTCGGCCTGGGAAACATCGATGCGGCGAAAAATAATACCCGTATTAGGCGGAGCTGGTTTAAGGGTAAGGTTTACTTTTTTCCCGATATGGAGACCAATACCGCTTAAAGTTATTTCATGTTTTATAGTCCGTTGGTATGGCATAATCCTCCTGATTCTCCTCGAATTTACAATAAAGTAAGCAATCAGTATGCCCATATCAGGAAAACAAGCAAAATAATAATTAACTATTTAATATTATATAATTTATTAAAAAAGAAAAGTTGGGTTGGCTGATGGGATAACGATCTTTATATAAGAAAAGGTATGGTAAAAATGCGATACAGTGTTGTAAAAAAGACACACTTTTGTTTGCATTCTTTGTTTTCTCAAACAATATGTGATTCCCTGATCAGATAAAGTATTCGCGGGGATCAGAGATTTCACCCCTCAGGGCGGTTGCGGCTGCGGTCGCAGGCGAGGAAAGAAAAATTAACCCCTCAGGATTTCCCATTCGTCCTTTAAAATTCCGGTTTTGGGTGGAAAGACACGCCTCACCATCTCCCAGTACCCCTAAATGGACTCCCACACAAGGTCCGCACCCGGGGTTCATGACCACCCCCCCGGCTTCAACAATAATCTCCAGGTACCCTTTTTTGAGTGCCTTAAGGTAGACTTGCC
>DATEXU010000050.1:0-15226 GCA_035256645.1 Thermodesulfobacteriota bacterium | reverse complement strand
CTGATCGGATGGAGTCTATGCCTTGGTGTTGGTTTGCTTTTTTTACTCTACTGGCTCAGCATAACCATTTTTCCCGGTGGGCATTAAGTCCGAGTAAACCCCGTTAGAAAGATTTCACACGGGGCATTTACCCCGTGCTTTTTCACCCTGTTAGCTATTTGATATCTAACAAGGCAAGCGGGCATTTCTAACGGGGTAAAAACTTAATTACCTAATAATCGCACATCGAGGGGGCACCCCCTTTTTCTCATCCCGTACTAAGGAAATAGATATGGGAATTGCCATGGAGCATATGGTGCTCAAGGCAACTGAGCTTGGCTTAGGCACTTGCTGGATTGGCTGGTTTAAAGAAAAAAAGATCAAAGAAATTTTGGAAATTCCCAAAACAGTAAAGGTGCTGGCCCTGCTGACCGTAGGCTATCCAAAGGATACTGATGTAACACCGATAAAAAAGAGGAAGTCTCTGGAGGAAATTTTCTATCGGGAGAAGTGAAAGGGGAGGTAAAATCATTTGACATACAAAAACCCTCTCTCTTATACTTTGGCTGTCGAATTTTTTTTTATTAATTGCCCTCAGGCGGTCAAGAGCCTTGGTCAAAACAAACCGAAAACAGGTGCGTGTCTACTCGGGAGTTGTAAATGTCCGGCAGAATTAGAAGCTATCTGATGGGAATCGGGTTTTTCTTCTTGTTTATTTCAATTGCCCGGGCCGATCTGAATAAACAAAGACAATACTTTCTTGACGCGGAAGACGCCTTTAAAAAGGGAAATCAGGCAAAATTCAGCAAATTACTGACCAGGCTCAAGGATTATCCTCTTTATCCCTATCTTGTTTTTATGGATACTCAAAAAAATATACGTATCGATAGGGAAAAAGAAATTTTGTCTTTTATTAGCGAATACGAATCATCCCCGCTGTCCGGTCGATTGAGGAAGGCCTGGCTCGAATACCTGGCCGGGCAAAATCAATGGCAACGATTGGCGCGGGATTTCAGGGAACCTGCCCCCCCGTTTTTGCAGTATGCTTACGTCCGCGCGCTTCTGGAAACGGGTGAGATCGATAAAGCCTGGGCTCAGGCGGAAAAACTCTGGCACTACAAGGGATACCTGCCCGGAGAATGCTATCCTGTTTTTGACTTTTTCTATGCTCATAAGAAGCTGACCCCGGACCTCGTCTGGCAAAGGATTGAGCTGACCATGGCTCAGCAACAGACGGCCCTGGCCGTTTATCTCAAGCGATATCTGCCAACCGACGAAAAGCCATGGGTTGATCTGTGGGTGGATATGTTCAACCAGCCGACCAAAATTCTTGACATGGACTGGTCCAAAGTCGACCGAGGTGTGGCCGGCAAAATTCTGAGCCAGGCAATGGGCCGGCTGATCCGGCAAGACACACCCTGGGCCGTCTGGGCTTTTGATACATTAAAGGCTAAACAAGACCTCTCTCAACTTGATCTATCCAGCATCGAACAGGAAATAGCCCAATATCTGGCGTTCAGGCGATATCCTCAGGCGCTGGAACGTATGGTCAGCCTCCCGGATCATGTGATGACGCCGAAGCTCAGGGAATGGCGCATCAGAGCCGCGCTCTTACGACAGGACTGGAAAGCGGTCTTGTCAGGGTGGGACCATCTTGACGTTCAGGAAAAAACCGAGCCCCGCTGGTTATACTGGAAAGCCAGGGCTCTTGCAGCGCTGGGCCGTTCCCAGGAAGCTTCGGCAATCTATCGGGAAATCGCAGGGCAGCAGAACTATTTTTCTCTGCTGGCGGCGGACCGCTTGAACCAGACCTGCCATTTCAACCATCGACCGTTGTCAGCCACCGAGGAAGATATGTTGAAGTTCCGGCAGGAACCGGGTATCCGGAGAGTTGTCGAGCTTGTTTACCTCGGGCGTATTGGTGACGCCCGAAGGGAATGGATCTTTTTGCTTAAGGAAAAAGGACCCACTCAACAAAGCGCCGCGGCCATCATGGCCCATGACATGGGCTGGAATGACCGGGCTATCCGCGCTGCAGCCGCTGCCGGAGGATGCGACGACCTGGTTGTCAGTTTCCCACTCTGTTATGCGGAGTCCATCAATCGATACGCCGGGAAGAATAGTCTTGATCCGGGCTGGATTTTTGCCTTGATCCGGCAGGAAAGCATGTTTGTTGCCGACGCCAAATCGCCGGCAGGGGCCTTGGGTGTCATGCAGATCATGCCTGACACCGGAAAAAGGATCGCTTCCCACCTGGGTGAACCTTTTCCGAATCCTTCTTTGCTTCTTTCTCCTGAAAAAAACATCAAATACGGAACGTGTTATCTCAAGATGCGGCTTGATGACTTGCAGAGGAATCCTGTGCTTGCCTCCGCCGCTTATAATGCAGGGCCGCGAATGGTGCGGAAGTGGCTTCCCATAGAAGGCTCAATGCCGGCGGATATCTGGGTCGAAATTATTCCGTTTTTTGAAACCAGAAATTACATTGAAAAGATCTTCACCTACAAGGCCGTCTATCGTCAGAGACTGGGGCGTGAGCCCGAAAGGCTTTCGGATCAGATGCCGGTTGTTTTCAGCGAAAAGGAATAAATGACCATGGTTTGGCCATTGGGGATTGCGATGTAGGGGCGACCGGCCGGTCGCCCCTACGGCTTTGCGGGGTTTCTTATAGCAAGTCCCCTTGCTTTACAGAAAAATTTATGAAAGAATAGATAACCTTTCTAAACAAGAAAGACCGCTTTAGCGAAATCTTTTCATCAACTCTCCAGAAAGGGAAGACGATGAACTGGATAAACACTATTATAACATGTATTGGCCTAATTTTTTTTGGATGGTATCAGAGGTACCGCATTCAGCTTTTACAGGAAGAATTAAATTCACAAAAAAGTATCTTAGAAAAAACAAAGGGGGTTTTTGAATTATTTGACCTTAATAAATTGAAAGACTATGTTCAATTGCGGGAAGAAACTATCTCCATTCAAAAAAGTAACGAGATCGAAAAAATAAAATCATGACTCGAAGAAAAACTCTTGGAGAAAGTCAGGTTATTAAAAGACCGAACATCATTAGTTGTGGATATGATAAAAATAGTTTTTGCGAATTTTCATTATGTTCCACCTTCTGCGCGTATATCTGCAATAGAAGCAATCCAGAATCCCGACCTCAAGGAGGTGTTAATAAAATATTCAAAAGAAATACCATATCTACCAAAGGGCCATACCTTAGGCACCTTAGCTGACTTATGTGCATCTATTTCAACTTCACAAGTTGAGCAAGGCCGTTTATGGTTCGACAAGTAGGGGCAACCCTTGCGGTTGCCCTTGATGCCTCATCATAAAGGGCAGGGGCAAGCCCTGCGGTTGCCCTTGATGCCTCATCATAAAGGGCAGGGGCAAGCCCTGCCCCTACAGGTGCTTGGGTAGATGGTTGCGTGTCTTTCTGGAATATATTTTTTGTTTCTAAATTGCAAAGACTAATGATGTTTGAAAAACACTACGACATTGTCATTATTGGCGCGGGGCCGGCGGGTTTGGTCGCGGGTATTGAGAGCTATACTCCTTCCCGGAAAATACTGATTCTGGAAAAGATGCCGCGGCCCGCTCTGAAGCTTCGAATTTCCGGCAAGGGGCGGTGCAATATTACCAATGATGCTTCGTTGGAAGAGTTTCTTTCCCATTTCGGTAAAAACGGACGGTTCTTGAAGTTCGCTTTCGCGGAATTTTTTAATACTGACCTTCTCCGGTACTTTGAAAAATTAGGTGTTACCTTCAAGCTTGAGCAAGGAGGGCGTTACTTCCCGCAGAAGGATAACGCTTTGGAAATTGTCGAGGCATTGCTTAATAAGGTAAAGACTTTAAAAATCCCGCTCGCGGTCAATTCTGAGGTAACCGGCATTTCAAAATTGCCGGACGGAAAATTTTCTCTTGCCATTAATAAAAAGAATCCGGTTGAGGGTAACGTCAGTCAATCTATTTCAATACACGCGGATAATGTTCTCCTGGCCACCGGAGGAAAATCGTATCCGAGAACCGGTTCGACGGGGACAGGATATAAACTTGCTTCTCAGCTTGGTCACACAGTGACGCCAGTTTTGCCGGCGCTCGTGCCGATTGAAACCAAAGGGGATACGGCAAAAAAGCTTCAGGGATTGAGCTTGAGAAATGTTAAGGCAAAAATAGTGGTTAAAAACAAAAAGGTTGATGAGCGGTTCGGGGAAATGGTGTTTACGGATTTTGGAGTTTCCGGGCCGATTATTCTTTCTTTGAGCGGAACGGTTGTAAAGCTCTTGCAGGAAAAACAAAAGGTAGTTCTTTCTATAGATTTAAAACCCGCGCTGGACCATGAAACCCTGGATAAAAGGCTCCTCAGGGAAATAAACGAAAACAGTAGACAAAGCTTTAAAAGTTTATTAAAAAAACTGTTGCCGAGAAAATTGATGCCGGTGTTTATCGAACGACTTAAAATTTCAGAAAAAAAAGAATTAAACCAGATTACAATCGAAGAACGGAAGCGGTTGCGAATGCTCCTGAAAGAGTTTTTGTTTGATATAACCGGTTACCGGTCATTTGACGAGGCGATTGTCACCTCCGGCGGGGTAAGCATACAGGAGATCAATCCCCAGACTATGGAATCTAAACTGGTTAAAGGTTTATATTTTGCCGGCGAACTTATTGACATTGATGCTGATACCGGCGGCTTTAATTTGCAGGCTGCTTTTTCAACCGGATGGGTAGCCGGCCGCGCTCTTTGTCGCACGGCTGTGTCGTAATTCAGAAATAGAGGGTAACATAGTAGGGGCGACCGGCCGGTCGCCCCTACTAAAAAATAGGTTATTAAACCGTTATCAAGGAGAAACCAGATGGCCAAAAAACAATGGGATAGTCCGCCCGCAATGCAGATCGACGAACAGAAAATGTATCGCATTACAATCGAAACCAGCCGAGGGACCATGGAGTTAGAGCTTTATCCGCTTCACGCGCCCAAGACCGTCAACAACTTTGTTTTTCTGGCGCGGGAGGGGTTCTATGATGGGGTCATATTCCACCGGGTGATACCAGACTTTGTCATCCAGGGGGGCGATCCGACCGGCACGGGCCGGGGCGGGCCAGGATACCGGTTTGAGGATGAATGCGCGGGAAACCCGCTTATTCACGAACGGGGCGCGATCTCAATGGCCAACGCCGGGCCGAACACCAACGGGAGCCAGTTTTTTATTGCTCACTCGCCCCAGCCGCACCTCAACGGGAAACACACGGTGTTCGGCAAAGTGGTAAAAGGGCTGGATGTTGTGGATGCCATTCAGCAGGGTGACAAAATGGAGCGCGTGACCGTGAGTGAGATATAATAATAGTGAAGAAAAGAGGCATAATACCTCTGTGGTTCTCTATTTTTTAGGAGGATAGCGCTATGGGGAGGATATACGGGGGCAGGCACAAAACACGATGGCCGGAGAAGAAGGGTGAAGACAAACCCGTTGAAGAGATAGTCAGGGAGCTGCGGAAGCATCTCCCTGTTTCCAACAGCGACTACCGGGAGCGCTCGCTCAAAATTCACGGTCTTATTTGCGCCAAATGCGGCAGAGAGTTCGACCAGAAAGACAGGCACCTTCTGACCGTGCATCACAAAGACGGGAACCACATGAACAATCCTGCTGACGGCTCCAACTGGGAAAACTTGTGCGTGTACTGCCATGATGATGAACACAGCCGTGGGCTTCTGGGCGATTATCTGAGTGATCCGAAGAAATAGGGTTAGCCAAAGAGTTTCGGGATCGAGAAGGCACGGCAAAACGTTAAGATTTCACAGACACACCTCTCCTCTGCTATCAGGCACCCAATGAAAGTGAGCCAGAAGGAATTTGATAAAATCGTTAAACAATCGATTAAGCGCATCCCCCGTGAATTCAGGCAGTACCTTGAGAACATTTTAATTGCTGTTCAGAAACGCCCTCCCCGCGCGCTGATTAAAGAAATGGGCTTGCTTCCCCATGAAACGTTGCTGGGCATCTACCGGGGTGTCTCTCTGGAAAAGCGTTCAATAACAACGCCGCCTTTGTATCCGGACACGATTTTTTTATTCCAGGAGCCTTTGGAGGAAATGTGCGATACAATCGAGGAAATGCAGCGGCAGATTGAAAAAACGGTGGTGCATGAGATCGCGCATTATTTCGGCATCAGCGAGGAGCGGCTGGCTGACCTCGGATATGGATAAGGTGCATAGAAAAAATTTAAACAAGTAAGTTCGCGGTTTATCAAGAAATAAAAAATGAGACGGAACACTTATTAACTGCTGTAACAAGCTGTAACAAAAAAGAACAAAAAGAGCCCTCATCCTCCAGCGTTTCAAAAGTAAGCTTCCGTCTCAGGAAATTTTTCTAAATCATAACGACCGTTCTGCGCGAAGATTGTTAAAATCGAAATCCATTCTCAACCACGCGGCATACCCAAAATATGGTTACAAGGTTAACCCCCGATATCCCCAGGGGAAATATTTTGCCACACATTCTCCCATTTTGTTTTCAGCCCGGAAAACTTGCCCTCTAAATCAACTTTTTCCGGATTCCATTCAACCGGGCACTGCTTTTCTAACCTGTCGATTCTGTCATCCAACTCTTCGATGATCATATGCAGTTCTCGTACCTGAGGAACAACTTTTTCCTTGTCCCCGGATGACATTTTGTCTAATTTGCTAACAATATCGTACACCTTTGCTTTCCATCCGGTGAGCTCAATCGCTAAACTATCGCAATATGATTTTACGTCCATAAAAACACCTCCTTTTGTTAACCACCATGCTATTTATGGTTCTTTATATGCCTCAAGAATAAGGTCGAAAAATACTTTATCTCCACGATATTCGAAAGGCATTACATAATGAACCTTCCCATTGTTTAAAAAACTTATAAATACCATCATAATCAAAATGAAATGCCGGCCAATAAGGTAAAGGCAGTATTCGGTTGTCCATAGGACAGTATTTTCATAATTTGGAAGGTATTTTAAGGAACATATTGCAAATAGGACATGTTTGCCTCACATGATTGTCTTAGAATAATACCGCATAATGTTTCAATGATCTTGCCGGATAGGATGGAAAACGATGGGCAAACCTTTTATTTTAGTTTTTTTCACCTACGGCCTTGTCTTTATGGTTATGCGTGGGTACTCTTTCTCCAAGCATAACCAACTTTATACAATACATTGTTAAGCAGAAGAATATGGGGTGAAGACCTTATTTACCCCTGTCCCTGTCTCGTATTATTTTTAATAATAGGGAAAGAATTGGTGGCATTCTTTTTGCGATATTGTTCGAAGGAAAAGGCAAACAATGAGAAAGAGTTAAAATAATAAAGAACGCTGGGAAGGAGGAAAATATGGCAGCGTCAAGCAAGTATGGAAAAATTAATCAGGTAGTTTTAAGAGCTACTTCAAAAAAGAAGGGGTTTCCTTCGCCGTTTATAACATCGAAAGTTTTAAAGTGGAAAAGGTGA
Organism: Thermodesulfobacteriota bacterium; assembly: GCA_035256645.1. GTDB lineage: Bacteria > Desulfobacterota > WTBG01 > JAGOGO01 > JAGOGO01. The sequence continues at coordinate 7,758 of DATEXU010000050.1, read as the reverse complement.
GTTAGCCTTTATTAGGGAGAGTATTATGAACGAACAAGAACGCATTAATGCACTCGAAGTAGCCCTTGCCAATGAAATGAGGGAGCGGGAGTTCTACCTTAAGAACGCTCAGAAAACCAGAAACGCCCTGGGGAAAATTGTGTTTCAGCTCATCGGGGATGAAGAGTTAGAGCATTATGAAAGATTGAAGGAACTGCACCAAAAATGGGTGCAACAAGAAAAATGGCCGGAAACGGTTCCATTAAAAGTAAAGGATACTATGGTAAGAGATGTTCTCAAAGATTTTCTTCAGAAAATGGAAACATCCCCGGAAAAAGATGAGAATGATTTAGAGGCCGTCCAAACGGCAATTGAATTTGAGGCAACGGGGGAAATGTATTATAAAAATTTACAGAGCCAGGTTACAGATATTAAGGAGAAGCAATTTTTTGCGCTCTTGGCGAGCATGGAGCGAGAACATTATCTTTCACTCAAAGACACTGAGGAATATCTTACTGACTCAGTTTCGTGGTTTCGAAAGAAAGAACACCATTCTTTAGACGGCGCGTAGTTTTAAAAAGAGTTTTAGATCAGTGAAGCCTCGCTCCAAAAAAATAAAGGGCTGATCCAAAACGCAGCCCCGAAAAAAATTGGAAATTTTATTGTCAACAGACGCGGCGAGAATAAAGATAGAGTAGTAACTTTTTTATCCACCTCATAACACCAAAAACGGAGGATAGTATGGAGACTAAAATTAACTGGGAAAGTAAATTTGACAAAGCTCTTGCCCGGGCAAAGGAAGAAAAGAAGCCGGTTATTTTAGATTTTTTCAATCCGGGATGAATCGGCTGTCAACAGATGGATGCAGTTACGTATCCAGACCCAAAGGTTATAAAATTTTTACATCAAAATTTTATCCCGTTACGGGTTCCCTTTGATGCCAAACCTCTGGCTGCTGATTTCAACGTAAAGTGGACTCCTACCTTAATCACGCTTAGCGCTGACGGCAAAGAACATCACCGGACCGTAGGGTTTCTTGGTCCCGAGGAACTCGTCGCATCCTTGCTGCTTGGTTTAGGAAAGTTATTTTTCGATAACGAAAAATTTAATGAAGCGCTCAAACATCTCGATAAGCTCTTGTCAGATTATGCCAAGAGCGATTCAGCCCCAGAAGCGATTTATTTTAGAGGAGTATGTCGATACAAAAACACTCACGACCCAAAACCATTGAAAGAAGGTTATGAAAAACTTCAGGCCGAATATCCATTGAGTGAATGGACGAAGAGGGCGTATCCCTATCGACTGTTATAGTTGATCCGTTAGTTTTTTATTGTTCGCGAGGGACTGAAAGCGTGTCTCCCCTTAACGTAATAATCTCGAAAATGAACCGTTCTGCTTAGCTAAAAGGAATTTTTTAGATCACTTCGGCGTGTCGTTGCTTCGTTAGAAAGGCCCTGTTAGATATCAAATATCTAACAGGGTGAAGAACCACTGGGTAAAATTAACGATTGACAATGTGAGAAAAAAATTTATAAAATATAAATACTGTGTTAGCCGGAGTGGTGAAATTGGCAGACGCAGGGGACTCAAAATCCCCCGGGGCTCAGCTCCGTGCCGGTTCAAGTCCGGCCTCCGGCATAATAATTTTAAGGGGTTAGCTGATTTGCGCTAATCCCTTTTTTATTACAATTTTGGGTGATGGGCGTTCAAACACTGACCGGTTGATAGCCCGAAACCTTCTCTTTCGACTCCTTCGGGGTGCCTGCCAGAACCATATTTTCACTCCGTCTGAAGTCAGGGGAAAGAATGCGGCCCCCCCGCTACCTCGCAGGCTGCGTCATAATTTGACAAAACTCATTTTATTGCCTTGCCTGTTGAATCTGGTATAATTCGATCATTTCAAAATTTAATGAAAAGAATAGGATTTTTTAAAATCTATTTTTGGTGAGTAGAACAATGAAGCAATCAACAACCAATTTCATAATTAAGGAGATATCATGAAAAAATTAGGAAAAAAATTACTTATTCTTTGCCTCATCGGTTTTTTAGCCAGTGGTTTTGTTAGTTGTAAAAAAGAGGGGACGGCTGAAAAAGCCGGCAAACAAATTGACCAGGCAATCGATTCTGCTAAGAAACAGGTTGAAGAAGCTACAAAATAATCAAAAAAATTATTTTGATGGTTCCCGTGAAAACGCCTCTTCTAAATCCTCAAGGGGTGATGGGCATAATTCCGGAGAAAGGAGAGTAATGGCTGAGTTGTGCCACTACTCAGCGGTGATCCTGGGCGCGGGACTCTGCGGTCTTTCGGCAGCCTACCACCTGGAAGAGAAGGGGAAAACCGATTACCTGGTTTTAGAACGTGACCACGACGTCGGTGGTTTGGCCCGGACAGTGACGTATGATGGTTTCTCCTTCGATCATGCGAGCCATATTTTATTTTCCGGTGATCCGTACGCGACTGACCTGATTTGCAATAAACTTTTAAACGGTAATACGCGCAAGCAGATACGACAGAGCTATTGCTATACCGCCGGCGTTTATACCGAGTATCCTTACCAAGTGAACAACTATGGGTTGCCCCCCGCGGTCATCGCTGAAAATATCATGGGGCTGATCGAGGCGCGCTATGAGTTAGGGTGGGGTGGTCCTCCGCCTCACTTCGAGGCCTGGATCTACCGGACTTTTGGGCGGGGAATTGCCAAAAATTTCATGATTCCCTACAATCGGCGCGTGTGGGCCTGGGATCTGCAAGACATGAACTACGATTGGATCGCTGACCGGGTGCCGGTGCCGAATATCAACGACGTGCTTCTGGGCGCGCTCCAGCCCGGACACAAAAGGTATGGCCCCAATCAGGAATTCTGGTATCCCGAGGAAGGGGGTATTGAGGCCCTCCCCCGGGCATTTCTTCGTTATATACCATCGGAGCGCTTCTGGCTGGATGCGCGGGTGGTTGGTATTGACAGCGTGCGCCGCGAGGTCTTTCTGGCTGACGGACGGCGGGTCCGATACAATTACTTAATATCTACCCTTCCCTTGCCGGTGTTGATTAACCTTTGCGGCAATGATGTCCCTCCTTCTATCCTTAACGCAGCTAAAGGGCTTAAGTGTAATGTTGTGCTTGCGGTGAACATCGGCTTGGTCGGAACGGATTTCAGCACCACAGAAATGATGCATTGGATATACTTCCCGGAAGAGACCACGATTTTCCACCGGGTCGGCTTTCCCGGTAATTTGTCCTCCCGCATGGTTCCTTCCGGCTGCAGTTCCATCCAGGTGGAGATCAGCGAATCAGTTCATTGTCCCCGCAACCGGGAGACACTGATACAGAAAAGTCTGGAAGACCTGGCGCGCGTTGGTATTCTGAAGAAACAGGAAACGCGTCTGACGTCTGACGGGGGGAGGGTGCTCGTGGCCGAGGTTATGACGCTCAACCCCGCTTATATTATTTATGATCTCCAGCACCGCGAAAACACGCGGACCGTCAGGGATTACCTGGGCGGTCTCAATATTATCACGCGGGGACGCTTCGGGGAATGGGAATATTTAAACATGGATCACGTTATCCTCAGCGGAAAGGACGCGGCAGAGAGTATCTTATGACCGCGGGTATCAGCATCATTGTTCCCTGCTACAACGCGGCCAAAAGGCTGCCGCAGACCCTTGCTCATATCGCCGCGCAACAAGTTTCCCGTGACCTTCAGTGGGAGGTAATTGTCATTGACAATGCTTCCACTGATAATACCGGAGACGTCGCGCTCTCATGCTGGCCGGCCACTGCGCCAGTGCCACTGAAAGTTATACGAGAACTCCGGCTGGGAGTGCGTCATGCCCGTATGCGCGGTTTCGCGGAAGCCCGATACGACCTGATCAGCTTTGTTGAAGATGATAACTGGATTTATCCCGATTGGTTAGCCATGGCCAGGGAGATCATGGCGCAACATCCTGACGTAGGTGCCTGCGGCGGTTTGGGTGAGGCGGTCTGCGAGATCAGCCCGCCGGCCTGGTTCGAGCGTTATCAGAGCTACTATGCTATCGGGGAACAAGGACCTGAATCCGGCGGCGACATCACCTGGAGCCGGGGTTGGCTTTTTGGGGCGGACATGACGATACGGCGGTCAGCGTGGCAGTCATTGATGGACCGAGGGTTTCATTTTTTGGTAGAAGACCGTCAGGGAACGCAACTCAATAGCGGTGGTGATGTTGAACTTTGTTTTGCCTTGCGGCTGGCCGGCTGGCGGATATGGTACGACCCAAGGCTTCGTTTTCGCCATTTCTTGCAAGCCCATCGTCTGACGTGGGACTATTTTCGTCGTTTGAATCGCGGAAACGGGACGGCGGATGTAGCATTCGATCCCTATCGGTTTGTTGTCGCGTTGGATCAAAACACGCTGAAAAGCAAGCTGCGATCACACTGGTACTATCACGTAGCGGGTGGAATCCGGCGGCTCCTCCGACATTTTCGCACCGTGCTCTCGTTGCCTTTTGATTCCTTGGAAGGAGCCGAAAGCGTTCTTTATATCGAACGTGAACTGGGGCGTTTCTCGGCATTACTGTGCTTGCGTTATAGGTACGATCAGAACATTTCGGACATCAGAAAAAAATTTGGAAAAGATTTTGATAAAAACAAAAGTTGACAAATAAGCCCATGCCCTTACAGAAAGTCATATCCGTTACTCCTGCCGGCAGGAAGCAGTACCTTGAAATTTTGGTGCCGTATCTGCTCCGGAACCGCGAACACATTGCGGAGCATCATTTCTGGCTCAACACCAACAACCGCCGGGACATTCAGTATATTACTATCCTTGCGCGAAAGCACCCAGAGTTCTTTAAGATCAAGCATCGGGAGGTGTTTAAATCCTATACTGAGTCAATTTGGCAATATTTCCAGGATTATGGTGATGAGGATACGATTTATGTGAGGCTGGATGATGATATCTGTTTTATAGCTCCGGATGCCGTACCCAACCTCATTGACTACCGGATTCATCATCCTGAGCCTTTTTTAATCTACGGTAACATTGTCAATAACGCCATCTGCACCCATATTCACCAGGCGCAGGGCCTTATTCCGAATCAAAAAAGAAAAGTAGAGTATTTGTGCATGGATCCGGCTGGCTGGGGAAGCGGCCACTTTGCCGCGATTGTGCACCGGTGTTTTCTTGCGGATGCCTGGAACGGGCGCATTGACCAATGGAAGTTTGATTCCCGAATCATCGATGACTGCAGAAGGTTTTCGATTAACGTCATCTGCTGGTTTGGCAAGGATATGAAGCAGGTCGAGGAGTTGTCAATCAAGAATCTGAATGAGGCCAATGTCCGCCATCCCATAACGGGAAAGAAGATGTTCGATGAGGAATCACTTCTGACCGAGTATCTGCCAATGAAATTCAACCGGCCCAATGCGATCTGCGGGGACGCGCTGTTCAGTCATTTTGCTTTTTATACCCAGCGGCCGTTTTTGGAAGGAGCAACAATTTTGCTGGATAGGTACCGAGATTTGGTCAATAGTCATAATACTCCTCTCCACACTGCGATGCTGGCGATCAAAAGTTTTTTTAAACCCGTGAAATTGATCGGTTCTTCTTTTGCTTGGCGATACCTCTCGTATGTTTTAAGGGACATCCGCACGAGACTGACCAGACGGACAGGATAACTGCCTTTATTTTATATCCCTTCCTTCTCAAGCGCATTCAGGGGATTTAAAAGAAACTTTGCCTTAAAAAAATAAAAAAAAGATAAAACAGGCAAAATTTATTACCATTTTTCTGATGGCGTTAACCACCTTATATTTATTGCTTTTTCTTCTCCTTTAACAGATGAAACGCGTTATCTCTGGGCGGGAATAATGCCGGAAAAAAATTTAAGAACCAAAAAGTCCTAACGTGGTCTAATAGAGTAGATAATTTTTCCTCTCTCTCCTCCTTTAGAAAAGGCCACTTTATTACGTGGCCTTTTCTTTTTGCCATAAAAAAATGATATAACTCGCTAACCAGATTTTTTTAGGATAAATTTTTTGGTTGCAAGAAAAGGAAGACAACAATTAAAAACTAATTCCCCTGAGGGCTCATTATAAATTACTTTAAAGGTACCTTTTGTATTTCTTCTCCCATTACTTTTCCATCACGAGCATACTTGACGCTTACTAATTTAGAATTTTTTTCTGTTCCTCGGGGTGTGGCAACTACTTCTTCCTTAGTGCCATTCTCAGTAGTCCTTGAATATTTGACGGTTGCGTTTTTACTGGCAGCTTCACGGGTAGAGTGATCAATAATATTGCCGATCACCCCCCCGGCCACAGCTCCAATAGCCACCCCAAGTATCCCGCCCCGCCAAGGATTGTGACTGTCAATAATAAGGCCGGCTATACCACCTACCACCGCTCCTACTCCAGCGCCGGTTTTGGTCTTGGGAGATTGCTTTTCAAACCAGGCACAGTTATTAAGCATAAGCAGACAAACTAAAATGATGGCTGGATTTTTTAGGATTTTCATAGTGTCCTCCTGTGTAACAGCTTTAATCGCGAGTAGTTAAAAATAATATCAAGCCATTATCAACTTCAGGAATATCAATTCGTTGGGCCCCAAACATATTTCCCTTGCTTATCAATATACCCCCATTTATCGCCCAAGGTTACTCGCGCAAGACCATCAGTAAACCCTTCTGCGTCATCAAACTGGGGATTGATAACCAGCCTTCCTTTTTTGTCAATATAACCGTATTTCCCCCCCACCTCAACCTTTGCGAGTCCTTCATAAAATCTCTCTGCCTGGTCAAATGAAGGGTTGATTACTATCTTTCCGGTTTTATCAATAAAGCCGGATTTTTTTTCGATAGAGACCCGCGCCAATCCCTCGTAAAAACTTTCTGCTTCAGTAAACTGAGGGTTAATGACCAATTTCCCCTTTGGGTTCACATAACCCCATTTATCACCAAGCTTTACCATGCCAAGCCCATCTGAAAACCTCCATGCCCCCTCGAATTGCGGAGCTATAACGATGGTTCCCTTTTGATCAACATAGCCATATTTATTGTTTTGCATCACAATAAAAAGCCCGCTTGATTCTTGAGATGGTCCTCCCTGGCATGCAAAAAGACCGGGGAGAAGAAGCACGATAATAAACAGAATATATTTCTTAATCATTTTAACCCCCTTTAATTTAGGGAAAATCATGATTTTCCCTTTCACGAACCTTTGTTAGAACAGTACTTTTATAACCAGTAGATTTTTAAAAAATAACACATCTTTTTTCTTTTTGCAAAAAAACTATTACTATATGCTGCCAATTTTTTTGGGTGGTGACGCATTTTGGCATTAATGATTTTATGGGGTTAGCTTAAAAGGATAGATGAAAAGGCTGGTTAGAGGTAACGTTTCAAAAAAGTGTCCTTACATTTGCATTAAACGGTTTCTGCTTAATTTCTTTAACCCAGGCATCGTTGTATTGAGGAGGATTTTTCCGTAGTGGCTGATCATGGCGGTATTATTGTACCAGCACCGGCAGGTTTTCTCGGAAACTGTTTTGGCGCGTTCGCGGTCAAAGGCCTCGCAATTCCATAAGTCGTTGAAATTCTGTTCGCGCACTGAGCCGATACGCACATGCTGTTCGAGACAGGGATAAACATTTCCCCAGGGATCAATCCGCACCATCAACACTCCGGCATAGCAGCGTTCATTTGGATAGGTGTGGGTTTGTCGCAGACTGTGGATAAGTTTTCTCAGGTAACCGTTTGTTTGAAGAGGTGTGCCCTCTATCTGTTGTTCAAGAAGGTCAGGGT
>DATEXU010000049.1:0-2423 GCA_035256645.1 Thermodesulfobacteriota bacterium | reverse complement strand
CTTTCCCCTGATTATGTAACGATTAACGCCGGATATAAATCGTAGGCTGGTTGCTATTATTAAGAGCCTCAAAATTGAATGGACATGCATCTGAAAATCTCCTCCATCCCCTCTTTACCAAGAGACTGTGTCGCAATTAGCCATTCACCCTTCGACACGCTCAGGGTGACGGCTAACCCATTGATTTTTAACGGTCATGGTGAGCTTGTCGAACCATGAATTGCCTTGTGACACAGCCTCCGAAGAGGGGTGTTTTATCTCCCTTTGGTAAAGGGAGGTAAGGAGCCTGCCCTGGCGCGACTTGGCTGGCATTATATCGTAACCTAACGAAGTAGCCCTATTTGGCCAGCCAACCTCGCACTTCAGCAAGCCAGGTCTGGGCCAGGGGGATTTTATAACACAATGTCATTATTATTATAAGACTGTAAATATGATGACATCATATGCAAGGAAGTGTTGGATGCACTATCCTTTAATTTGATAATTCCCTGTAGCTTGCTACAAGGTCTCATTGTGTCATTCTCTGGCTTGACCAGAGAATCCAGTTTTTTTGTTTCTGGATTCCCCGATCAAGTCGGGGAATGACGATGTACTTTGTATAATTTTTGGGATACCCCGCCGCTTGCTGCGGGGAGGTTCATTAAAACATATAGGTTCACTCAAACATCTCTCTGTAAGGAGATAGTCGAAGATGGATAGAAGAAAATTTTTTAAACTTATGGGCGCAGGAATTGCGGGGATCTCCGGGAGTAAGCTGATTAGACCTGAAGTGGTGCGTGCAGAAGGGACTGATTTTGTCGGCGATGAATTATTTGGAGTTCTTGTTGACACCACCCGGTGTATTGGCTGCCGGAGATGTGAAGCTGCGTGCGCTGAAATAAACAATCTTCCTGCCCCTGATCTTGAAGATAAAGGTATATTTGAAAAAAGGCGAGAAACCTCTGAGACCCAGTACACGGTAGTTAATCGGTATACTGCCAAGGAGGGAAAAGAAATATTTGTTAAAGCCCAGTGCATGCATTGTAACTATCCGGGATGCGCTTCGGCTTGTTTGGTGAAAGCGATGCATAAAATTGAGCAGGGACCGGTTAATTGGGAAACAAATTGTATCGGATGCCGATATTGTATGGTTGCTTGTCCCTTTGATATTCCTAAATTTGAATATAATTCTCCGGCGCCTAAGATCCAAAAATGTAATTTTTGTTGGGAGAAAAAGGTCAAAAAGGGACAACGACCCGCGTGCGTAGAGGTTTGTCCGACGGAAGTCATGTTTTTTGGCACCCGAAGAGAAGTGATTGAGGAAGCTAAACGCCGCATATATCAGGAACCCAATAAGTATTATCATCAAATCTATGGGGAAAACGAGGTTGGGGGCACCAGTTGGGTTTATACTGCCGCTGTTCCCTTTGAACAGCTCGGCTTTCGAACTGATCTGGGCACTACGCCCTATCCTAAGCTTTCGAAAGGATATCTGACCAATATTGCGGTCATCGATTTGGTTGTCCCTGCGTTGCTGCTTGGAATCGGCTATGCCGCGAAAAGAAAAAAACTGATTGATGGGCAGGACAACAGAGGAGACAAAGAATGAAGGAAAAAACAGAGACCACGGTTATTAAAAATTTCAAAGATTTTATCATCTTTTTCATGAGCGAATTAAAACCAAGGGGAGGGAAGACACTTTTTACTCCCTTCAATATTATCACGATCCCGGTTATTCTTATGGGCCTGATCATTATTGTAATCCGTTTTGCCAAAGGACTGGGAGCCGTAACCAATCTTTCCCAGGATTTCCCGTGGGGGCTGTGGATCGGCTTTGATGTGCTCATTGGGATTGCGCTTGCCGGCGGGGCGTATGTTCTTTGTTTTATTTACTATATTCTTGGTTATGAAAAATATCACCCGATTGTCAGGGTGGTAGTGCTTAACGGTTTTTTAGCGTATTCGTTTTATGCCGGGGCGCTTATTTTGGACTTGGGCAGACCCTGGAATGCTTTTAATGTTTTGATCGGCAACAAGTTCGGGTTTAGTTCGGTGCTTTTTATGGTTGCCTGGCACTTTTTTCTTTATACCCTTTCCCTTCTTTTTGAATTTGCTCCGGCCATTGCCGAATGGCTGGGTTTAAAGCGGGCATGGAAAACACTGAATGCGATGACCTTGGGAGCGGTGGTATTTGGAATCATGCTCTCCCTGGGGCATCAGGGAGGAGTCGGGGGACTGTTTCTTTTAGCCAAAGCGAAAATTCATCCCCTCTGGTATTCGGAATTTATTCCTCTGCTTTTTGTGGTTTCCAGTATTTTTGCCGGACTTTCGATGGTTATTTTTGAAGGATCAATCAGCAGTAAAGTATTCAAAAGCCGAATGTCGGCCGAGCATCATGAAGCCCACGACCGAATTGTCATGAGTCTGGCAAAAGTTTGCGCGGG
>DATEXU010000048.1:0-3726 GCA_035256645.1 Thermodesulfobacteriota bacterium | reverse complement strand
CGCAATTTGCGACTTCAAGATTTCAAATTCCTCTTTGGTCATTTGGAACATAAAGTCTTCAGGAAATTTATGGATATTTCTGCGGACTTGTTCGTTTAGGCGTTTTGTTTCCACGCCATACAACACAGCAAGGTCTGCATCCAATATTACCTTTTGGCCACGAATGACCATTATGACTTTCGATATACTCTTTTCGGGGATAAGGCCCTTTGATCTATCCTGCATTATTTTTCAACCCTCGCTTGAGTCGGATAATATTTTTGCTTCATTATTAGTTGTCAGTAAAAGTCCCTAAAATAAAATTCGGTATTGTGAATTCCGGCATAAAATAAAAAAGACCTATCGCCTTTCAATCCGGCGATTGGCCTATTTATTTTTATCAATCTTAAACCCCTTCCCATCAAAGACACCTTTTCCCTTTACTCCGATAATCTTTTTTGGGGTTGATAATTTTATCCTTTTTAATTCTAACCAGGGTAAAAGTCAACAAAAAAGCAGTGGAGAGAGATTTTTATGAAGCCGTATAATCGTCTCCGCCTGTACGACCTTTATTATCCATTTGGGGGGGGAGTTCAGAAGTTTGTATAGAAATTTTCTCGGTTCGCCCACACTCCCTACCCCGACCATAATAACCCAAATTATTAGATAGTTAACGTTTATCAACAACCGCGCGCGGATTAAAAATAACAGATATTTACTTGACTTAAGTCCATTCATGTATATTTTAATAAAAATTTTAATAAAAAATAAACCTAACGATAGGAGAATTTCATGGAAAAAGTTGAAAACAACATGTACGTCAGCGTTCATTATAAAGGAACTCTCAATAACGGAGAAGTATTCGACAGCAGTGAAGGCCGGATGCCCCTTGAAATACTGATGGGAGGCGGCCAAATGATAAAAGGGTTTGAGAACTCGCTTATGGGTATGGCTTTAAATGAGAAAAAAACGTTTACGCTTGCACCGGAAGATGCCTACGGCCTGAGAGAAGAAAAGCTGCTGCATAATTTCCCATTATCGGAAGTCCCGCCCAGTGCAAATCCTGAAGTGGGGCAGCTTATCGGCCTTCAAACCCCGGACGGCCGTCAGGTGCCTGCGCAGATTATTAAGATTGATAATGAGAACGTTGTGTTGGACTTAAACCACCCTCTCGCCGGCCAAGCATTGACCTTTGATATTGAGGTGGTCGGAATCAGCAATACACCAACCCAGGATCATGGTGGATGTGGCTGTGGCTGCTCTTCATCCGGCAATTGCAATGATGGAGGGGGTTGCGGAGAAGGAGAATGCTGCTGACAGAAAAATATAATACTTTAAATTAAACCTCTCCGAGCGATCAAGGGGTAAGCTTCCCGAAGAGCCATTTCCTGACCCATCCGCGGACCAGCGCATAGGGAAGGTGCCGAAACCGAAGCGGCTCGACCATGACCCCGTCGGAGGTTCGGAAACAGCACCGGCCTTTTTCGCAAAATCGCTCCGGTATTTCTCTGATCTTTGTGGCCTTATGCCACCTATTGGCGATTCTTATCCGCAAGCCCCCGAAAGCCCGCAGTCTCCTCGTCAGCTCCGCAATCGAGAGGGACGAGGGGTCGGGAATTCTCGTGACGGCCACGTAGTCTGCTCTCGAGAAGCACCTGCCCTTGCCGCTTTGGGGCTCACCTGGATAACCATCTACCACCATGCGAAGCACATGCGGAATGTAATTCGTCGCCGCCGCGATCACCTTCTCCAAATCAAGGTCAACGGTGCTCGAATCAGGACTGACAGGCACGGCCCCCTGCACCAAAATAGGGCCCTCATCTAACTCCTTGCTCATGCGGTGAAACATGAAGCCCGTCTCCTTGTCCCCCTGATATACTGACCATGCTGTTGCTTTTAGCCCCCGGTACCCGGGCAGCAGGCCATTATGATAATTGATCGCATGGCTGAAAACCTCACGCAGGTTGGGACTGAACTTCTGAAGGCAGTAAAAGGAAAGCGCAATTGTTGGCTGGATCTCGTCGCGCAGCCTGGCAATAAAGTCCGGGTGATTGATATTGCCTTGCAGCGGAATAAGCACCCTGAATCCGAACTGCCGGGCCCATTTGTTAAGATTGATCGGCACGGGAATCGTATGACGCCGCATCATTGCCGGTTCAGATAAAGAGCGGATGAAGAAAAACACCCTGTCCCTGATGTGGCGCCAGAGCATTCTCGCAAATGGCTGTGGTTGGGGTATGCATATCGCGACAAGTTTCAGATCATCACGGGAAGCCAACGCCGCCAGTGTGCCTCTGATAAGAATGGACGGTACCCACGACGCACTGTTACAGAAAATAACCACTCGATGCATGACTTCCTCACGCCGGCACGGCAGGCTTTGATAAGTTGTTTTAGCGTCTGCGTCCACTCACTCATCGCGGGTTGAACGAGGGGTTAGGCATGGCCTTCGCTTTTTTGCCCAGTCCTTAAATTCCCCTGCACTGGTCACACATAAGAAAGGTTTGGAGGTAACTTAAGGGAGGTGGTCCAAAATTTTCACTTTTACTTCTCGCCCAGAGCTTCCAAATCAGCAAGGTCTCTTTTTCTGCCGGTTGCGCTTTTATTAAGAATAAACTGATCGCGGCCAATATAATAAACTGTTGTGTCCCCGTATTTTCCCTCGATACGACCGGAAAAAGCTTCTTCCCAGGAAATACCTGATAACGATGTTACGATATCAATGCGAACCGGCGGAGATCCAAGCTGGATAACTTTGTCTGGTTTGCTGAAATCCGATAGGGAAAATCCCTCGGGATTAAACCCGAATTTTTTCAGCGCTTCAATGATGTTCCTGGCGTTTTTCTCGTCGGGCTTGACAAAAAGGTCCATATCCCCTGTGAAACGCGGGGCGCCGTGAAACGCCAACGCATAACCACCAACAATCATATAATCAACGGTGTGGGCGTTGAATAACTCTAATAGATCTCTGAAGTCTGGCTGCGCTTCCATAATACTGCCTTCGTAAATAGTCTACTGTCGCAACCCGCTCTTCTGGCGGCTTACTGAGCCAATAGAGCAGGTCTTCCTTGATAGAGCTGTCATCATTCAAATCTCTTACTTTAACTATTTTAGAAATCATTGCGGTGCCAAAATCGCTCAATCGAAATGGTTAATGAGCGCTAAACTAATTACCCTGCGAACGTTCATTTTCAGCCCCTCGGAATTCTCTTTTCCGGGGGAAACAAACCAAGGGGACCCGACAGCAGGCGCCCTCCGAGAGAATTAAGAAGCTAAAACAACTTTATCAAATTATTAGCTTTTTTGCAATTTTACCAAAATGATTAGAAACTAACAAGTAAAAAGAATGCAATGACTTCCTGAAGTTTTGCGAAGCTTAATTCTCTGTCAAAGGCGAGAATCCGAAAAAAGTGAACTTTGCTAACGCTTCTCTGGATTCCGTCCAAAATGACCGGTTAAGCGGGACCTCGAGACAGGGTTGAACATTACTAAATTTAGGTTACAATATGCTTAAAATGTTTCCCACACTTTTTTATATGAGCAATCTTCAATGAAACCAAAAATTCTCATCATCCCTGATGTTCCGGGCTGGGCTTTGGAGCGCGCGGCGGATAATGTTATTCGGCGCCTAAACCATCTCTTTGAGTTTGAAAAAGCCTTTAATCAAAATGCTGAAGAAAAAATCAGGGAAGGAAATTTTGACCTTCTTTATCTTACCGACTTCCCTCAAGTGAAGCAGGCAAGACT
>DATEXU010000047.1:0-14444 GCA_035256645.1 Thermodesulfobacteriota bacterium | reverse complement strand
GCGGGTAATAGTTGCGGTAGTGAATGATGCCACCTTCCCCGCTGCATAAAACCGGGGAAGCTTGGGCGATGACTTGTTCGGCTGCCATCAATTCCGGCCACTTTTCCCCGGTCAGGCTTATTGCGAAATGGCCTCCCTTGTCACCTAACGCCTGGATAAACCACTCTGCGGGTCGTGTTCCGCTTTTATGCCATACCCGCTTCTTTTTGGGAAACTGCATCATCTCCTCAAACACTCGAGACAAATGCTTTACCGTAGTCCAGGGATCAAAAGTCTGCTGTGCATGGTGACGCGCATTTTCCCCGAGCCGTTGCCGTTCTTGTGGATTTTGATACAAATACTCAATTGCCTGCCGGTATTCCTCCTCACTCTGGACAATCAAACCGGTCTGGCCGTGTGTCACAATCTCAGAAAGCCCGCCATGAGGGAAAATAACCGGCGGCAATCCAACAAACATAGCTTCCTGGAGGGCTCTTTCGCTGGCAGCATAGGTATCCTCGCATAGCGGGTATCCAAAAACATCTAATTCCGCCAACACGCTGCGGATATTTTCTACATACCCTCGAAAATCAAATCGGCCAGAGGCACCAAGCGCAGTCGCCTGGTTCTTTAGCTGCTTTTCGATACCCGTCCCGCAAACAATAAGCCGTACATTTGGCACTCGCACTGCTGCGCTCATCCGAATAAAATAGGGGTGCATTTTGGTAAAGTTGACGGTGCCGATATAGCCGATGTTAAAAGTATTATGAGCAACAGGTGAAAAATTCTCCAGACGGTCAAGATCGATGGGGCTGTAGAGCAAAGTTGCCAAGCTTACTGGTGCTTTCCAACACGCAGGAAGGGTTAATGTTTTTGGAGTCTTAACCAATACCCGGTCAGCAAAATCAATCAGCTCTGTCGTAATCACCTGGGGTGGGTTGAGGCCGTTAACAGCGGTCCAGATTAGCAGTCGCATAGGAGGGAGGTCCGAACGCAGGAATTGATCCAGCGAAGGATTATTCCAGAAATGCACTAAAACAATATCGGCAGATTCCAGTTCCTTTCGGAAGGTTCCCGCATCATGTCGGCGGCGTACAATAACACCTGCTTGCATTGCTGATAACAATGCCGGAGGGGAGACGGAACCTTGTTCGAGGGGACAGACAATGTGCTGTTGTTTCAAGTTTAAGCGCATGGCGTATTTGGCCGCAGCGATCAAAGCACGCTCCGGCCCACCGGTGGAAAACCGTTCGATTACATGTACGATGGTGACCATCTAAAATTCGCTTTTGGATTTCTGTGCTATAGCGGTGCGACGCGCCAACGATTGGCGAGTGAGCCGCAATAACTCCCGCTGGTAGACTGTCAGGTTGCGAGACAAATTGTTTTCGTGAATTCGCTTGCGCAACACAATCTGAGGTAATACGGACAACGACAGGCCGATGTCTTTTGCTCTGGCAAACCAGTCGTGATCACAGCCCACGGTTAAAGCCGGGTTGAAGTCTCCCACGTGCCGGAAAGCAGAGGGACGAATTAGAAAGCCACCTAAGGTATACGCTGGCACAGGACGGTTGAGCCAACCATCGTGATACTGGAGTGGTATGATGCACCCTGGTTGTGCAAAACGAACCAGATGGCCGGTGACCGCCTCACAATCAGGGTGGGCCGATAGATAAGCCGTCTGAACGCTCAGCTTGCTGGCTTCCCAAAGGTCATCGGCATCGAGAAAAGCGATTAGATGGTCGGCAGGTACCGCCTGGAGGCCTTGGTTGCGCGCCGAAGCCAAACCGAGACCCTTCTGGTGAATTACCCGAAGCCCCGGGAAGGATTGCGCAATTGCAATACTCCGATCGCATGATCCACCGTCAACAACAATAATATCCAGTGACGGGAATCTCTGTGCCCCAATGCTCTGCAAAGCTTCCGCCAGGAATTGTTCACCATTGAGGACAACCACAATAACACTGATATGCATACACTCAAACCCCGCCAGTTCCTGATGGCCTTCTTTTATTTTGCCCTCGTGGTTATTTGGCCAGAACTGGCAATGCTCATTATTGTTAGTGAGGAGTCTTTAGTTTTCGGGTAATATTGCTGAATTCTTCCATCAGGTGTTCTAACTGATTGTTAGCAGGAACGTAACTCTGCATATGATGGAGCACCTGTAATGCCTCATCGGGATGGCGCAATGGCGTCAGCACATGGGTAAAACCTTCGTTGAGGCCTGGGACGGGTATCCTGGGATTCTTGTCAATCACCCGTTGCCATAGGTGCAACATGGGGACCCGCCGGTAGGTATTCATCAATGCCCATAAAAAGTTCCAGCGGTCAAACTCATCGTCTATATAATCCGCTTGCACTCCCGTGGGATGTAACAAAGGGAACCCGAGAGAAAAGCTTGGCAGACAGCCTCGCATGTCGCTGGCATTGGTTGTGTGGGTGGCGCCAGGTTGGAATCCAAGATTGGAAACTAAGTTGATATTGGGCATGATACAGAGCCCCCCCTGAAGCAAGCACGTCAACGTCCATTGGGCATCCCAGGTGTCGATAACCAACCCGGCGTGTCTTCGAAAAAACCACATTTGATGGGCTGCGTGCTCAGGGTCAGGAAGGTTATTATGCAAAATGTTTTCAACATCCAAATCTCTGAAGGTGTTCATTTGAAAGTCGTAGAGCGCCCAAGCGCGCTTCCAGGTGGCCCATCCCCAAATATTGCCATGACGGCAGAAAAAGTAACTTGCGGCAAAACGATTCCATTGGCCCAGATTGTTGCGGCCACTGATATACATAACCCTGGGTTCATTCCGGTAACGTTCCAGCAACTCGCTGCAGAATTGAAAAAAGGTTGGGTCCGGCAAGATGTCATCTTCGAGGATGATCGCTTCATCTACCTGCTCAAATACCCAGTTCAGGCCGGAAACGATTCGTCGCCCGCAGCCCAGGTTGGCCTCGCTATAGTTTTTTTGCACCGTGCATTCCCAGTCAACCGATTCAACCACCTGCCGGGCTTCAGAACACAGCAATATATCCTCCGCTCGGTTTATCCTCGGTCCATCGGCAATTAAAAAAAGCCGGTCCGGCCGAACCTCCCGGATAACGTTGAAAACCTGACGGGTTAGTTCCGGACGATTGAATAAGATAAATACCACGGGAACACGCAATTTGTTCATCAGACGTCCCCCCGCAGCGCTAAAGAAACCGCATGGGGGATCTCAGTTAAGTCTTCCCCCAGTTCCAAGTGGTAGCACGGAACCTGGCGTACCAGTTTTGCTATGGCACCTAATGCTGATTTGAGGGAGCCGGCCGGGAGGGCCACCAACTTCAGAGTAGTCGGCGCTAAAACATTCAGCGCCTCTCCTCCAGAAGCAGGTTTTAGCCTGGTGCACTGTTTTTTGGTCACATTCGGGAGCAATACTGCCCGGATAGGTAGGCTTTCCACCATTTGCTGTTCACGACCAGGGCACAAATGGTATATCATTTTTCCATCATCTTTCATTCCCGTGGCGTTTGATTCAAATTGGGGCAACCATGTTCTGCTGTCGTCCGAAAGCTTACCCGAATTGTACAGGCTATAGACGCGCGGCGAGGGATCA
Source organism: Thermodesulfobacteriota bacterium (assembly GCA_035256645.1). Classification (GTDB taxonomy): domain Bacteria; phylum Desulfobacterota; class WTBG01; order JAGOGO01; family JAGOGO01. The sequence goes on along the minus strand of DATEXU010000047.1, from coordinate 10,872 downwards.
AAATCTAAAATGCAAAAATCATCACCAAGATACAGGAATCCGGCGTTAAGACATGCAAGGGCAGTCGTGGACTTGCCTGACCTGCCGGCCCCACCTAACAAAACACCTCCCGTTTTTGTACCTATCGCTGCTGCATGTAGACCGTTCAACCCATACTGTTTCAACCACCAGGAAAGAATCGTGCGTAACGGCGCAGCATGGGCATAAGGTGGGTAGTACTTCTGATCTGCTATCCAGCTTACAGCAAGATGAAAGCGCGGTGAAAATCCTTCTATCCACTGTTTTTGCGACCTAATGGTAATATACAACTCATTTCCTCCAAGATTGTAAACACCGGGTGGGATTGGAGGAGCAGGCATTGAAATACCCGTGCTTTGGCTATCACACAGGCAGATGGTGAGATCAGGATGGGAACTTTCGTGAGTTTCCAAGTGTTCAAGTGCGCGAGTTGTGAAAGTGACAAGTTCTGTTCCCGCAAAGCGCAAGCGGACGATACGGCCTGCTATTGCATAGGTCTTCTCAATCCGGCCACCCTTCTTTTCGGCAACGTGGTACTGTTGTAATAAATTGCAAAAAGTGTCAAGGAGAGCAGGCCTGCAAGTAGTGGGGGAAACCCTCATTTCAGGCTACTCGTCCGAAGATTTGCCAGTGAAAGGCCAGCCGGCATTAGACACTTCGTGAATAGGGTCAATTAACAGCAGATCCTCCATGTCGGTAAATTTTTTAAGGACCGGCCTTTCGAAAGTAGGTTTGATAGTACTCTCTGTTTTTGGGAGAGGAGGAATCTCGTTACTCGGCAAAAAATTATTCTCTTCAACGGGGACAACCAAGGCTTCGTCATGGAGATCATTCAAAAAGCGGTATACTTGATCGCGAATCGTCGCCGGGGAGCCATCATACCACTGGATTACCTGTTCAACCAAGTCATCAATCTCGTGGCAATAGGTGAGCATCTGCCAGATTTCTGATCCGACACCACCAATCATGTAATAGGCACCAGTTTCGCTGTCAATGATTAGGGTTTCTTTTTCAACGGTTTCGTGAATAACCCTCAGCGTGTTAAGACGGAAACGAGATGCTTTAATGCTCATGTTCCATACCCCCTTTTGCGTCAAGAGATGTAACCAAAACAATAAAGAGTTAAATACTTATCTCAATCCAGCGATAATTGCGCAAGAGGCAGATACAATGCCAGTTTTATTGTCACCCTGACTCGTTTCAGGGTCTCATGAGATGCTGAAACAAGTTCAGCATGACATTTTATCGCTATATTGAGGTACTTATAACAAAAAAACGCTTTCCCATCTTGAGGCAAAAAGGTGTTAATTTTTTGAGAATACAGCTAATCGCTTCGTCCCTCGAGATGAGCATATTACTCATTTTAAGAAATGATTACAAATAGTTGTTTTAAAAGTCAAGGAAATTTTATCTCTTTGAACAGCAGGAGGCGGGGCATTACTTATTTAAACTGTCATTCCCGACGAGATCCGAAATCCCGGGTATGTCTTGCTTAGTTGTTTTAATGAGTTTGTTGGATGCAGAGGATAGATAATGGTGTTGGTCTTAAAAAAGAAGCCTCAAAAAATGTCTTTGGATGGTTTACCCGTTTTGAAACCTCGAATTGTTAAGGACTTATGAATATTTTTGACAGGTATTATTCTTTTTAGTATAGTGGGTCTATTACTCTTTTTAGCTGGTCGTCAGTTCATCTGCTTTAAATTCTGTCATTCCGCACTTGATGCGGAATCCAGAAAGTAAGGCAAAGCGACCAAGTACTTTGTTTATTAGTCCCTGATGCCCACCCTCTGGATTCCCGTTCTTGTGCCCTTCAGGGTATTCACGGGAATGACATGAGGAGTTATTTAACACCGCGTCTCACCCCGCCGCAAGCGGACGGGGTATTAAAAAAAATTTGGGTTGATATTATGCACAACAAACCCAGAAGACCCAAAAAAATAAACAATTTTTATAAAATTATTTTTTGAAATCCTAAAGGAGATCCCCATGGATGAAAAAGAACGGCTCAATGCTCTGGAAATAGCTCTCCAAAATGAAATGAGGGAGCGGGAATTTTATCTTCGCAATGCGAAAAGAACCAAAAATCCTCTCGGCAAAGCCATCTTCCAACACATCGGAGATGAAGAACTGGAACATTACGAAAGGCTCAAAGAGCTTCATAAAATCTGGGAAAACAAGGGGACCTGGCCGGAAACCGTTCCCCTCCAAGTAAAAGACACCATGGTTAAAAGCATTTTGGTCGATATGCTTAATAAAGCAGAAGAGATTCCTGAAGGAGACGCTGACGATCTTGAAGCCATCCGCATAGCTATTGATTTCGAAGCAAGCGGCGCGAAGCATTATGCTACACTCCGCGATCACGTCATTGACCCCCAAGAGAAACATTTTTTTGATCTTCTCGCTAAAATCGAACACGCGCATTATCTTTCCCTCAAAGATACAGAAGAATTTTTGACTGATCCGGTATCCTGGTATCAAAAAAAGGAACACCATGGACTTGATGGGGCGTAAGGAATCTTCTGAAATTTCTTACTGTGAGACTGGTAAGTCCGTTCATGGTTCGACAAGCTCACCACGCACGGACCGCGGCAGTTTAAAAATCAATTAGTTAGCCGTTCACCCTGAGCGTGTCGAAGGGCGAATGGCTCATTGTGACACAGTCTCTGTGCGAGGGAGAAATTATTTTTCTTTTTTTTCTGAGTGAAGTCCTTAAAGAATAACGGTTAAGAGTTAGCCGGAGAAAAAGATGTTCGAAAAACCTTTTAATTACCTAAAAAACGAAATTTGGCGAATCAAGATTAAAGAAGTTCCTCGCCGCAAATCGTTCTTTTTAAGGCCGTTACGGATATTCCTTTTGGCTTTCCGCAGCTTTAAGGAAGACAAATGCCAATTAAGGGCCTCGGCGTTAACGTTTTATTCGCTTTTATCGGTTGTGCCGCTCGCTGCCATGGGTTTTGGCATTGCCGCGGGTTTTGGGTTAAAAGAAAATCTCACCAACTTTCTTTCAAATGAACTTCAGGGGCAGAAAGAAGTGCTTCAATGGACAATGCAATTTGCCAATGCCCTTTTAGAAAACACCAAGGGAGGAGTTATTGCCGGGGTCGGGGTTTTAGTCCTCTTTTGGTCAATCATAAGCTTATTAAATAACATTGAAAACGCATTTAATGATATTTGGTACGTCCGAAAAGGGCGAGGATTCGGAAGAAGACTGAGTAATTATCTTTCCCTGATGTTGATTTGTCCGGTTCTGCTGATAATGTCAAGCAGTCTCACCGTGTTTATCACGAGCCAGATGACCCTTATCACCGAAAAAATTTCTTTATTGGGAAAAATCAGCCCATTGATTTTCTTCCTTTTAAAACTATCACCCTTCTTTTTCCTTTGGGTTCTTTTTACCCTGCTCTACATAGTTGTTCCCAATACCAGCGTAAGTTTTAAAGGAGGATTATTCGCCGGCATAGCAACCGGAACCATTTTTCAACTGGTCCAGAAAGCTTATATTTATTTTCAAATCGGGGTTGCACAATACAATACCATCTATGGGAGTTTTGCCGCGCTTCCGTTATTCTTAGCCTGGCTGCAATTGAGCTGGCTCATTGTTTTGTTTGGCGCTGAAATCTCGTTTGCGGTCCATAATGAAGAGGACTATGAATTTGAAACTGATACTCAAAAAATCAGCCTTTATTATAAAAAACTTTTGGCACTTAGGATCGTCGAGCTTTGCGTAAAAAGCTTCTGTCATGGCGACAAGCCAACCGATACCCTTACCCTTACGCATGCCTTAGGAGCTCCGATCCGCCTCATCCGGGAAATTCTTTTTGACTTGGTTGAAGCGAGGGTATTATCTGAAGTAAAACAAAGCGATGAATCAGAATCCTATTATCAACCTGCCCAGGATGTGACGAATCTTACCATTAAAAAGGTCATTGACCTGCTCGATAGAAAAGGCAAGGGGAGCATTCCTTTTGTCAAGGATCAGGAACTTGAAAAGATATCGAGCACGTTAGAGTCTTTGGATCATTTAGTTATTGTTTCTTCCGAGAATATACCGCTTAAAAATTTATAAAGGCAGGTTCTCCCCAGCTCGCGAGAGGAATGCCGAGAAGGCAAAAAGGCTCAATGAATAACCCTGCAGCAAGCTGCAGGGTATCAAAGTAGATTTTCTCCCTTCAAAGCTTTATCCAAGAAACTCACCGCCTTAATCTTATGTGAGGGTGCTAAATGGGAGTACCTCATATCTTTAACTGATCTTTAACAGTTATGAGGGGTGATTGAGTGAAAACCATTAAAAATACTGGATTAATCTTTTAAAATTCTCAAAATGCGGTGTCACATATTATACTGTTTTTTCTTTACCGTTAAGAAAATATTCTTTATAATCGGGGTGTCCTTTAACGAGCCGAAGGCCCCAATGTTTGCACGAGTTAAGAAGTCAGGGAAGCACCAATACCTTCAGATTGTAGAAAATCGCCGGGAAGGAAAGAAAACTGTTCAGCGAGTTGTTTCCACCCTTGGCCGCATAGATCAGCTTACCGCCAAAGGGGAGATAGAAGTCCTGGTACGATCCTTAACGCGGTTTTCGGAGAAAGCGCTTCTGGTTCTTTCGGGCAAAAGCGAGGTCAATACTCAAGTAAAAAAAATCGGCCCGGCCTTGATCTTTGACCGGCTGTGGAAGGAACTGGGTATTGATAAGGTCATCCGCTCGCTTGTTTCCGAGCGGAAGTTTGAGTTTAACGTGGAGAGGGCCATCTTTTTAACGGTATTTCACCGACTGTTTCCTTCCGGTTCGGACCGGTTCTGTGACCAGTGGCGCCGGGAGTATGTCATTAGTTGGGTAAAGGATCTTGTGCTCCACCATCTTTATCGGGCGATGGCCTTTCTGGGAGAGGAGATTGAAGACCAAAGGGATAAAACCCCTTTTGCCCCTCGATGGATCAAAGACATAGTAGAAGAGGGGATGTTTTGGATTCTTCGTGATTTATTCACCGGGCTTGATCTGGTCTTTTTTGATACCACCTCCATCTACTTATCTGGATGTCAAAAGAAATAACGGGTGAGATTAAATGAAAACTTTAATGCTTGGTAATGAGGCGGTTGCACGGGGGGCATATGAAGCCGGTGTTACAGTTGCTACTGCATATCCCGGTACTCCCAGCACCGAGATAACTGAGAATATCGCAAAATATGATGAAATATACTGTGAATGGTCTCCAAATGAAAAAGTTGCCCTTGAAGTTGCTCTTGGTGCATCCATAGCAGGGGCACGGTCTATTTGTTCAATGAAGCATGTAGGCTTGAATGTTGCCGCTGATCCGCTTTTTACGGCATCATATACAGGAATCAACGGCGGTCTTGTTGTTGTGGTGGGGGATGACTCAGGTATGCACAGTTCACAGAATGAACAGGACAGCAGGTTCTATGCCCGGGCGTCAAACGTGCCCATGCTTGAACCCTCTGACAGCAAGGAGTGCAAGGAATTTATTATAAAGGCTTTTGAGATAAGTGAAAAATATGATTCCCCGGTACTTGTGAGGTTGTCCACCAGGATATCGCATTCCCGGAGCATAGTAGATAAAGGTGAAAGACGCGATTATAAATTAAAGAAATATAAGAAGGACTTAAATAAATACGTTATGTTGCCTGCAATGGCAAGGAAGCGGCATGTTGAAGTCGAGAAAAGAATGGTTCAACTGAGAGAATATTCAAACAGCATTAAAATAAATAAAGTTGAATGGGGTAGTAAGGACATTGGCGTTGTAACAAGCGGCATAGCATACCAGTATGCAAGAGAAGCATTCGGTGACGTTTCATATTTAAAGTTGGGTATGGTCTATCCTTTGCCGGAGAAACTTATCAGGGATTTTGCCAAAAAAGTAGGGAAATTATATATTGTCGAAGAATTAGAGCCTTTTCTGGAGGATTATATAAGGAGTTTCGGAGTTCATGCGATTGGAAAGGAATTATTTCCTGTGCTTGGAGAGTTAAGTGCTTCAATAATCATGGAGAAGGTTTTTAATATTAAAACCGGAACAAATAAATCAATCAATGTGGAAGTCCCGGTCAGACCACCCGTTATGTGCCCTGGCTGCCCGCACAGAGGAGTTTTCTATATATTGAAGAAGTTGAAACTGACTGTGAGTGGGGATATAGGTTGTTACACGCTTGGTGCGCTGCCTCCCAATGAATCCATTGATACGTGCATATGCATGGGCGCGAGCGTAAGTGTTGTCCATGGCATGGGAAAAGCCAGGGGAAGGAAATTTGGGAAAAAAACCGTGGGGATAGTCGGCGATTCTACCTTCATACATTCTGGAATAACCGGGTTGATTGACATAGCATATAATAAAGGAAATGCAACCATCATTATACTCGATAACTCCATTACCGCGATGACCGGGCACCAGCATAACCCGGCAACAGGATATACAATAAAAAATGAGCCGACAAGGCAGGTTGACCTTGTCAAACTGGCGAATGCCGTTGGCATTGACAGGGTAAGGATTGTTGATCCCTTTGATTTAAAGGAACTTGAAAAGGTTGTAAAAGAAGAAACTTTCGCTGATGCGCCTTCGGTTATTATTGCCCGGAGACCCTGCGCAATGCTCAAGCATGATTCTTTTGCTGGCCCAATGAGGATTAATCTTGACAAATGCAAAAAAAATAAACTTTGCCTGTCTCTCGGTTGCCCGGCAATTACCGATATGGGTGGATACCTGGAAATAAACGAAGCAATATGCGTAGGGTGCGGGCTGTGCACAAAAGTCTGCTATGCTGACGCCATAGAGAAAGCTGATGGAACTAATGAATAAGTTTAATATATTGATTGTAGGGGTTGGTGGACAAGGGATTTTACTGGCCAGCAGGGTTATAGGCAATGTAGCTTTAAGAAAGAACTATGACGTTAAGGTTTCAGAGGTACACGGTATGTCCCAGAGAGGGGGAAGTGTTGTTGCCTATGTGAAAATGGGGCAAAAAGTTTGTTCGCCATTGGTTGAAAAAGGTGAGGCCGATGTGATACTGGCATTTGAACAACTGGAAGCTTTGAGATGGCTTGAGTACCTCAAAAATGGCGGTAAAATTATTATAAATGAACAAAAAATCAATCCAATGCCGGTGATAATAGGAAAAGCTAAGTATCCGGACAGGATTATTAATAGAATAAAAAAGACTTATAGCAATGTGGTTTCAGCCAATGCGCTGCAAATAGCCAGGGAAAGCGGAAGCATAAAGGCTGTGAATCTGGTTTTGCTCGGTATACTGGCTAAGTCAATCAGCATTGAGAAAGAATTATGGCTGGATACAATTAAGGAAACTGTTCCTCAAAAATTTCTTGAGGTTAACATCAAGGCTTTTGAGGCAGGTTATTCAATCAGGCAGAATGAGTTCGGAAACAAATTTCCAGCAGGCCAGATGTAAAATAGTGTAATACCAATTTGATAATAACCTTACTCGGTAGAAATTTTTTTTAAATTTTGTTGAATTTCTGCACGTGGTAGTAAGAACATGAAAAAAGGGCGCAACATGCCTGAAAAAATCGCCTTAATGGAAAAGGTTGCCTCTTACGAAGTCCCCAAACAGTTCAAGGATAGGGGTATTTACCCGTTTTTCAGGGAAATTTCTTCTCCCCAAGCTCCTCTTGTTACAGTGAACGGGAAAGAGGTGGTTATGTTTGGTTCGAACAATTATCTCGGGCTTACCATGCACCCCGAGGTAAAAAAAGCATCTATTGAAGCAGTTGAACGGTACGGTACTGGATGCGCTGGTTCCAGGTTCTTGAATGGCAACCTTGACATTCACAGGAAACTTGAAGAAGAGCTGGCGGAGTTGGTCGGAAAAGAAAGGGCTCTTGTTTTTTCAACCGGTTTTCAGACGAATCTCGGGATCATATCGTCAATCGTCGGCAGAGGAGAATATGTTGTCGCCGATAGCCTTGACCATGCCAGTATTATCGACGGAGCAAGACTGAGCTTTGGCAAAAAAGTCAATTTTAAACACAATGATATTGTTGACCTCGCAAGGTGCCTGGAAAATCTACCCTCCGGAAAAGGAACCCTTATCGTTGTCGATGGTATTTTCAGCATGGAAGGTGATATAGCGAAACTTCCAGAAATCGCGGCCTTGTCCACGAAATTCGGGGCGGCGCTGATGGTTGATGATGCGCACGGGATCGGTGTTCTGGGTAAAAATGGCGCGGGTACTTCAGACCACTTCGGCCTTACTGATGAGGTTCATATTATCATGGGAACTTTCAGCAAATCCCTCGCTTCCCTGGGAGGATTCGTGGCTGCCGATAGAGATACAATTGAATATCTCAAACATTTCTCGAGGTCTCTGATTTTTAGCGCCAGTATGACCCCTGCTAATGTTGCCGCAGTGAGGGCAGCCCTGCGGATTATGAAGCAAGAGCCTGATCGGATTGGGCGTCTATGGGCAAACACCGCAAGGATGAAACAGGGGCTTGAGCAACTCGGATTCAACACCGGAAAGTCTGAAACACCGATTATTCCGGTAAGGACTGGTGATTTGGTGAGCACCTTTAGTGCCGTCATTAAGCTGCAGGATGAGGGTGTTTTTGTGAATCCGGTCATGCCCCCTGCAGTGCCCGAGGGAGATTGCCTCCTAAGAATAAGCTTAATGGCGAGTCATACCTTTGACCATATCGACTTTGCGTTGTCCAAGCTCGAAAAGGTTGGATTAACGCTTGGAATTTTATAAGGAAGAGTGCCTTTGAGAATTGTTGCAATCCACCCATCCTTAAAAAAACATTTCTCACGATTAATAAAATTCCAATTAAATGAAACCGACAAAATAACTATACTCTATAACTTCATTCTTGCTCTATTCATTATTATTTTCAAAGTAAAGATCCCATCATACCCTTACCATCTCGTTTTTAACCTCTCTGTTATCTTTTTAGTCCTTTTATTAAGCTTTATGAGGGGAAGGAGTTTGACGGGTTTCACTGTGAGCCTGTGGTATCCATTGATCCTTTATATCCCAGTTTACTTTCAGACCGGATTGATCAACAGGGTTGTCATACCCCAGTTCCTTGATGGCTTTTTTATGAATCTGGACGTCCGGATCTTCGGCCAATTTCCCGGCTTATTCCTCAGCGGGAAACACGGAAATGCCTTCCTCGACGAGTTTTTTCATTTTTCTTACCTTAATTATTTTCTGATAATTCCCCTGACCGGCATTTTGCTCTACCGCAAGAAGGTAAAACTGTTCGAGAGCTTCGTGTTCCAGCTTTCCTCCCTGTTCTACTTGTGTTATTTTATTTACATATTCCTGCCGGTTGAGGGACCGATCGCTTTGCGAAATGAATATTTTCATCACGACGGCCTGTTTTGGGCAATAGCGGATTTTATTTACGCCAATGGGGAAAATCCTGGCGCAGCTTTTCCAAGTTCCCACGTTGCAGCAATGTTGCTTACAGCGTGGTGGGGGTGTAAACATTTTGAAAGGATGAAAGCGTTTTACTGGTTGACTTTTCTCTTACTGTCTATTGCCACCGTCTACTGCATGTTTCATTACGCGGTCGATGTTATTGGAGGGTTGCTCCTTGGGGTTCTCGCAATACTTGCGTTTAACCGGGTAGGCAGAAAACGCTATTATGAGAAAACCCTCCAAGGAAAGTGTAAGGAGTAGAGGTGTTTTTTTGAGTGGATATATGTGGTTTCCATTTGCAAGCTCTTTTATAAGTGATATCTATTGCTTTCTTATTGGGTTGGAAGCCCCTGCAAATGGTTGTGGATTCTTCAGGCCTTTGAAATAACGTTTACGGGTAGATAGATTGAGCCCGGCGTACACCTGGCAACCGAACAGAGTTCGTTTCCATGGGCTCATGCCAAAGAATCGTTTTGTCATTGCGCCGAAAGAATAGGCTTGTCTGTTCAAGCGGGCGAAACCGCTAATAAGCTCGTCAGCAGTCATGCTCGTGGGTTGAAAAAGGAGTGTATCCGGAGGATATCCACGGAGCCACCAGTCACTCACGAACAACCTGCCTTCGCTTAAGAGACGCTTGTATAAACGTGTTCCCGGATAAGGCGTGAGAATCCTTAGCTGCGCACAATCCATATGGCTCTTCATTATAAACTCAAGGGTCTGTTCAAACACATCCTTGTTTTCGTAATCAAAACCAAAAACAAAGCAGCCCAGTATGCCGAAACCTTCGCCATGGAATCGATGCATAGCCTCATAAAAATCGATTCTCAGGTTTTTTATTTTATGCACTTCATTCTGTGTTTCTTTTTGCACCGATTCGAATCCAATCAAAAGCCCCAGGCAGCCCGCACGTTTCATTAAGCCTATCAGCTCCAAATCCTCAGCTAATGACACTGTGCCTTGCGCCAGCCACTGCCGCCTTAGAGGTATCATTTCCGTAAAGAGTTTTTTAGCTGCATTCCGGTTCAGTCCAAGGGCATCATCGACGAAGAAGAGATGAGGGGAATCAATAGACTCTATCTCGGCAATTACCTCCTGAACCGGCCTGACTCGATATTGAAACCCCAATGTCTGGACAATGCAACAGAATTCGCAATCGTACGGACATCCGCGGGATGTCTCGACACCGACCGGGATTGTAATATAACAACTATTTTTGGTTGCAGGGAAGAGATCTCGCCGTGGTTTCGGTAGACCATTGAGATCGGTCATTTTACCTGCCCGATATCTTCTTTGCATCTGTCCCGAGGCGGCATCCGATACAAGTCGTGGCCAGATACCCTCCGCTTCTCCCACGACCACAGCGTCTGCATGCTCCAAAGCTTCGTCCGGCAATACGGTGGGGTGTATTCCTCCCATTACCACCTTCACACCCTTCGCACGATAGGCGTCAGCAATGTGATATGCCCT
>DATEXU010000046.1:0-23290 GCA_035256645.1 Thermodesulfobacteriota bacterium | reverse complement strand
TTTCTCTTTTTTATTGTCGGGGAAAGATTGTTTAAAATTATATAAATTAAAAAATGTGGATTCTCCTTTTGGAGAAAGCGTTACCAGGGGGATTCCTATGAGCCATTGACCTAAATGCGGATTAAGACGACTTCCCCACGGGCCACATGGTGCGCACACCCATTTTTGCCAGTCAAAATCCCGGCGAAGCAAAAGTTCGGTGTAGTAATATCCTGACGAAATCCACCCTGATTCATCTCCATGAAATGGCGTTTTTCCCCGGTTTGAAAAAAGGATAACGCTTGACAGAAGTGCTATAAAAATTAGTGTTGTAAAAAAATGCAACCGGTTGTTGTTAATGGCAATCTTCATTTATAAATTTAAGCCCTCATTAATTGCATAATTATACGATAGCAAGGATTTTCTTAAAAAGTCTTTTCGATTGTACGTTGCGATTATCAGAGAAACCTTAAGATGCTTAGTCATTATTTGTTCTCGCCGATGCTCTAACATTTTTTTATCTTAACACGTTTAGCAGTAATAATTTTTTATCAAAACCCGAAAATTTTGTCAATTTAGTGGGCTGAGACTTGACAAATGAAAGGGAATATAGAATATAAGGGTAGCATGTGAAATATTTGTCTTGAATCTTATAGTGTGAGGAATACATGAAACTTAATGACTACCTCTATTTCTATCATGAGCATGGAATGCTTGACTGCAATACCTATGTGGTTAAAGATAAACTTGCTTTGATCGTTGATGTGGGTTTGGGTAATAACCTGCCTTTGTTGATTAAGGCCATGGAAAAGGACGGGATTAACCCCCAGCAGATAGATATTATTGCCAATACCCATCTCCATATTGACCATACCTGGGCAAATGAGGAGTTTAAAAAAAAAGCGAACGCCAAGATTAAAATTACCCAGGGCCAAAAAGAAAACTACAACATCAGCATCCGTCAGACCTCGTTGTTTTTTGGCCTTGAACCGGTTGAGTTTAAAGAAGATGAACTCCTTGACTCACCCATAGAGTTAGGTAATATAAAAGTAGACGTAATCTCAACTCCAGGGCATTCACCCGAGAGTGTTTGTTTTTATGTGCCCGCGAGCAAAGCTCTTATTTGTGGCGATCTTGTTTTTGACCGCAACACCGGACGCTCCGATCTTCCCGGAGGAAACGGGGAGCAGTTGAAAAAATCAATTGAAAAAGTTGCTGAGCTGGATATTGAGCTTCTTTTGACGGGGCATATGGGAATAGTTTCCGGAAAGAAAAAAGTAAACGACAACTTTGAATTTTTGAGAACCAATGTCTTCCGTTGGCTATAGCAATCGAGAACTTTGTTTTGAGCAAGGACCAATCCGGCCGCCCAGTGAAGCCAAGAGCCTCCTGGTGCGGGTAACCCGGAATTGCCCCTGGAACAAGTGCCTTTTTTGCCGGACCTATAAAGGGACGACCTTTAGCCTCCGCTCATTAGCAGAAATTAAACAGGATATGGAAACCATAAAAAAGATTTATGATGAGATCAAAGCCATATCCTGGAAACTGGGTTTAAAGGGAGAAGTGACTGAGGAGGTAGTGCATTACCTCTACCATAACCCTGAGGAATATTCGAGCAGTTTTCTCAATGTGGCGATGTGGCTTTACTATGGAGAAGGTTCGGTCTTCCTGCAAGATGGAAATAATCTGATGGTTAAGACGAGTGACCTCGTTGATATCTTAACCCTGCTTAAAAATACTTTTCCGGAGATAACCAGGGTTACCTCGTATGCCCGCGCTAAAACGATTGCCACGAAAAAAACTGTCGAGGAATTACAGGCGCTGCGGACCGCAGGGCTTTCCCGGATTCATATCGGACTTGAGAGCGGGAGCGATAACGTGCTTGAGTTTATCCGCAAAGGGGTTACTGCTGCGGAGCATATCGACGCCGGCCAAAAAGTGAAGGAGGCGGGTATTTCCCTTTCTGAATATGTCATTCCCGGATTAGGCGGGAAAAAACTTTCGCAGGAGCACGCGCTCGAAACCGCGCGAGTGCTCAATGAGATTAATCCTGATTTTATCCGCCTGAGGACACTGAGGGTTGTTGCTGGGGCAGGCCTGGACGAAAAAAAGGCTTCCGGAGAATTTGAACCCGTAAACGATGAAGAGATTGTGCGGGAGATACGGCTGATGGTCGAACACCTTGAGGGAATTGACAGCTTTTTTGTGAGCGACCACATTCTTAACCTGCTTGAGGAGGTGGAAGGCAAGCTTCCGGAGGATAAGGAAAAGATGCTGGCAGTGATGGACCGTTTCCTCGCTTTGTCTTTTGAAGAAAAATGCAATTTCCGACTGGGTCGAAGATCAAGTATTTACCGCACCCTCGCAGATCTCAAGAACCAAGGGCTTTATCAGCAGGTGGATAAAGCCCTTAAGCAGATCATGGCTCCGGACGGAGATGGGCTTCAAGAAGTGATTGATGACCTTACCAAGAGGTTTGTTTAATCGTAAATGATCGTTAAGGGGTGTTCTTCAGCTGACTTAATTTCTTTGATTGCTTCCTGCCTTAATTCATTTCGGTCAAGGGTTGTTCCCTCTTTTTCACCCGGAAATTGTTCCACTAATGTTATCCATCGGGGAATGTTATGGCGGGAAATTTCATCGCGGAAATATTCCCGGATGGATTGCGCGTTGGAGACTACGCCGTTATTGGTTTTGACAAAGGCAAAAGCTTCTTCTCCCAAACGCCGGCTGGGAACTCCTACCACCCGCGCATCAAGTACTCCGGGGAAGGAAAGAAGGTATTTTTCTACTTCCAGGGGATAGATATTTTCTCCTCCCCGGATGAGCATGTTCCGCCTCCGGCCGGTTATGCGGTAAAAACCATCTTCGTCTTTCATCCCCAGATCGCCGGTATGGAACCAACCATCCTTGTCCATGAGCTCCGCGGTTTCTTGAGGCATGTTATAGTATCCCGTCATCATCACCGATGTGCGAACACAAATCTCTCCATTGTGTCCGGTCGGCAAATCTTCTCCGGTTTGAGGATTGATTATTTTTAACTCCATCCCTTCTAAAGGTTTTCCAACGGTATAGAGAATTTTTTCTCTTCTTTTTTCCTTGCACGAGGTTTGGGTTAACAGTCCAATTTCAGTGATCCCATAAGCGATGGTGAGTTCAGGAATAGACATGGTTTCGATGGCTTGTTGCATCAGATCCGGAGGGCAAAAATCACCGGACATCATACCGGTTCGTAAGCTTTTAAGGTTGAACTTGGAAAACTCCGCATGGTTGAGAAGATCCGCAAACATGGTCGGGACTCCGTATAAAGCAGTACAGCTTTTTTCCTCTAAAAGCTTCAGGACCTCAAGAGCCGTGTATTTAGGCACGGTGACGATTGGGGTGTGGGTTGAAAAACACGCCATCAGGCCCACCCAGAAACCAAAGATATAATGAAAGGGGATCGGCAGGCAGAGGATGTCCGAAGGGCAAAAATTCTGGTTTTTGGCAATCGGCAGACTATTGTTGATCAGCCCAAAATGGGTAAGCGTAGCGCCTCGGGAATAACCAGTCAGTCCACAGGTAAATTTAATCAAGACAGGATCAAAAGGAGAAATTTTTTCTTTAAGAAACGGCAGATCCGACTTGTGTACTTTGCTTGCTTCCTTTAATAAATCCTCATAATTGAGGAACCCTGAGGTGGTGCTGTCTCCGATAACAATGACTTTTTTAAACAAAGGAAGCTCAGCGGAAGCGACCTCACCTGAGGAAAAGACTTGCAAGTCCGGGATAGCTTTTTTAAGAATTTCTTCATTGTCAGTTCCGTTTATTTTCTTGACTAGGAATAAAACCTTAACCTCTGCTGTTTTTAGGTAATATGCGAGATCGCATGATCGGGCATTAGGGTTTATTGGAACCATGACTGCCCCGAGTTTACTGATGCCTAAAAAAAGGAAAACCCATTCAGGGATGTTGTGTGCCCAGACCCCTATCTTATCTCCTCTTGTAACGCCCACGCTCATCATTCCTTGAGCCAATTGGTCGGAAATATCCTTAAGCGCTCCAAAGGTAAAATCCCCTTGATCAGGAGTAATCAGGGCTTTCTGCGCAGGCAGTTTATCTGCTTGGCGATCAAAAAACTCTCCTAATGAAAGATCATGTATCCAATCCTGATGTTGCAACGTATCCTCCTGAGTTGATGAGTAATATAATAATTTAAGGAAAAGGTGGTTAACTGATAAAAGTGTCCATTGTTTTTATGTCGGCCGCTTTTTCATGGGAAAGCCCTTCAGCCATCTTTTTTAAGAGCAGGGAAAGCTGTTTTAGCTCTTCCTGGGAGAGGCAACGCATCAAAGGGACAAACTCTTCTTCATAGGCAGAAAGAATCTCTCCAAAGAGCTGTTCGCCCTTGGGGGTGAGTCTTACCCACATTTTTCGGCGGTCCTTTTTATCCTGATCCCTGATAACAAACTCATCCCTTTCCAAATGATCCACAATCGTGGTGATGTTTCCTTTAGTAACCAGCAATTCTTTACCCAGCTTTCCCAGTGGCATATCCCCTTGGAGTCCTATGGTCGTTAGTACGTAAAGCTGGGGCAGGGTAACCCCTTTCTTACCGACTTTTTTTCTGATTTCGGTGGAAATAACGGTATAAACCCTTAAAATTCTTACCCACACCCCGATAGAGAGTTCTTTTAGTAAGCCCCTTCTGGAATGGGATAAAGAAGATGTAAGAGTTTTTATGCTGGGAGAATCCTGCATTTCACTAAAGAAACTAAGATTTTTTAAACCTAAATTTTTTATCATAATGATTTAGAAAAGTCAAAGTATTTCCCTGACAAGGTTTTTTAAAAAAAACTTTAATAATTTTTATAACCAATTGAAATTAAAATCTTTATTCCAAAAAATAAGAACCACATTCCCTTTGTCTCTTGATTGCCTTTGGTACTTCTTTTTTATCGGGTAATTTTTGTTTGGTTACCAGTAGACTTCGAAAAAATGTAATCCCTTCTGCAAAAAAATCTTCAATCAGGGCGTTACATGTTTATTTTAGGATAAATGTTTTCCGCTAAAAAAATTAGAGCAGTGCAAGAATTTTTTTGAGGAAAAATGGTTTGCAGGAAGAACAGAGGAGGGGAAACCCCCTCCTCTGGATACAATCAACGTGCTTATTTTTTTCGATTGGCATATTCAGCGAAGATCATCGCTACTGTTCGATAAATCATGTGGGCAAACTTTGAGTAGGGAAGATAGGCGAGGAGATAAAACACAAAGACCAGGTGGATGCCATAAAAAAGGTACGCCCAAAAAGCGGCCTCAGCCATGCGGGCAAACTGGGTGAGGAATCCGGTGATTGCCACGAACAAAATAGTCCAGGTAAAAACCGAATCAAGATAGGTACTGGCTCCGGCCGTATCTTTGTTGACAGAACGGTTGTAAAGCGCCAGCAGACATCCTGCCACAATTGCTGTTCCCCCTAAATTCCCCGTGAGCTTGACCACACTAAAAAGTGACCACGGAGGCAAAAAGAATTCATTGCCTTTGAAAAACAGTTTCTCTGCCCATATACCACCCGCACTGATCGAGGTGGCGATAAGGCATAACACAAAGCCATAGAAGATGGAAAGATGAGCATAATACCTTATTTTGTTTGCTTCACAGTCATTGAATTTTTCGTGCCGCAGAATTTTGCTCACTACAGGCATCAGATAAGACTTGAAGGCACTGAGCAGTGACGGAGCCCCATTTATTCCCTGGGTAAGAAGGGACCAGAACCTGTTTATTCCCGCAAAAAGACCGACGAATACCAGGAGAGTGAAAATTCCTGCGGCAACATCAATAAGTTCATACGGGATAAGGTTGCGAAAAAGGATCTGGTCAGAGGGTGTCGTTTTACCTTGCAGCATCAGCCAGAGAAGGATAAGCGGAAATCCAAAAAGAAGAGGAAGATACCGAGCTTGGCTTAAAACCTTACCCATTAAGCGAGGAAAAGCAAAATTGATAAAGCTATAGTTACGAACTGCAGCCAGGACCTCTCCCGGTTTTGCGCCTCTCGGACAATGCACCGAGCAGTCATTGCAGTTGTAACAGAGCCATATATCCGGGTCTTGCATCAGCTTGTCTTTTAAACCCCATTGCGCCCAAATCATCTCCTTTCGAGGAAAGGGTTTTTCCTCAGGGGTTAACTTGCAGACGACAGAACAGGTGGCGCACTGAAAACATTTTTTTAGCGAGTCACCTCCCAGGGATTTAACGTCTTTAATAAAATTAAGATCAGGTTTTACGATAGTCGAATCAGCCATGATTCTTTCCTCCTACATTCCTTTATACGGATTGGGGCCAACTTTATCAATGGTTTCCATGAAACTATCAATGATGTTAGGAATCTTATTGAAATCAGAGTGAGCAACCAGCTCGAAACGGATTCGGTCAGATTCCAGCTTCAGCCGGTCAAGAGTTTCCTTTATCTTTCCCATCCGATAGCTGGCCAGTTCACTTCCTTTTACCATATGACATTGATAATCATCGCCATGCTTGCAGGCTAAAAGGAGCACGCCGTCAATGCCCTTGGAAAGGGCATCAGCAATCCAGACCATGTTCGTTGAACCCACACAGCGTAAGGGGATGATCCGCGCGTAAGGAGTGTAGGTGAGGCGATTCATTCCCGCCATATCGATAGCGGGGTAGGCGTCGTTTTCGCAGGCCAGGATGAGAATTCTGGGCTTTTCTTCATAATCTTCCGGAACTTCGATATTTTTTATCATGGATCCGATCATATCCACCGAATAATCCTTAAAAGAAATGATTCGTTCCGGACATGACCCCATACAGATACCGCACCGCCGGCAACGCGATAAATTAGGAAGAGGATTGCATTTCTCGTCTTCATTGATGGTGCCGAAAGGGCATTCCTCAGTACACCGCTTACACTGGGTACAGCGCTGCATGAAAAAATCGGGATAGGATCGGTCCCCGGCGCGCGGATGCACCGCTTCTCCACGGGAGGCCATCTCCACGCATTGAATCGCTTTCAGAGCGGCGCCGGCCGCGTCTTCCATGGTTGATGCCAGGTCTATGGGAGAACGCACCGCGCCGGCCGCGTAAATACCGGTTCGCCGGGTCTCGTAAGGAAAACAGACAAAGTGGGAATCGGGAAACCCATACTTAAGCGGCGGCAATTCCGGCCCCTGACGGTAATCCAAATTGAGGATGTTTGATCTGATGATGATATCGGTCGGTGCCGGCGGTTGATTTTCCTTTTTATCCTTTTCGTCCTCAACCACAATCTTGATTGCCTCTCCGAGAGCCGTGGCCGGCACCATTCCGGTTGCCAGCACCACCAAGTCTGCTTCGATCTTTATATTTTCACCGAGGAGCGTGTTCTTTACCTCTACCGTTACCGCGGCATCGTTTCCGTTTACCGCGGTGACCTCGCCCTTGGTAAAAAATATACCGTCATCCTGCTGGACGGCTTTGTAAAAATTTTCATAAAGCCCGGGGGTACGCATGTCTTTATAAATAATATACACCTTGGCCTCCGGGTTCTGCGTACGGATGTACTTGGCTTGTTTAAGCGATTCCATACAGCAGATAGAAGAGCAATAGGGGAGATGATTTTTATCCCGCGATCCGGCGCAAAGAATGAAAACCACGCTTTCTGCTGTTTTTCCGTCCGAAGGCTTGTTTATTTTTCCGCCAGCGGCAAGCTCTTCCAGCTGTTCCCGGGTGACAATATTTTTCGAGGTCCCGTAGCCCAGATGCCCAAGCTTGCCGGCATCATAAGGGACCGCGCCCGCGGCATTGATAACGGCTCCGGCCCGCTCGGAAACGGAGTTTCCGTTTTGTTTTATGGTCACGTCAAACAATCCCGGCGCGCCGCTGATCTTTTCTATCGTAGCTGAGGTGTAAACCTTGACATTGGACGCCTGGTCAATTTCGCGCATCAGGGCTTCGATCATGCCCGAATCCTCGATTGCTTCGTAGGGGGATTGGGTAGGGCAAAGTTTGGTTTGCTTTTTAACCCATCCACCCAGCGTATTTTCCCTTTCCACGAGGATTACGTCGTAGCCGGTTCGGGAAGTTTCCAATGCCGCGGTCATGCCCGTGAGCCCGCCCCCCACCACCAGAATGTTCTTCACCATGCCTTCCAACTGGTACGGAACAACATAATCCATTTTTTGTATACGCACTATACCCATACGCATAGTGTCTTCTGCCAGCATCTGAGTGTCTTCATCATTGGGTTTATGACACCACGCCACCTGCTCCCGCAAGTTTACGCGGTTTAAAAGCACGTCGGGTCCGAATTGAAAAACCTCGGTTTTTACTCGCTGGGAGCAAGCGGCGATAACTACCGCATTTACGCCTTCGCTGATATCCTGTTTGATAAGAGCCAGTCCTTCTTTACCGCAGAGGGTCTCATGACTTTTGCAAACCGAAGCTTTATACTGAGAAACGGCGATTTTTTCCAGTGCCTCTATCTTCAGAGATTCTCCAATCTCGCAGCCCTTACAAATATACACACCGATCTTTTTATCCATCGCGTTACCTCCTCACCGTAGATTGAATTGCTTTGAGTGTTGCTGCCGTGGCATCCTGAACAGCGGCTGCCACATCCATCGGTTTTCGCACACAACCGGCGCCGTAAATACCCCGCTTCTTTTGATCCCACAAAACGAAGCCGTTTTCTTCGTAGGAAACATCAGCAGGTATTTTTGTCTGAGCAGTTGCAGGCACCATGCCCGTGGCCAGAACAACCATGTCTACGGTCTCTTTCGAGAGCTTACCTGAAAGCTGATCTTCCGCGGTCACCGTGAGCGCTCCGGTGGCCGGATCTTCGGTGATCTCCGCGACTTTTCCCTTGATAAAAGAAACCTTTTGATCTTTGGCCACCTCAGTATAGAAGTCTTCGAATTTTCCCAACGCACGAATGTCGATATAAAAAATATAAATGTGAGCGTCCGGATACTGCTCACGGACGTAACGGGAATGTTTTAACGAGGCAAGGCAGCACACGGAGGAACAGAAAGGAAGAAAGTTTTCATCCCGTGATCCGGCGCACTGCACAAAGGCAATGCTGGCAATTTCTTTCCCGTCGGATGGACGTACGATTTTCCCTTTCGTGGGACCGTTCACTGAGGCAATACGCTCCATCATCACATTGTTAATAACATTTTTATGTTTTCCAAATCCGTAATATTCCACCTTCCCTGCGTCAAAAGGCTGCCACCCGGTAGCCCACACGATTGCTCCCACCTTGAGGTCCACGATCTCAGGTTTCATGTCTAAATCAACGGCGTTATATTTGCAGGCGTCCTTGCATTTTTGAGCGTCAGGGGTGCCGATAATCTGAGGAGAGATGACGTAGCGCGAAGGAAAAGCAAAACTAAAAGGAAGATATGCCCCCTTTATGGTGTCCATGCCATAATTAATTTCGTTGGGGATTTCTGTGGAGCAAGCTTTTGCACAGTCGCCGCACGCGGTGCAATTTTCATTCACATAACGAGGATTAACCTTTATCTTAACCTCATACGCTCCTTCCTGCCCGGCTATGCTTTCCACTTCCGCCAACGTAAAATAGTGAATTCGGGGATTATCCTTAATCCGACGAAAATTAATTTCCAAACCACAGCTCGGGGGGCAGAGTTTGGGAAAATACTGATTGTTCTGGGCTACTCTTCCTCCTAAGGTGGGATTTTTTTCCACCAGGTAAACATCGCAGCCTATTTCGGCTGCTTCTACGGCTGCGGTTATACCGCTCATCCCACCTCCTACAACCAATATGCTTTTGTTATCGCTCATACATTTTACCTCCCTATTTCCTTTAAATACATAATCCGAAATTTAGTAAGCCGCGTGAACAACGCTGCACGACAATCATCTCTTCTCAAACCACCACGACCCGCCGCGGAAAAACGTATAGTGAGGAGAGCACAATGGTAAAAAAAAATTGCTGAAAGAATAATCAACAAAAAAAATAATACAAAAAAAATTCACAGAAAAAAGGGAAACTCATTTTTTCAGCGGCAAAACCTCCCGTTTTAGCATCACCCATTCCCCGGTCTTTGGAATCCATCTGCAATTGGCGAACACATGCCAGTTCTTCTGGTCGATATCCGGGTAATCAGCCCGATAATAGTAACCCGGCCATCTGGTTTCTTCGCGAAACAAGACCGTGCGCATATGAGCTTCCGCTTGCCACATTCGGTGAACATTTTCCCAGCACCGCATCAGTTCATGGAGGTCATCAGCGGCAAGTTTTTCGGAGTCCTCTCTCAAGTAGACCAGAAGCTCCAAGCCTTTTTCCAGGAGAGGTTTGTTGGTAGTGAAGTGCATGGTTACACCACCGGCATATTCGTCCATGATCTTCTGAAGCCGAAACATAAAGTCCTTAGGCTTAATATAGTTGGGATGAATGTTGGGATCGCTCGATTCTTCCTGGTTTTTCTTGAAGATGTCAAGAGGCCGGAGGATTTTCTTTTTAAGTTCCTCAACGTGAGCTTTATCCACGTTGGGCTGGGTGTTGTTTTCAACAATAAATCGAATAGCGGATTTGGCGGCAATTCTCCCTTCAGCGTGAGAACCGGAAGAATATTTGTGGCTTGAAGCCCCGGAAGCGTCACCGGCGCAGAAAAGGCCGTTTACCGTAGCCATATTGCAGTATCCCCAATTATAGGCAGGAGGTGCAACATCTTCAGGCCCGCTTACCCAGGCACCGGAACCGCCGGAATGGGAACCGATAAAATAAGGTTCGCAGGGAGCAATTTCCGAAGGTTGCTTTTCCGGTTCCACGTTCGTGGCAGCCCAAAGCAGGGACTGGGTAATGGTCATATCGAGGAAGTCTTCCCAGGCTTCGAATTCCAGTTCTTTAAGTTTCTTTTTGGTTTCCTTTTCATCCGGCGAGGCGTCAGCGATGTTTTTGATTGCCTCGGCGGTTTGCATATAAAGAGGACCTTTACCGCCGAAGAGGTCGATCATCCACAAGTGGTTTCTTAGACAGGTAGGGATGGGCTTGGTAGTTCCATAGGGAGCATACTTTTCAAGCTCATCGATACGAGTCACCAAAGAGTCTTCTCCAAACGCATTGGTTGCGGTTGCTTTATACAGCAGAAACCAGGCTCCCACCGGACCATAGCCATCTTTGAAACGCACCGGTATGAACCGCGCTTCCTGACTGGTCATCTCAGCGCCGGCTTTGAGGGTAAAGTACGCGCTGGATCCGGTGTTCCACGGGGGGTACCAGGTGCGGCCAAACCCTTCGCCGGTAGATCGTGGTCGGAACACATGCACCGCCCCGCCCATGGCGACTAATACGGCTTTCGCCCTGAATACATAAAAGTTTTCGTCGCGGACGCTGAAACCGACGGCACCGGCAATCCGGTCGCCATCCAGAAGGGGCTCAACAATAAAAACTCTTTCGAAAAGATGCTCTTCGAGGGGGCCGAGGCTTTTTAAGGCATTTTTTGCCGCTTCAGCAACGATAACTTTGTACGACTCTCCATTAATCATAATCTGCCATCGGCCTTCATGGACGTATTTGCCGTCTTCATCCTTCCAGATGGGAAGCCCCCAGCGCTCAAAAAGATGAACGGAAGAATCCACATGCCGGGCAATGTTGAATACCAAGTCATCCCGGGTAATGCCCATCATGTCATTGCGGACGTAAGCCACGTAATCATCAGGGCTGTTATACTCATCCGCCAGGCCGAGGTATAGATTCAAAGCCGAAAGCCCCATTGCCACCGCACCGCTTCGGTCGGTGGCGGCCTTATCAACCATAACGACGTTGAGGCCGTTCTTCTTGGCCCAGTAAGCTGCTTCCACCGCGGCGCCACAGGCGGACATTCCGCCGCCGACGATCAAAAGGTCTGTGGTTACTTCGATTGTTTTAAAATCGGCCATATCTCAGTTAATGACATAAAAAACGGGGTGTTAATTAACCGGAGAGGGATACCATGCAACCTGTCCCTGCCTCTATTGTTTCGGCCTTGGAACCGAGCGTGTCAAAGACGCCGGTTCGGTCATAAGTTCACCTGCGCTCAGATCCTCCCGGCCTTCCGGGAAACCTCCCAAAGGATCAGCGTAGCCTTCCGGCGTGGTCCGAATGAGAAACTTAAACCGTTTGGTAATTCTGTTGCGGAAGGTGATGGTCCACAAAATATTATCCGATCCCCGCAAGGGGATAACGCTTGCTCCCAGAGGAATAAAGTCAGAATATCCTCGTACGTCAATTGCCTGTTGGGGACAGATTTTAACGCAGTTGTAACATTCCCAACACATCTGGGGATCCCGGTTGTAAGCCTTTAGGGTCGCCGGGTTGATGGCCATGAGATCATTGGGACAGATATATTGACAGGCGGTCTTATCTTGCCCCTTGCAGCCATCGCATTTTTTCACGAGCACAAAACTTGGCATATTTTGAACTTAAGCTTTTCATGGTTCGACAAGCTCACCATGACAAGTCACCCTGAGCACTTCGATTCCGTTCGTCCTGAGCCTGTCGAATGGTAACTATTTACTTATGTCGTTCACTATAGAGACTAAAACATTGAATGGCTCACAACTAAATAGCAGACCCAGAACCTTCCGCTTCATGTGAGTGCTCCCCTTTTTTATATTCATCCCTTACTTTCAACGTTTCTTCAAGCATCAGTATATATTTAAGGTATTTGAATCCGAACTTCATCAGCGCTATTTCATCAATCTTTATCTTTTCGATCTCCTCCTTATCAATCTCAAGGATATCGAGAAGTTTACTCTCAAAAACGAATTTTCTGAACTTATCTATATCATAACTTGCCAGGTAAAGCATGGCCTGTTTATTTGAGGGGAGTTTGGACTGCTCAGATGGGTTCCTCCTCAACTGGATCTCCTTCCACTCCCTATTCATCTCATCATAAAGGTCAGCCCCCTGTTCAATCCTCCAACTCCCTATCGTCCACTCTCTGTCTCCCTGATAACCAAGACAATTTGGATCTCTTATAAAGAAGTAGAATTCTTCCTTTACTGGCCCTTTATCTGAGTCCACTATCATGAGACCTTGACCGACTGGATAATAGCGACAGTTAGAAGGCCGGTCTTCATAAATACTGCAGCCCTCAGGTGCAACAAAGGGACATTTCCCTTTATTATCATCCATCATCTTAAGCACTGCATAAGGATGTGATATTTCTTCATCAATATAGGTGTAGGTGTATTTCTCGAGGAAATCTCCTGAAGAGATTCCCAACCTATCTTTTATCCTTATGATATCATAGGGGGTAAGAAGTATATTTGTACGGCTACAACATTTAGTAAAGCAACTGATATCATTATGGCATCTGAATTTGAATTCGGAATTCAGTGTGCGATTAATAGGTTCTACAGTACCCATATCCATTAACATGTGTTAATCCTCTTAGTCTACATGATCTTATCAAATGTCTTATCTTTAAGTCTCAAGGTATCTTCCCCGAAGAGATTGAATCGTACCCATCTATAGCCAAAACTTAAGAGTTCTTTCTCCTCTTCTTTTACCCTTTCAATGATTTCCTTTTCCACATCATAGATATCAAAAAACCTGGTTTCAAAAATAAATCTCTTAAACTCATCGAGGTCGTAACAGGCCATATAAAGCATCTTCGACCTTCCGGGATCAAGTTTATTCCCCTTCAGAAAATAATCATGAAAGGTGATCTCTTTATAAGATTCATTCATTTTATCATAGATCTCGACCCCCTGAGCCTTTTTCCACCCTTCAATTGTCCACCATTTTTCCTCTTTAAATCCAAGGCATGAGTTCCCTTCTTTTATAAAAAACCCTTCTTCTGTTGAAGAAGGGGGGAATATGGGATACATCCTGCATGACCATGGCCTATCCTGGTATATCTTACACCCATCAGAGGCAACAAAAGGGCAGCTCTTGTTTTCGTCCTCAATCATCTTAAGCACGACTAAGGGTAACCCCTCATCTGCTAAGAGTGGAATGGTATATCCCTTTAAGAATTCTCCTGAAGACAATCCCATAGCCTTTCTCATTCTCAAGAGATCATAAGGCGTGAGAAAGATATTTACATCAGCACAGCAGACGTTAAAGCAGGAAAGCCCATTGTGACATGAAAATCTGAATCCGCCCTCCGGAGAGAGCATTAGGCGTTTTTCACCGTACTCTTCATTCATAATTTATAGGCCATTTTCTAATTAAAATTTGGGGGCGACTGTAAGGTCGCCCCCAAAGATACATCTGGCTTAAATAATAGGAATCATTGGCCTTTCAAGTACGCTCCATTCCTTCTTATCTATATCGTACTTCACATTGATAAAATGCTTCTCAGCTTCATCTAATTTCAGGTAATCGAACTTATAGTAGTATCCAGGCCATCTTGACTCTTTCCTGGCAAGCCTTGTCCTTGCGCATGCCTCACCAACATAGTACCTGTGGACACTCTCCCATGCCCTCATTAGCTCATGAAGGTCTTTAGCGGCAAGCTTCTCTATATCCTCTGCGCAGAAACCCAACTTCCAGAGGGCTATCTCGAGCAGCTTGTCATTTGTTCCATACAATGTCTCCCATCCTCCAACGTATTCTCCCATTATCTTCTGCAGCCTGAACAGAAAATTATGCGGGGAGATATAATCAGGATTCACATCGGGACTCACTGTATATGCGCACTTTTCTTCATAGAGGGCAAGTGGTCTCAATATTGTTTCCTTGAATTTACCTATTGTAGCATCGGACAGCGTTGGCGTATAGCCCTTCTTGTCATTGGCATACTTCAATGCTGACTTTGCTGCAATCCTTCCCTGTACGTGTGAGCCACTTGAAAACTTATGGGCGCATGCACCTACTCCGCAGCCTGCTGTAAATAGACCCTTGACAGTGGTCATTAAGTTATACTGCTCAGGGAATGCGTCAGCATATTCCTTCGGCATCAGATCTTCAGCGCCACAGGTCCAGGAACCAACAGAGCAGGCATGTGAACCTATGAAGACTGTATCTGACAACTGAAGCTCCATCGGTTTTTCCAATGGGTCAACATTATGGGCAGCCCAGTTTGTGGCGCCTGAGATTGTCATGTCGAGGAAGTCTTCCCAGGCTTCGTTTTCATACTCTCTTAACGCCTTCTTCAGCGCCTTTGGATCGGTTATCTCGTTCTTTAATCTTTCCGCCACCTTATTTGTGTGCATCATGAACGGTGTTTTGCCCTCTTTCGCGCATAGTATCATCTCATAGTTTCTCAAAGCAGTCGGACAGGGCTTCGCATTTGCATAAGGCGCCCACTTAGCTAACTCTGATGGATATCCACCAACGTATGCCCCACCATAGCCATTTGTTGCCGGTGTCTTAAAGAGCAGAAAGAATGTGCCCACAGGACCATAGGAATCCTTGAACCTCGGAGGAACAAATGTCACATCCATCTGTGTAAGCTCGCCACCTGCCTGGAGTACAAGAGCATAGATTGATCCGCTAACAAAGGGCGGCATCCATGACCTTCCAAAACCTTCACCCTGAGACCTTGGCCTGAATACATGGACCGCGCCACCCATCAGAGCGATAGTTGCCTTAGCCTTAAACACATAGATCTTTTCTTCCCTGACGCTAAAGCCAATTGCGCCACAGACTCTGTCGGGTTCTTTATCATCTTTGAGTAGATGCGTAATCATAACCCTCTCAATTATCTGGCCTTTATCACCAAGAGTGGCCATAGCGTTCTTTGCCGCTTCTGCCACGACAACCTTGTAACTCTCGCCGGATATCATCACCTGCCATTCACCTGATTTTCGATAATTTCCCGCATCATCCTTCCATAGAGGAAGACCCCATTTATCGAAGTGTTTGACAGTTGAGTCCACATGCCTTGCGACATCATAGACGAGGTCCTGCCTTGTCAGACCACACTGATCATTTGTCACATACTCAACAAACCTTTCCGGCATACGAGGATTTGATGTTACCTTTCCGTCCATTCCCATATAGGTATTAATGGCAGAAAGTCCCATCGCAACAGGACCACTTCTGTCAATGGCAGCCTTGTCCACGAGTGTTACCTTTAAACCCAGCGGCTTTGCCCAGTAGGCGGCTTCCACCGCGGCTCCACAGCCGGCCATTCCTCCACCGAGTATCAATACATCAGTCTCCACAACTTCTGTTACAAACTCTCTCATGGTTATTTCTCCTTTCCTTTTTATTTCTTTGTTGGAAGCTCTTTTACTCCCATTATGTCAGGCTCTCCGAGGAGAAACTGATTAGCCAAATCTGCTACTTTTGCCTCGGAAAATCCCTCCAGTGGTTTTATTGAACCCTCTGCTGTAGTCCTTGTTGGATACTTAAACCTCTTAATTCTTCCATCCCTGAAGGTGATCGTCCACATGATGTCCTCTGATCCTCTCAGTGGGGTTGAGGCAGCACCAAGGGGCATAAAGTCAGCATAACCCCTTACGTCCATAGCCTGCTGTGGACATATCTTTACACAACAGTAACACTCCCAGCAATAGTTAGGCTCCTGGTTGTAGGCTTTCATCTTAACTTTGTCTAATACCATTAAATCATTGGGGCATATATACTGGCATGCAGTTTTGTCCTGCCCCTTGCAGCCATCGCATTTTTCCGTTATGACATAGCTTGGCATAATTACCTCCACAAAAAAAATTTAATACTTCATTGTTTACAGAAAAACTTTTTTCACTGAACCCTTGTGGTGCCGCCACCTCCTTTCTGAGGAACTATCTTAAAAGCAAAAAAACTTTCCTCTACGTTCTTATTTTTTTACCACGTCTCCGGTTGCTGCTCCGTGGAGTTTGATTTCCACTTTCTGTTCCAAACCCTGGTAATATTCTCTTAAAATGTCCAACACCTCAGGTCGGGAAAATTGAGATGACAACGTACCGCCCTCAGAAAGCGTTTTCCGGACGATGGTTCCGCTCAAAAGAATCCGGTCATCCTTACCATGCGGACAGGTCCTCATCGAGGCCATTCCATCGCACTTATTGCAGTAAAAAGTCCAATCAATGGGAAGGGGTTTTAGTTTGAGAGCGTTTTCGGGAATTTCCAGGAAAATTTTCTGAGCATCGAAAGGCCCATAATAATCACCGACGCCGGCGTGATCCCGGCCGACAATCAAATGGCTGCAGCCGTAATTTTGACGGAAAACCGCATGGAGCAATGCTTCTCTCGGGCCGGCATAGCGCATCTCCATGGGATACCCACCCATGATAGTCGTATTTTTTACAAAATATTTTTCTACCAGAATATCGATTGCCTTGACTCTTACGTCAGCGGGGATATCCCCTTCTTTAAGCTTTCCTAAGAGCTGGTGGATATATACCCCGTCACAGACTTCAATGGCTATCTTGGCGAGATATTCATGGGATCGATGCATGGGATTGCGAAGCTGAAGAGCCGCCACCGTCGCCCATCCTTTTTCCTCAAATAGCTTTCGAGACTCACTGGGACGTTGGTAAAGGCTGCCGAATTCTTTAGGGAAGTAACTTTCGCTCAGCACTTTTATTGGTCCGGCTAAATTTATTTCGCTCTGCTCCATTACCTTGGCAACGCCTGGATGCGCAGTATCTTCAGTCCAGAAAACTTTTTTACATTCATGCGCTTTATCAATCTTATATTTTTCGGTTATTTTCATTGTGGCCAGAATCTCATCGTTTTCCGTGTCAAGAAGAGCGACTTCCTGACCAATCGAGAGGGAATCGGCCAAGACTTTGGTTGCCGAGAGGGTAATAGGGATAGGCCAAAAAAGACCGTTTGCCATCTTGTATGAATCGCAAACCCCTTTCCAGTCATTATAGCCCATGAAACCTTCCAGCGGGGTAAAGGCGCCGATGGCCAGCATAAGCACATCGCCAGCTTCCCGGGAGGTCATGGGAACTACGGTGAGCGTCTTTGCCTTTGCCTTTTCTTCTTCTAAGGCCTTACCTTCCAATAATAACGGCTTGAGCGCTCCTCCTCCATGGGGTGGGACTAATTTTGACATGATGTTAGCCTCCTTTCACAATCACTATCTTAAAGGTTAATCTAATCTCCCCTTTTTCCCCGTTGTTGCTCCAATGTTGTTATGGGAGTGCGGAGAAGGGAAAAATTTTCAGTAACGAAGAAGAGTAGAAAAATATGTCCGGTAAATCTTCCTCGGTTTAAAATCGAAGGTTAACTTTAGCAAAAGCGGAATCAGAAGGCGCTAACGAAGCAAAAAGACTTAAGATTGCTAAAGTAAGTTTTTTTTAAATCCAGTGGGTTTCACCGAATTATTGCCTAAGTCAAAGAAGATATAGTCTTTTCATCATTGCAGAAATGATGTTTCTGGCTTTCATGCCATTGTTAATGCTCATCATAAATGACATTTGTCACAGCACAATTTTATTTTTCTCAACTTCTTATCGAAAAATCCACACTAATTTCAATGAATTTAGTGATACCTCTATTTATTAAAAAATCTTCCGATGTACCAACGTATTTCTCAGCGCCAGAAATGATTTTTATCAAAAGAAGTACTGAAATTTGTCAGTTGCTATTTTTCGGAAATCTTTTGAAGGCGTGCAAGATTTAGGAGGGAGATTGCGCTTTTATCAATTTCAATCAGATTTTCTCGCTTAAAATCCTGGAGAATCCGTATCGCAGTCTCTTCACAAAGGCCTACCACTTCAGCAAACTCCACCCGGGACAAAGGCAAGGTTAAATCATGTCGCTGTTCATCATAGAGGTTTTCGGAGAGATCGAGGATGAAGGATGCTATGCGGGAACGAGCATTTTTTTGTCCCAGGTCCATTATTTTTTGATAGGAACGAACCAACTTTTTTTTCATGAATTCAAGAAAAATTATCCCGGTCTTTGGCTTTCGTTTGAGCAGGTTTTCTAGCAGGTTTTTATCAATAGCACACAGTTCAGAATCCACTAAAGTTTCCGAACTATGGTGACCAAAATCCTCAAAAAGACAATGAATGTTTAAGATATCTTCCTTTTTAATAATGGAAAGAATTTGTTGTTTTCCACCTGTCAAGGATTTATAGGTCTTTACCAGACCCTTTTTTACTATATAGATATTTTGAACCGGATTTGCCTCCATACAGATGACCTGGCGCTTTTTATAGCGGATCGGGAAAGTTATTGAGCAGAGATCTTCTTTGCTCTCCTCATCAAAATTTTTCCAGGAATGGCCATAGAACACGATACAATTCTTGCAAATTGTCCCTTTGCAATAAATCGGCATAAAGATTATCTCCAAGAAAAAACTATTTTTCTAATTATATCTTAAACTTAAAATATTTGAAATAAAAAATTTTTTATGCTAAAAAATCCATAAAGAGATTTTCCCGTCTTCTCCCTATGGGGATAGATATCTTCTGGAAGATTTAAAGATTTTTTATGTATAAAGTTTAGTGTACCATTTTAATTTAATAATAACCATATAATTATGATTTGAAAGGAGGGAAACATTGTGGGGAAAGTTCTAAGTATCTTCGGAGGAATAATAACTATCCTTATCGGTATCCTTCTTCTTTTTAAATGGATAAAGATTGTCATAATAGGTCTACAATTTTGTATTGTAGCAGCGCTACTTTTCGGGGGGTTGATGGCAGTATTGTTTGGAATAATCGAAATCAGAGATGCCAGGGAACTTAAAAAAATGGAGCAAGAAGAAAAGAAATAAAATTGAAACCAGACTTGTCTTCATTATTCTGTCAGGATTTCCTTTCGCCAGTCCTCAATGTGCTTTAAAGCTTGCTGAATAAGAAAATTGCGGCGGTCTCTTTTTTTAACTTCTGATGGTAAGGGTGGAAATAGGCCGTAAGTGACGTTCATGGGCTGAAAATGATCAGGATCAGCAGTCGTAATGTAGTTTAATAAGGCTCCGGTTGCGGTGGCGGGTGATGGGATAACCAATGGTTTTTCTAAGAGAAAATGGGCTGCATTAATGCCCGCTACCATCCCCATAGCCGCGGATTCTACATATCCCTCAACCCCCGTAATCTGACCGGCAAAAAATATTTTTGTTTCTTTCTGTAGCTGAAGGGTGGGAAACAATAGGGTAGGAGAATTTATAAAAATATTGCGGTGACAACTTCCGAGACGAACAAAATTCGCTTTTTCTAAACCAGGAATAAGTCGAAATACCCGTTTTTGTTCCGGCCAGGTTAAGCGAGTCTGGAACCCCACCATATTATAAATTGTCCGCTCTTTATTCTCCGGACGAAGCTGGACCACGGCATGGGGTTGTTCTCCGGTCCGGGGATCTTTTAACCCCACCGGTTTCAATGGGCCAAAAGCCAGGGTATCTTTCCCTCGGTCGGCCATTTCTTCAATGGGGAGGCATCCTTCGAAGAAGATAGGTTTTTCAAAATCTCTTGGAAGAACTTTTTCAGCGCTCTTGATCTCCGCTACGAGGCGGTAATATTCCTCTTGGTTGAGGGGACAATTGAGATAATCATCACCACCACGATTATAGCGGGAAGCCCGAAAGGCAATGTTTAAGTTGATGGAATCCGCCTCAACTACCGGAGAAATAGCATCATAAAAATAAAGATAATTTTTCCCAATCAGGTTTGTTATCTCTTCGGATAAAGACGGTGAGGTGAGTGGGCCGGAGGCGAAAATGAGAGGCCTTTGGAGGGGAAGCCTTGTAACTTCCTCACGGATGAGGGTTATGTTTTTCTGTTGCTCAAGAGCAGCGGTGATGAAAGATGAAAATTTCACCCGATCCACTGCCAAAGCTCCTCCAGCGGGTATTCGCGTGGCATCAGCAGCGAGCATGAAAAGAGACCCCGCGCGTCTCATTTCCTCTTTGAGAAGACCAACGGCATTTTCTAAGGATTCGGCGCGAAAAGAATTGCTGCAAACTAATTCTGCCAGGTTTGGGGAGTTATGGGCAGGGGAAAACCGGCACGGTTTCATTTCCCACAGAATAACTTTTATTCCTCTCTGAGCAGCCTGCCAAGCGGCCTCACTTCCCGCTAACCCACCGCCAATGATAGTTATTTCCTTGCTGTACATGAGTTGTTAATTGCCCTTTCACAATAAGACAATATTATATATTATTTGCTTTATTGTTGGGATGCAAGAGGTTCAGACGTCCGGTGCTTGACAGGGTAGTTGATTACCGTTATAGTCCATCTGAAAAAATGTTCACCTTAAAAAGAGTTGAGAATGAGCTTGGATAATTCCAGAGAAATTTCCGTTAAAAAAATAGCAGTAGACGCTATGGGGGGGGATTTTGCCCCGGAAATGGTGGTTAAAGGAGCAGTGTTAGCTGCAAAAAACTTTAATATCAGCAGCATCTTAGTGGGATATGAGGATAAGATAAGGGCAGAGCTTGAGAAAAACAAAGGTCAAAATCTTCCGATTGAAGTCTGCCATGCTCCCGAAGTAATCGAAATGGGTGAAGAACCGTATCATATGATCCGTAAAAAGAAACATTCTTCT
Organism: Thermodesulfobacteriota bacterium; assembly: GCA_035256645.1. Classification (GTDB taxonomy): domain Bacteria; phylum Desulfobacterota; class WTBG01; order JAGOGO01; family JAGOGO01. The sequence continues at coordinate 1,929 of DATEXU010000046.1, read as the reverse complement.
CTTCGGATTGCTTTTGAACTGGTGCGGGTGAATGAAGCTCAGGCTTTAATGAGTGCGGGAAATTCCGGAGCAGTGGTTTACGGAGCGCTGTTTGTTCTCAAACGGATTAAAAATATCAGCCGCCCTGGTATTGCTACTCTTATGCCCAGTTTAAAGGGAAGGGTAATGGTCATTGACGCCGGAGCGAATACTCTTTGCCGGCCTCAAAATTTGGCTCAATTTGCGCTTATGGGCTCAGTTTATTTTCAACATGTCTTCGGCATTCTCAATCCAAAAGTAGGGGTTTTAAGCAACGGGGAGGAGGAAACCAAAGGGACTGACCTAACCCGGGAGGCAAATGAACTTCTCAAAAAGAGCACGCTTAACTATATCGGCTATGCGGAAGGCAAGGATGTTTTTGCCGGAGATGTAGATATCGTAGTATGTGATGGTTTTGTGGGTAATGTGCTCCTTAAGGTGGCTGAAGGGATGGCAGAAAGTATGATAACAAGTTTACGAGGGGAGATCCAAAGTCGGTTTTTTTCCCGCATTGGTTACCTTCTTGCGAAAAAATCATTTGCAAACTTCAAAAAGCGGGTTGATTACGCGGAATATGGAGGCGCTCCTTTGCTGGGGGTGGACAAACCCGTCATTATTGCTCACGGCAAGTCAAATGACCGGGCAGTAATGAACGCCATTCGGGTTGCCCATGACTATGTTGAAAAAGATATTGTTGGAAAGCTGATCGAAGAGGTCGAACGTGATGAGACACAACACGGACTTAAAACAAAGCATCCTTTTTTAGACAAATTTCTTCATCCGGGTAATTTAAATACTTGAGGAATCGAGTGGTAAGAGAAATTAGTGTTTAGAGTGGTTATCTGCCTTTCCTATATAACCTTCCCGATTTTTTATTAAATCATCGATCTCTGCGCGGCAGTCCTGCAGTATAGCGAAGATTTCGGTTGAACGAGCAATAAGTTTTTTCACATCATTGCTTGTGATTTCCTCTCCGGATAAGAGAAGATTTTTTTCTTTAAGAAAAGCTATAATCTTGTCTTCAGCATCAAGCTCCACGTTAAACTCTCTGCTCAAAAATTCCAGCCACTGACCAAATTCTTGTGGGTGATCAAGATGCTCTAAAGGTATACCGGTTTTTTCACTTAGTTCTAAAAAAGTTCCCGGCAACGGGATAGAGTCTCTTAAAAAGCTCAGAACATGGGCGATCTGATGGATCAGCGAAGAGTCATTGATACCTGGAGTGACGGCAATATAAATGTGATCCGGGTCGATCTTCTTTGTTTTGTTAATATTGACAATCTGGCTGGCACTGAAGCCCTCGTGAGGAAGTTCTCGCGAAGCACCAATTAGTTTTAGATATTGCGTCAAGTCAATAAATTTTACCCCGATTTTTTTGCCGGTTACCTGCCGAATATTAAGCCCCTCCAAAACTTCTTTTGACCGGCCGTAATGTACTTCGGGAAGCTTTACAAGCTTTTCCTCTATTTCGCCCTGGCTGGTTTTTATTTTTTCGATGATCAGGTCGGCTTCATGACCCAGATGACATTTTTTAAACTTTTTCCCGCTCCCGCACGGGCAAGGATCATTTCTGCGGATCTTCTCCATTGGTTACCTCGTCACGGTTTTTTCTTTTTTTGCCATGATAACCTCATCTTTTACCTCCAGCGCAGGCTCGCCAAAAAGGGAAAACTTAAGCCATTGGCAGGCAAATTTCAATAATTCGACGTCATCAGATTTAATCCTGGTTATCGTCTCTTCTTCAATATCAAAGAGGTTTAAAAAAAGTTACTGGAGAATATAAACTCCTTAAAAGCATCCACGTTATAACTCGCCGCTTGCGGCGGGGTAGTTCATTTTTGCGACAGTACACTAAATATCTTTATTGTCAATATGCGCTTAAAAAAGAGATAATGGTGATCAAACCACGAA
>DATEXU010000045.1:0-3255 GCA_035256645.1 Thermodesulfobacteriota bacterium | reverse complement strand
CATTGTGAGGGAAAAGCATGGAGTGAGTGGCCGCGAGACCTGCGGGATAGATATCCGGCGGCTCTTCGATCAGCTGAACAAGAACTTATAGACACCATTAATCGCGAAAAATTTCTCCAATATATTTTTTTCAAACAGTGGAGCGCGCTCAAGGAATATTGTTGCCAAAAAAACATTCAGGTTATTGGTGATATTCCGATTTATGTCCAACATGACAGTGCCGATGTGTGGAGCCATCCCGAATTTTTCAAACTTGATGAAAACAAACGACCCTTTGTTGTCGCCGGCGTACCGCCCGATTATTTTAGTAAGACGGGGCAGCGCTGGGGTAATCCCGTATATAACTGGGACGTGCTTAAGCAAACGGGGTATGGGTGGTGGATTGAGAGGATTGCTTATAATTTAAAAAAGTTTGATTTTATTCGCATCGATCACTTTCGGGGGTTCAAAGGTTTTTGGGAAATCCCGGCTGAAGAAAAAACCGCTATCAAGGGTCGATGGGAAGAAGCTCCGGCAATGGATTTTTTTGCCCGGTTAACGAGAAAATTCGCGTGCCTGCCAATTATCGCCGAAGACCTCGGGGTCATTACTCCTGATGTCAGGGAGGTTATGAATCACTTTGAGTTTCCGGGCATGAAGATTCTTCTTTTTGCCTTTGGAAAGGATTTGCCCACCAATCCTTACATTCCCCACAACCTCCCCCAAAACTGTGTTGCCTATACGGGCACTCATGATAACAATACGATTCGAGGTTGGTTTAAGAAGGAAGCGACTCCCGAAGAGAAAAAAAGGTTGTTCCAATACTTGGGGCGTGAAGTTTCCAGAGATGAGCTTAACTGGGAAATGCTTCGGCTCTTAATGATGTCATCGGCAAACACCATTATAACCCCCATGCAGGATATTTTGGGGTTAGACGAAAAAGCACGGATGAATACACCAGCAACGCTGGCCGGAAACTGGGAATGGAAGCTCTTGCCGGATCACTTAAACCCTTCGCTGGCAAAAAGTCTCCGGGAGATGACGGAGATTTATGGGCGAACCTAAGATCGAAGTGCGATATTTTTAGGGCGTGTTGCCCAAGTAGCAATTAAGACTATTATGTCATGCTGAACTTGTTTCAGCATCTAATACAATTAATAGGTTATGAGACCCTGAATCAAGTTCAGGGTGACACAAAACGATTTAAGCAACAGCCCTTTTGCGTATGACACTCTGATCTTTCATAGCCAAGGAGTCAAGCAAGACAATAGGTCTTATATTCTCCAATTCAAAGTCAAATCAGCAGCCGCTTAATTATACATAGTTCAAAATTTTGCCCCGCTCCTTCTCATAGATTGAGCGGGGTTTTTTATTCTCCAGAATATTTCATTATTATTGACTTTTTTCCTCCCATGGATTAAAAGAAAAGAAAATATTAAAAACCACCAACCAATAATCACGGTACAAAATGGGTATCACTGAGGAAGAAACGTCCATGAGTGATAAGAATAAAAAGAAGGCCGGATTGCCTGATATAAAGGTGATAGGCCTTTTTTTGTTTTTGGGGGGGGGACTAAACATCGAGGGTGTTTTATATTGATCAATATAAACATTGTTAGATGCAAAAAGGAGATTAATACATGGCTGTTCCAGATTATCAGAGCTTGATGTTGACACTACTCCGATTCGCGGGGGAAAAAAAGACGAGACTTCAACAGGTAAAGCTGTCGAAGTTTTGGCGAAGGAATTGGGCCTGACAGACGAAGATTTGGAAGAGATGCTTCCAAGTGGTATTCAATCTACCTTTGTTACCAGAGTTGGCTGGGCATCTACTTACATGAAGAAAGCTGGTCTGCTCGAAGCTACGCGGAGGGGCTACTTTCGAATCACATCGCGTGGACAAGAACTCCTGAAAATGCAGCCCAAAGCTATCAATGTAAAACTTCTCAAACAGTATCCTGAGTTTCTTGAGTTCAAGAAAATCAAGGAAGAGGAGGTGCCGGATCATTTTAATATCTCCCTTTTTAGTAAAAGGGGTATTCGTAACTGTCGCTTTTTAGATTTCATCAGTTTTTGTCTATTTTTTATCCAAAAAAGTTGTCCTTTTAACGTTGCATTTTTATAAAATTTTTATAAAATTGACAAAATCGCAGTTTGAAGATTCCAGCTCAGAAAGGATTGATTTTATGAAAGAGGACCCCAAAACAAAACAACAACTTCTCCTTGAGATGGAAGAGCTTCGGACGAGGCTTGATGGTGCGGAACAGCGCTTACAGGAGGCTAGCGAAATATTGCAGGTTCAAATCGACGAGCGCAAGCGAGCAGAGGAAATCTTTGCGAAAGCTCAAGAAGACACTGAGAGCATCGTGGAAACAATACGTGAACCTCTTTTGGTGCTGGATTCAGACCTGAGGGTTCTCTTGGCCAACCGTAGTTTTTATGAATCATTCAAGGTAACGCCGAACGAAACGGTAGGCAATCTCATCTATAACCTCGGAAACCGGCAATGGGATATTCCCAGCCTTCGGATGTTGCTTGAAGATATCCTTCCCAAAGACAACAAGTTCGATAACTATGAAGTTGAACATGTATTTTCAAGCATCGGACACAAAATAATGTTGCTCAATGCCCGCCGTATCATTCAAACAGGAATCGGTTCTCAGATGATCCTCCTGGCCATCGAGGATATCACCGAGCGCAGGGAGATAGAAAACGGTCTGGAAAAAGCCCGCAGAGAACTGGCCGCAACTAAAATATCCGAAGATGCAGCCCACGAATACGCCGAGAGCATCATCAACACCGTACGTGAACCCTTAATTGCTTTGGATCAAGATTTAAGGGTGGTCTCCGTCAGCCGCTCCTTCTATGAAGTCTTTAAGGTAACCCCCAAAGAGACCGTGGGACAGCTTATCTATGACCTGGGCAATAAACAGTGGAATATCCCCAAACTGCGAGAACTGCTGGAAACCGTCCTTCCCGAAAAGGCAACCTTTGATAACTATGAGGTTGAACACAATTTTGCTACCATTGGCAGGCGCATAATGCTTTTGAATGCTCGGCAGATTAAAAGAGTGTTGGGCAAAGAACAGAAGATAATCCTCCTGGCCATTGAGGATATCACTGAACACAGGCGGCTGGAAATCTTATTATTGGAGTCTGAAGAACGCTACAGGCGCCTTTTTGAGACCGCAAACGACGGGATATTGCTTCTCGAAAAACGCGAAGGGAATATAACCCATGCTAATCCAGCCGCCACGGCGATGTTGGGCTATTCCA
>DATEXU010000044.1:0-8649 GCA_035256645.1 Thermodesulfobacteriota bacterium | reverse complement strand
CTTTTGCAGTTCGTAGTTCAGAATTGCTCCAGTAATGATAACATTGGGAGATTCAACAAATTTTACATAAACACTGGTTCTTACGGGATTGGTGTCCCCGATCAAAATTTGGTAGGTCTTATCAGTAATATCAGTTAACGTTATCCGCAAGGCGGGGTTTTCCAAGCCAAAATTTTTTAACTGAGTATTTTCTACTCGAAATTTTTCAATCTCCACCAGCATAAGGAGATTAACCATAAAATCATCTATGGTTGCTTCCCAGTTTCCGACCTCGTTCCCTTTAAGTAAACTCCACCTTTTCTCCTTCCATTCCCCGATCAGCTCGCCCCCCTTTAAACTGTTAATTTCGATCTTCTTTACTTCCTCAGGACGAAGAGCTAAAAGAGGTGGGCCAATTTTTTTTCCTCGATCTTTCGAAGAATCATGAGATTCAAAAAAAGAGTAATAAACAACCAAACCTAAAAGAAGTAAAACGACAATTAAAGTGTGTTTCTCTTTCAACCTCTCTGCCTCCTCCGCCACGCTACTACCATTCCAATTGCTAAAATTATAATGGGCTGGAGAATAACCACGCCAATAAAAATCATCCGCGACTGAATTTGAGAGAGAAAAACCGGACTAAGGTCCTCCTGAGAAGGTTTCTTTTTCCGGATGGTGATGAGCGATTCGTCATCGGTCATCCAATGGATGGTATTCAAAAACAGATCTTTATTGCCGAGAAGCTCAAAATATTGATTGAGTAAAAAGTCTGCGTCGCCGAAAACAACCATTTCCCCCTGGTTGAGTTGGTTTGTTTCCTCATTTTTTATACTTTTTTGAGGTGCTTCTTCTTTTTTGATTTCCCCCACCATTGCCACAGTAGGCCCTTTTTGGTCGCGTTTGGGATCATACTCATACGTTCCTTCCAAAGCCTTTTCCACATCAGTTTCCGCCCAGCTTTGCTCACCGCTTCGGGCAAGTGCGCTTAACATGACCTCCTTTTCTAAGGTAGGCCCCTTGGTAACTGAACGAACTAAAGGGAAAACTGTTGGAATGGTAAATTTTTCCGTAATCGGGTGGGTGAAATAAAAAGGAATCAGGGGAACCAGAGGACCCTTTTCAGTCAAATAATCCTCTGGATCAATCACGATGTCATCCCCTAAAACTATCCCATACGTTCTCAGATAATCTTTCATCCCTCTTTCTTTACCCGGATCAAGCGCAAGGACCACGCTTCCCCCTCTTTTCCAATAGTCATCCAAGCGTTGAAGTTCAACTCGAGAGAATTCCGTTTTTGGTCCTCCTATTACCACAATGCTCGCATCATCCGGGATAGGCTTCCCTCCGACAAAAAGAAAATCTTTTATCTGATAATTTTCCGTCTCGAGTGCTTGTTTAAGAAGCCCATAACTTACATCGTCCTGTCCTACTTCTTTCAGTCCATATTCGCCGTGACCGGAGAGAAAGTAGATAACCTTTGGTGTGGGGTTGGTCAGGGTCAGAATGGCATTAATGACGTTTTCCTCAGAGGGATAGATAATATTCTTTAGTTTTCCATTTACTTCAACCACCGCACTACCGTAAGCACTCACCCCATATTTTTTCGCCAACCCTGGGTTCCGGTCCAGATTAAAAAGTTCGTATTTGAACTTGTTGCTTGCCAAGGCATAAAGCTCAAAGAGATCCCTGAGTTTATCCCGTTCATTCTCCTGGTAAAAACCCCTTACAGTGACGGGAAAAGGAATTTCCTTTAAAAGTTTTTTCGTTATCGGAGCGATGGTAAGTTCCTTTTGGGAAGTCAAGTCAAAGCGATGGTTATGATTGTTGGCAATCATCTGGATTACAATGATCATTCCCACCAAGCACAGAATAAAGACAACCATATTAGCCCACTGCCGGGTAGAATATTCAACGGAAAATTCTTTTACCTCAGTATAGTTTATCACAACATAGACCAGGAAACTCAGAACACCACCAACTATGCCCGCCAAAGACCACCCTGAAAAATCTGCTCCCAAAAAGAAGAGCACAACCCCCATCATGAGTAAAACAATCCCGATCCAAAGAAGAGCAAGAGAAAAACGCACTTTCTTCATTTTATACCTCGCCATTTTCGGGTGGTAAGCGAAAGCAAAGTTAAGAAAATAAAAAACCCATGAAAGTTGAAAAAGAAAATGATATCTTTCAAGTCAATGGCTCCCTTTGTAAAGGTGAGAAGGCGGTCAAAAAGGGATACATTAAGCAGTATGTTGATCGCCTTTTCATTAGCAACCGCCTCATTCCAGGTAAGAAACCAAAACATCAGTAAAAGTCCGAAGGTACCAATGGCGGCTACAATCTGATTTTCAGTCAAAGAAGAAATAAAAAGCCCGCAGGCAATGAAAGAAGAGCCTAATAAAAAAAGCCCTAAGTACCCAGCGAATATAGGTGCAATATCAATATCATATAAGAAATATGTAATTGTCGGATATACTAACGTGAGCACCAGCATCAAAACCAGAAAAAATAAAGCGGCTAAATATTTGCCCGCAAAAAGCTCCCAGTCCCGGAGCGGATAGGTCCAAAGAAGTTCGATCGTCCCAAGTTTTTTTTCTTCTGCAAAAAGACGCATGGTTAACAGAGGGATGATGATCATCAGTCCGTATCGGGCGAGATCGTAAAAATAGTCTCCCCATACATTAAAACTTACTTTTTGAAAACTCCACAGCACGTGCATGCTTAAGTCCGTATAGAAAAAAAATCCCGCCAGAACCAGGAAGGTGGCGATAAGCACATACGCAATAAAAGACTGAAAGTATGAGCGTAGCTCCCGCTGAAAGATATAGTAAACACCCATTTTTTAAAGCTCCTCCTCAGTGACTAACTCCAAAAATACTTCCTCCAAAGTCAAACTGATTTTCTTCATTTCCATAATCGGACCACCGTGCTGCGTGATAAAGGTGGAGATTGCTCTCAGGGTAGCCTCATCCTTTTCCGATTGAACCACCAATGCTTGGACACCGGAAAAAGTAGGCTCTTTTTTTTCTACTTTTATCACCCCCCGCAATCCCATGAGTTCATTTCCCAGCCCGCCATTTCCTCCGTAGTATTGAAACAAGGTCTGAGTAAACTTTTGGATTTTTTCCTGTAAATTTTTGGGGGTGTCTAAAGCGACTAACTTCCCTTTATGAATGATGATCACCCGGTCACAGGTCTCGCTTACCTCGGGCAGAATATGGGTGCAAAGAATGACCGTCCTTTCCCGCGAAAGACTTTTGATAAGTTTGCGAACTTCAACCACCTGCCGGGGATCAAGACCGATCGTTGGCTCATCCAGGATAAGTATGTCGGGGTCGTTGAGCAAAGCCTGGGCGAGACAGACCCTCTGGCGAAAGCCTTTGGAAAGCTTCCCGATCAGGCGATCAGCGCTTTCAACAATCCCACAGGTATCCATCGCCTTATCAATTTGTTCTTTTCTTTTTTTCCCGTGAACCCGTTTTACACTGGCCGCAAACCCCAGATATTCAGTAACCGCCATGTCCGGATAAAGGGGAGCCTTCTCGGGAAAATATCCGGTATGGCGTTGCACTTCCAGAGGTTTTTTGGTAACATCGTATCCATTGACCAACGCCCTTCCCCGGGTTGGAGGAAAAAAACACGTAAGAATTCTCATGGTTGTAGTCTTACCTGAACCGTTTGGCCCCAGGAGACCAACCACTTCACCCTTATCAATGGTAAAGGTTATATCCTCGATGCCCCGGATCGGGCCATAATATTTTGTAAGATTTTCAACCTGGATCATAGGTAACTCTTTTTTGGTGAAAGGTTATTTTTCCTAAAGTTTTTTATATTAGACAAAAAAATTTTAAAGTCAAATAATAAAAATTTTTTTTAAATTTTCGTAAAAAACTTCTTGAAAAATTTCCAACTTTCACTATATATCAATCTACAAAACCACATCAAAAGATTTTGTTTTTTAATGCTCAATAATTATCACGAGTTTTTACTTAACTAATGAATTGGGTCAGAGCTTTAGGAAAATTTACCCTTTCTACTTTAAGAGGTCTGGGAGAAGCCGGAGTTTTTTTGGTTAAAGGCTTTTCGTGGGCCTTTATCCCCCCGCTTAAGTTCCATCGTTTTATCAAACAGATACAATTCATCGGGGTAAACTCAACCCTCATTGTTCTGCTTACCGGCGCTTTTACCGGAATGGTTTTGGGAATCCAGGGTTATTACGCCTTAAACAAATTCGGGTCTGAGGCTCTTCTCGGGCCGACGGTTGCGCTTTCCCTGATTCGGGAGTTGGGTCCGGTGATTTCCGCTCTCATGGTCACCGGAAGGGCGGGGTCAGCCCTTACCGCCGAGATCGGGATTATGAGAATTTCCGAACAGATTGATGCCTTGGAGGTCATGGCCCTTAACCCCTTTCGTTATCTCGTGGTTCCTAATTTTTTAGCCGGGATTATCTCTTTTCCCCTCCTTGCCTCGATTTTCAATGTAGTCGGTATCTATGGGGGATACTTAGTGGGAGTAAAACTCTTAGGGGTAAGTGCCGGGGGGTATTTTGGGGAAATGAAAAGCTATGTGGATACGCAAGATATCCTTGATGGGATCTATAAGTCTTTGAGCTTTGGGGTTATCATGACCTGGATCTGTTGCTATAAAGGGTTTAATGCCGGTTATGGAGCCGAGGGGGTAAGTAAAGCTACCACCCAGGCAGTGGTTACCTCCTCGGTATTAATTCTTGTTTGGGACTATTTCTTAACCTCAGTAATGTTTTAAATGAAATGATTATCGACGTTATTGACCTTCATAAGTCATTTAATGGGTTCCAGGTTCTCAAAGGAATTTCCCTCCGGGTAGAAAAAGGGGAAATTTTGGCCTTAATCGGTAAAAGTGGCTACGGCAAAAGTGTGTTCTTAAAACATATTGTCGGCCTTCTCAAAGGAGATCAGGGAAAGGTGCTCATCAATGGAGAAGATATCGCCGCCAGCAAAGGAACCGCTTTGGAAAAATTAAGAAAAAAATTTGGTTTCCTTTTTCAGGGAGGTGCTTTGTTTGATTCTCTTAATGTTTTTGACAACGTAGCTTTTCCCTTACGCGAAAAAACCAGGATGAAAGAAACCGAGATCCGGGACAAGGTGCTTTTCGAACTGGAACAGGTGGGTTTGCAGGGATCAGAGAACAAGTATCCCGCTGAGATCAGCGGAGGAATGAAAAAAAGAGCAGCTTTTGCTCGATCATTAATCTTGGATCCCGAGATAATGCTTTTTGATGAACCCACCACTGGTCTTGATCCGATAATTGCCAATACCATTCATACACTTATTAAAAATACTCATGAACGCCTTAAATTTACGGGAATAATTGTTACCCATGAAATCCCCAAGATTTTTTCGATTGTGCAAAAGGTGGCGATGTTAAATGATGGAGTGATTATCGCCCAAGGAACACCTCAAGAAATTCAGGCTTCCCCGCATCCTCTCGTTCAACAATTTATTGCCGGGGGCATAGAAATTGCTTAAGAAAACTAAAAGGAGAGACGATAATGAAACGGATTGACACAGAACTTTTAGTTGGTCTATTTATGATTGTCGGGATCGCATGCCTTGCCTATCTTTCTATAAAATTAGGAAGAATGGAAATCATCGGAGATAAGGGATATAAGGTATACGCTGAATTTCCCGAAATCGGAGGCCTGAAAAATGGCGCTTCGGTTGAAATTGCCGGAGTTGAGGTTGGACGGGTAAGAAACATCTCTTTATCCGATTACCAGGCAAAGATTGAGCTGCAGATAAACTCAGGAGTTAAAATTCAAGAGGATGCGATTGCGGCAGTAAAAACCAAGGGTCTCCTGGGTGAAAAGTATATCCAGATTTCTCCGGGAGGGGATGAGAAGATAATTCCTCCGGAAGGAAAAATTCGAGAGACTCAGCCACCCCTTGACCTTGAAAAAGCAATTGGAAATTTTATTTTTGGTAAGATTTAAAAAAAAAAGAAAATTGATTTTTTATATATTTTTTTTATAGTTTTTAGTATACTGTAATTATAATTAAATGAATGAGAAACCAAAAGAGGGTTTGGTAATTTTTTTGAAAGAAGAAAAGGAGAAAGTATGAAAAAAATAGTAATAATCTTGGCCTTACTGGTGGGGGTGGTGTTTTTTAACCATAATTCTCTTGCTTCTGACCCCGCCCAAGGAGTTTCGCTTTCAGCAAATGTATCAGAAAAAAGCGCGGAAGGTGTTTTACCTATTCCTGATCCTCTCCAGCGGACTAACCGAGCTTTTTATAAGTTTAATGACAAACTTTATTTCTGGGTACTCAAGCCGGTAGCCCAAGGATACGGAAAAGTTTTGCCCAGACCAGCCCGGCTATCGGTTCAGAATTTCTTCGAAAACATATACGCCCCGGTCCGCATGGTAAACTGCGGGCTTCAATGCGAATTTAATGAAGCATCAATCGAATTATCGCGATTCGGACTTAATACTACTCTTGGATTAGCTGGTTTTTTCGATCCTGCTAAGCACTGGTTTCACTTAACCCCCCCCGATGTAGAAGATTTCGGACAAACCCTTGGTTGCTACCTAGGGCCAGGCTTTTATCTTAACATCCCTTTTGCCGGATCGAGCAGCTTCCGCGATTTGGTTGGAAGTGTAGTTGATAGCTGCATTGTGCCTTCTTATTATGTGCTGACCCATTATCCCGCCGCTTACTATGCGGCCGGAGCAGAATTATTGATGGAAATTAACCGTACTTCTCTGAGAATCGGAGAATACGAGGAATTTAAGCGTGCGGCCCTTGATCCTTATGTTGCGATAAGGGATGCCTACAACCAGCATCGGGAAGCCTTGATAAAAAAATAACGATTATGGAAGGAGAACTCGGATATGCATTCGTTTGGCCGGAAACTTCTCGGATTCACTTTATGCCTCCTGCTATTGGCTGTTTTCTGCTCTCACTCCCTCGGAGCTGTAGTCGCAGCATCACCTACCGAGAAGGTACGGAAGGCAATTGAAGAAATCACTGCCATTCTTGATGAGTATGTGAAAAATCCTCAAGGAAAAAGAGAGGAAACATTAAATAAAATTATGGGGATCACTGATCAAGATTTTGACTGGGCAGAAATGTCTAAACGCTCTTTAGGCCGCTTCTGGAAACAGAGAACGCCCGATGAGCAGAACAAATTCACCAGTCTTTTTAGAGACCTCCTGAAAAATGCTTATATTGGTAAAATCGACGGTTATGCCGGCGAAAAAGTGGTTTTCGAGGGAGAAGAGATTGATGATACCTATTCAGTGGTAAAGACCAAAATCATAACCCCATCCAAAGGCACGGAGATTCCCGTATACTATCGGCTGCAAAATAACGGGGGTAATTGGATGGTCTATGATGTGGTTATCGAAGGAGTTAGTTTAGTTAATAACTATCGAGACCAGTTCAATAGTATCCTCCAGGGATCATCCTATGAAGATTTGGTAAAAAGGATTCAAGATAAATTAGCTCAGGATAATAAAAAATAAACCCCGTGTGAAAAAGTGTAAGAATTTTTAAGTTCACCTCGTGCTTCTTTACCCTGTTAGCTATTTAATATCTAACAGGGCAAGCGGGGAATTTCTAACGGGGTAAACGTCTCGGATTTCCTATCGGATTCCCAAAACTGGATTTGGTAAAGCAGAAGTCAGGATTCAGGATATAACAACTGAATTCTGACTTTTTTTAGATGAATTCACACCAAGTTGCATTCAAAAGCAGATCGAGGCGGCGACGAGGAATCGACGTCGAGGAGTATGACGAGGAGACAACAATGATATGCGAATGAAGGCGCCGTGGCATCACTTTCTACAGACAATTTGCGCTATTGCTCTTTTGGGATTTTCTTTGATCCCTTCAAAATAATGGATGATCTCCCAATCAATAAACCAATCGCGAAGTTCTTCCGGCTTTAAGAGGAAGTCAGGATTGTGTGGCTTTCCGAACTGAGGTTGACGCACGGTATAGGTTTCATAGATAAGAACCCCTCCCTTTTTCAAAGCCTTTTTTATACAGCTTAGGAGCGGCCGATGGAGGTATCGAAAAATAACAATTCCTCCGTAAAAATCTTCAGAGAGGGGATTGGTTCCGATTTTTTCTAAATCCACGCGCCAGGTTTCGATACCAACACCCTGCACAGCTGCAAGCCGTTTGGCGCTTTTTAATGCTTCTTCTGATGCGTCGCAACAAATTACCTCTAAACTTTTCTTTGCTAAAAAAATTCCGTTGTGGCCATCACCACACGCCAGATCTAAAATCGGGCCGTTTATCGTACCTTCAATAAAAAGGCTTACATGGCTTATGAGTAGCTCTGCTGGCTTTACGCTGAAATCATCCATAGGGTCATTCACTACTCATGTCGATTTGCTTTTGATGAAGCGGTGTTTAAAACCAAATCCCGCAAATTTAATCCACAAAACTCAATGGGTTATCTTTTAATCATTATACCATGGACCGCTGTTTTTTCCTAAAAAATCCCCTGAAAGAAATCGCGCGTAGTTTACCCCGTTAGAAATGCCCTGTTATACACAACGTTATAAACAATTGCGCATGGCTATCATTGCCAAGAGAATACCCAGCACATGGTTCGACAGGGCCTGTCCTGAGTTTATCGAAGGGCTCACCATAACCGGTCACCCTGAGCTTGTCGAAGGGTGTT
>DATEXU010000043.1:0-4473 GCA_035256645.1 Thermodesulfobacteriota bacterium | reverse complement strand
GATGGTTTTGATGAAAGTCTTGAAGGAGCGTTTTTAGCCGTTGTTCATGGTTAACCAAGATTTCTTTATGGAAAGCTTGTTGGGTCTCCGGATTAACCTCAACCAGCGTTTTTGACTGCAGAAGGCCTTTCCAAACTTTTTCGGTCTCTTTTGGGGGGGCGGAAATTCTCCGCAATACCTCTTTTTGAGTTATGCCCTCTAAGCCATTAGCTAAGGCCAAGGTGGTTAAAATAACCTCAAGGTCCTTGGCTTGTAAAATTTTAAACCAATCCTTGGTCGCTGGATCATTCCGCCTGTGTTTCTGAGGATGCGGGTCTAATACTTCCCCTCCCCCAATTGTTCGGCTGGCATCGATATTCCTAACAACAAACCGCGCGCCAGGAATAGTTACCATGGGTTCTGAAAAACGAAGTTGGGCAAAATACTCACCGCCTGGCTCCAAAACATTCCCTTCATAGCTAATTACCCGAGCTAATGTTTGGGTGGTAAAAAGATGAAAACGGATTTCATCACCATGTTTAATTGGTTGGGAAATATCCGGTAAAATTTTCAACCGAACATCAAACCGAAAAGAAGGCTCAAGCGCTCCAGGATGGGAAAGAATGTCTCCTCGTTTGAAAAAACCTTTCTCCACCCCCTGCAGGTTAATAGCAGTCCTTTGACCGGCATGAGCGGTTTTTATTTGAGAATTGTGAGCCTGGATTCCGCGCACCTTGGCTTGCTGCCCCTCAGGAAGTATTTCTATCGTCTCACCAATGCATATTTCCCCGGAAATTAATGTCCCGGTTACAACCGTACCAAATCCTTTCATCGAGAACACTCGATCTATCGGCAAAAAACAAAACCCCTCAGAAAAAGATTTTTTAATTTTGGGGACAAGCGCTTCCAGGGTAAAAATCAGTTGAGGAATCCCTTTTCCGGTAAGCGCCGAGACTGGCACTATCGGCGCTCCTTCAAGAAAGGTTCCCTTGACAAGTTTCAAGAGGTCCTCCCTAATTAACTCCACCCAGTCGGGTTCAACAAGGTCAATCTTGGTAAGGGCAATCAGGCCATATTTAATATCGAGAAGGTGACAAATTTCAAGGTGCTCCCGTGTCTGAGGCATTACTCCATCGTCAGCCGCTACTACCATCATTACCAAATCAATCCCCCCGGCGCCCGCAATCATTCGTTTAATAAATTTTTCGTGGCCCGGAACATCGACCACTCCAACCCTTTGATCCCCCGGGATGCTTAAAGAGGTGAACCCCAGCTCAATCGTTATCCCTCTTTCCTTCTCCTCCTTGAGGCGGTCTAAATCCACGCCGGTAAGTGCCTTTATTAATGCTGTCTTCCCATGATCAATATGGCCGGCTGTACCTAAAATAATATTCGTCATGATTGTATAGTGCTGGAAGGGATTGCTTTGTTAGAACGTGTTGCCCAAATAGCAATTAAGGCTATTATGTCATGCTGAACTCGTTTCAGCATCTAATAAAATCAACAGGTTATGAGACCCTGAATCAAGTTCAGGGTGACACAAAACGATTTGGGCAACAGCCCCGTTAGATTTAATGATACAGAATTAATAAAAAATATCAGATAGGGGGAAAAATAGCAAGGCGGGAGAATTTTAAAACTGGGGGTTGATTTTATTATTTAATAAGGACATTATTCCTCTATTTCTTCACTATCCTTTATAACACTGCGATAGCGAAGGCTATCATCCTGATTCTTAAGATATTTTTTTTCTTTTTCGATCCTGCTTTGACAAGCAACGCAGTATCGAGCGAAAGGCATAACTTTCACCCTCCCTTCAGCAATTTTAGCGCCGCAGTCTTCACAAGTTCCGTAAGTTCCATCCTCAATCCGTTCTAAGGCTTCATCAATAAGCCCAAGCTTCTCCCGGTCGCGGTTACAAAGAAGTATTGAAAATTGCCTTTCACGTTCATCATCAGCCAAATCATACATATCTGCAATGGCTTCTTGAAGGTGGCCGATTTCCATTCTCATATTGGAAGCAATCTCCTGAAGCAAATTTTCTTTCATTTTCAATAAGATATCCCTTATTTCATTTTTCTTCATAGATTCTCCCTTAGAATAAAAATGACCCCTTTTTTAAAAAATGAATGGCAATATTACCTAAAAAAATAGGTTTGTCAATTAAATTGGTGTGATTTTTTAAATATTCTGATCACTGACACTAAAGTTTTTTAAATTTCAGGGTTGGACAAAGAGCAGACTTTCCCCTCAAGATCATAAGCCCCGGTTTTGATAACCAGGATATTATAGATTTCTCCAGGAATTAAAATAGGGTGTTTTGTTATGACTCTGGTTTTTCCATCCACTTCAGGAGCCTGTGAAGACAATCTCCCACTAACCCCTGATCTTTCTTTTTTTTCGACCAGGACCTTTTGAACCGTGCCGATAAACCTTTTGTTTTTTCCCCGTGAGATTCTTGCCTGAAGGCGCATAAGATCCCTTCGTCTTTTTTCTTTTATTGTTTCAGTAAGTTGACTGGGCAGTTTGGCCGCCACAGTTCCTTCTTCATGGGAATAAGCAAAAACACCGAGATGGTCAAATTTAACTCGCTTAACCAAACCAACTAATTCATTAAACTGTTTTGCCGTTTCTCCTGGAAACCCCACCATTAAGGTGGTTCGAATGGTTGCCTCAGGAATATCATTACGGATTTTAGCGATAAGATCACAAAGAAACCGGGGATCATTCTTTCGCTTCATTGCCTTCAGGATTGTGGAATTAATATGCTGAAGAGGGATATCAAAATATTTGCACATCTTCTCTTCTTCCTTAATAATCCTTATAAGTTCATCGCTAATATTTTGCGGATTAGCATAATGCAGGCGGATCCATTCAATGCCTTCAACCTTAGCCAATCTGCGAAGCAAAAATGCCAGATCAACCTGGGGAGAAAGATCCCGACCGTACATGGTGGTATCCTGAGCAATAAGATTTATCTCCTTTACTCCCTGAGCAGATAAGTTCAACGCTTCCTTTACGATTGAACCAGGGAGCCGGCTTCGAAACCGACCCCGGATTTTGGGAATAATACAAAAGGAGCAGCAATGAGAACAGCCTTCC
Source organism: Thermodesulfobacteriota bacterium (assembly GCA_035256645.1). Taxonomy (GTDB): domain Bacteria; phylum Desulfobacterota; class WTBG01; order JAGOGO01; family JAGOGO01. The sequence goes on along the minus strand of DATEXU010000043.1, from coordinate 1,392 downwards.
GCAATTTTGATATAAGCGCTTCCGGGAAAAGACGTATTAACCCGATCGGTCCTGTCATCATAGAGGTAGCGGGTCCTCCCCAAGTAAAATCGGGAAACGGTTTTTGTTTCCCTCAATGACTCAACCACTTCCCTGATCCGATAAAATTCCCCGGTGCCGATAAACACATCTACCTCAGGAAGAAGCTTGGATAATGATTTGCCGTATCGCTGGGGCAAGCACCCGCTAACAATCAAATAGTTACAGCTTCCGGATTTTTTATACTGGGCAAGCTCAAAAATGGTTTCGAGCGCCTCTTTTTTTGCCGCATTAATAAAAGCACAGGTATTGATGATAATGATTTCTGCCTGGGCGGGTGAGCTCGCAACCGGATACTGCGCTTTAAGCAAAGCGCCCAGCATAACCTGACTATCCACGAGATTTTTGGCACAACCAAGGCTTACTAAATAGACTGGGGGATGTGACATAGGGTTATTGTCTTGTTTGTGGCGCGGGGGGCTCAACCACCTCAACCCCGGCAGGGGGGATAAAGTGAAAGTATTGGGGAGAAATTTTTTGGTTTTCTTTTATCTTACTCAAAGCTAATCGAGTGTAATTCCCGGATTCGTAATAAAGGGTTACTGTTTGAATCTGATAACCCTTTCTTTCCAGAGTAATAAGCACTTCGCGAAGCTCGGAATATTTTTTCTTGAGGGTAAGCTTTAATGAAGGATCAGAAGCGCCTCCTCCCGAACAACCACTGATAAAAAAATCTCTTTCCAAATTTTCCATGGTGGATAGAAGGTTAATAAAAGGATGATGTAAAAAGTCAGGGGACACCAGATTTTTGAGAACCTGGTTATTGGCGTGCGTATAGACCCATAGGTACTGGCCGTCAAAAGTCTGCCGTTGTTTCGCAGGATGAGATACTTCCATGTTAAAAAGGTTTGGTTTTTCAAGAAAAATCTTCCCTCGAAACTCCCGGGATTGGTTTAAAGAAGCAATATAGTTTGTCTGCACAAAGTTCGCTTCAACCGAATTTATGCCTTTATATTTTTGCTGGACCGAGGAGACAATATTTTCTCCGCCATTTTCATCAGCCAGAGAAGTTCTAAAGCTCAGGCAAAAACAAGTTAAAGAGAGAAAGAAAATGAGTGGCAGTATAATGTTATAAGAGAAAATTTGAGAAAAATTTTGTCGGTACATTATCGAAATATGTTTGTTCATTTTTATCACACCTTGCTATTTCAAAAGTTATAACTTGTTATTACGTTAATTGAGTGAAAACTATTCATAAAATGGCACGAAAGGCCTTATTAGTTAACGTTTTCGGAGAACCTTATGACCATTCCAAAATCCCCCTCAATCCCCCTTTATGAAAGGGGGAAAAAAAGAAATCCTCCCCTTTAGTAA
>DATEXU010000042.1:0-4812 GCA_035256645.1 Thermodesulfobacteriota bacterium | reverse complement strand
CAACCCCGGTGCCGAAAGTTAAAAAAGTAGCCTTGGCGTATTCTGGGGGTTTGGATTCTTCTCTGGCGGTAGCTTTGCTCAGGCGGGTATATAAAGCCAAAGAGATTGTTCCCATAACCGTGGATATTGGACAGGGAGAGGAAGAAATCATCGAAGGAAATAAAAAGGCCAAAGTTCTTGGTATCGAACCGATTATGGTGGATATGAAAAAAGAATTTACTCAGAACTGGCTTACCCGTGCTATCCATGCCAACTCTGACTATTTAGGTTATCCCGTATCAACCTCCATGACCAGGCAGATTATCGCCCGGAAAGTTGCAGAAATGGCAGTGGAAAAGGGATGTGACGCCATCGCCGAAGGGTCCACAGGAAAAGGAAACGACCAATATCGAATGCATAATGTTTTCAAGACGTTCGCTCCTACCCTCACCATCTTAGTGCCGGTGCGTGATTTTGATCTTACCCGTGTGGAAGAAGAAGATATTTGCCGTCACTGGGGTGTTCCCGTAACCGAGACGATCCGGGGAGGAGATGATAAAACCATGTGGTGCCGATCAATTGCCAGCGGAGCAATTGGCCTTAACCAAGCGTTGCCGGATGATGTGTGGATGTGGTACCTTCCCCCAGAAAAAGCTCCGGATAAACCGGAAATAATCTCTCTCGAATTTAAGGAAGGCGTACCGGTTATACTTAATGGCAAGAAGAAAAATTTAGCTCAGATAATCTTTGAACTCAATATAATCGGGGGCCGAAATGCGATTGGAAAAATCGATATGTTTGAGGATGGCATCATGGATCTTAAGAGCCGGGAAATCTACGAAGCACCGGCAGCTACGATTATTTTGAAGCTTCATCGTGATTTAGAGCAGTTCTGCTTAACCAAAGATGAGGTCCAGTATAAAAAAATGGTGGAGCAGAAATGGGCCTACCTTATTTATCACGGCATGGCTTATCATCCTTTACGAGCCGCTCTGGATGCGTTTTTGAAGACTACCCAAAATGTAGTGAGTGGAAAGTATCAGGTGAAACTTTATAAAGGAAATATCGACATCCTGACGCGCGAATCAACCACCAGTCTTTTTGCTCCCGAGATTCGGTCAATCGCCAGTAAGAGCTTTAACCAAAAAATGTGCGCGGATGCTGCTCACGTGAGAGGGGTGCCTTTTGAAATCCTGGGTAAACGGGGAATCATCCCCTCTTAATAAAAACTGTGTCGAAATACCTAACAGTAGGGGCGACCGGCCGGTCGCCCCTACTTCCTTTCCTTTATTCATCAAACATTCTTAGTGGGGAACGTCCATGAAGGTTGAACGGCTCTGGGGATCAAGACTGAACGAAGCGCCCGATAAAGAGTTTATTAAGTTTATTTCCGGCCGCGACATCCAGGGAGTACCTCCTTGCGATGAATTGCTTATCCCCTTTGATATCTGGGGCAATCGCGCCCATACGATCATGCTCTGGAAACAGGGGATTATTTCGCAAAAAGATGCTCACTTAATAATTACGGGCCTTAAGGAAATCAATCACTTGTTTGAGCAGGGGGAATTCCCTTTAGATCCTTCTAAAGAAGATGTCCACACCAACATTGAAAGCTTTCTGATCGAAAAATATGGAATTGCCGTGGGAGGTAAGCTCCATACTGCCCGAAGCCGCAATGATCAGGTTACGCTGGATATGGCCCTGTTTTTGCGCGAAAAAAACCTCGATTTTCTGAAGCGGATCCTTCTTCTCGAAGATACCATCGTAAACTTGTCAAGAACTCACGCGAAAACCATCATTCCGGGATATACCCACCACCAGCATGCCATGGTAACCACCTTTGGTCATCTTATCTTCGCTTACGGAGAATCATTTTTCCGTGACCTCTTGCGGCTTAAACACTGGCATACCCTTTTTAATGCTAATCCTTTGGGTGGCGCTGCTTCCTATGGCACCAGTTTCCCGATCGATCGGGAACTCACGTCGCAGTTGTTGGGCTTTGACCGGGCATCATTAAGCTCTCTTGACCTCATAACCAACCGGGGAGAAGCTGAGACTGAGTTTGCGTATGCGATCTCCACGGTTATGAGCCATTTGAGCAGTCTGGCCCAGACGCTCATTTTGTTTACCACCACGGAATTCGGCATTGTTACGTTAAGCGATCGATACTGCGGGGGAAGCTCCATCATGCCGCAGAAACGAAACCCCAGCGCACTGGAAGTAAGCAAGGCAAAAACTGCGGTAGCGCAGGGACTGCTGAGCAGTCTCCTTTCGTTGAGCCGGGGATTCTTTGTCGGTTACAACCGCGACTCTCAATGGACAAAATATATCATTATGGATTTAATCAATGAATGCGCAGAAGCTCCTTCAATCATGGCTTCAGTGCTCAACACTCTCACTATCAACCGGGAAAGAGCAAAAGAGCTCTGTCAAAAGGGCTTTATTACCGCCACGGACTTGATGGAAGCCCTGGCACATGACTTTTCTCTCCCTTTGCGGCAAGCAAAGATGGTTATTGAAAGAGCAATAAAATATTCCGAATCACAGGACACCGAAACAGTATCCTGGGAAGGGTTACAGCAGGCACTGAAAGAACTTGACCTTACCGTGGATATTTCCCCGGATTTTGTAAAGGAACAGCAAGAACCGGAAAGAGTAGTGCGCCGCCGGAAAGCGATCGGGGGCCCTGCCCCGGAAGTCTTGTTGAAGGCTGCTGACACGCTGAACTCCTCTCTCCAGGACGTTAAAGAGTGGCTTACTGAAAAAGAAACCCGGCTGCAATCATCCCACCAAAGACTGGAGGACCTTGAAAAAGGTTTATTAAACCTTACGCCATGACTATCACCCCCCGGCGGATTGCTCTCGATATTCTCAATACTGTTGACAAAAAAGGAATCCACGCTGATCAGTTCCTGGGCAAAGGATTTAAAAACAAACCCGAATTAACCTCCCGAGAAAAAGCTTTTATTACTGAGCTGGTCTATGGTGTCCTGAGATGGCGTGATAGCATTGACTGGGTGATAGGTGCTTTTTCTACGCAACCCCACCGACCAACAAGCCGGCTCCTCCATAACCTCCTCCGGCTCGGAATCTATCAAGTGCTCTACTTAACCCACATTCCGGTTCCGATATCGGTTTCGGAAACCGTTGAAGCAGCAAAAGAAGTATTCAACGAGAAAATCGCGAAGTTGGTCAATGGTATTCTCCGCACCGTGGAGCGCAACCGCGATGCGCTCCCCTACCCTTCTTTTCACGATGATCCGCTCAAAGCCATAGCGATCCAGTATTCGCATCCTTTATGGTTAGTGGAAAAATGGGTGAACAACTATGGGGTGGAAACAACTATCTCCCTTTGTAAAGCTAATAATACGTCTCCTCCCCTCATCATTCGCACCAATACGTTAAAAACAACCAGAGAAAATCTGATTGAGAGCCTCAATAAAGAAGGCTTGTCGTGTGAACCAACCGCTTATTCTCCCGAAGGCATACTCGTCCATCACCCGGCTGATATTACCCGCCTTTCCTCTTTTCAAAAAGGATGGTTTCTGGTGCAAGATGAGGCTGCCCAATTAATCTCCTATTTAGTCAACTCAAAACCAGGGGAATATCTTTTAGACCTCTGTGCGGCGCCCGGAGGAAAAACTACTCACCTAGCTCAATTAATGCGTAATGAGGGGCATATAATCGCAATAGATATCCGACCAGATAACACCCGTCTTCTCAAAGAAAACCAATGTCGCCTCGGGATAGGGATTATTGATCCGTTTTTGGCAGACGCTACTCGACCACTTCCCTTGAAGGGAACGAGGCTCTTTGATAAGGTCCTCCTGGACATACCCTGCTCTGGCCTTGGAATCTTAAGGCGCCATCCTGATGGAAAATGGAGAAAATCGTTGGCAACCATCGCAAAACTGAAAAAAACCCAAGGGGAAATTATCCGCATTGCTTCCCAGTATGTTAAACCAGGAGGAATAATGGTTTACAGCACCTGCACGCTGAATTCTGAAGAAAATGAAATCATGATCGAGCAATTTCTCTCGCGCCCGAGAAATGATTTCATGGTTGAAAATCCCCTTCCTGACCTGCCTGCTCACTGGTATCCTCTCATCACCGCACAGGGGTATCTCCAGACGTTTCCCCACCGGGATTTCATGGACGGTTTTTTTGGAGTGCGGCTCCGGAAAAAGGGCTGATTTATTCCGGCGGGTAAGGAATGTCTAATTCCCCTCTTTGAGAGGGGTGTCACACAGTGACGGGGTGTGTTCGTCTATCAGGCATGTCGGCGTGTTCGGGGAACACGCCCTACTTCTCTGAATCGTGCACTTTGATCTCCGGTCGTTGAGCCTGTCGAAACGATCGGAGGTAAAGCCCTGCAATTTAAAAATTGATTATGACTCATTCTGCTCAAACCATTGATAGATATACCGGTTGGTGTAGGGACTGCTCCCCGAGCAGTCCGCAATATTTTTAGCAGGGCAAAAAAATCTTCATTTGGTCAAGAAAAAATATTTAATCCTCTATCTCCCCCGATCGCCTCTTATCGTATTGTCAATTCATATTTTCATTAACTTTATTCTTGCCTTCAAGGAAAAGCATAAAATCATAGACGTCCCTATTTTTTATTTATAAGGCCATAAACTGACGGATGAAGTGCGGCCAATATCCCAGTAAGTAAAATTGCTATTTTCAATAGAATGATCATTTGTATGCCGAACGACCAAAGCATCAGCGGACGGCGCCAATGAACTTGCCGCGCATAGCGCCGCCAACGTTTACGCCGTCCGCTGGATGCTTTGGTTGTGTGATATTTCAATTATTTTTCTTTACTAAAAT
>DATEXU010000041.1:0-16448 GCA_035256645.1 Thermodesulfobacteriota bacterium | reverse complement strand
CTTTGATGATCTCAAAAAAATCTCTTGATATTCCTCCTTTCCTGGTGATGGATGTTTTAGAAAAAGCTTACGAGATGGAAAGAGCGGGGCAAAGAGTAATCCACTTAGAAGTGGGGGAGCCTGATTTTGAAACCCCCCAATGCATAAAAGATGCGTGCAATTTTCAATCAAAGGAGAAAATTCATCATTCCTCGCTTAAAGGCCTTGGGTTTTGGTTTGACGTTTGAACCTCAGGGCGCTTTCTACGTCTTGGCCAATGCAAAAAAGTTTACCCAAGATTCTCAGGCCTTTGCCTTTGACATTCTTGAAAAAACTCGGGTAGCTGTTACTCCGGGAATTGATTTTGGTGATAACGCTGAAGGATACCTCCGTTTTTCCTATGCCAATTCCCTGGAAAACATTCGCGAAGGTATGGATCGGCTTGAACAGTATCTCGACACCCGATAATCTTTGTTGATTAAATCCCAGCCATCAGGTTTTCTATCATGAGGTTCCCTTTATTATTATGGGAGAGGCGCTCTGGTCAAAAGGGTTCATCCGTACTGCCAGGGAGAAAAGATAGGGGAGAAAAATCCCTTGCGATCCGGATGCGTTTCATCTATAGATAAATTAAAAGGCTTGGTAATTCAAGATATTAAAATTGAATTCCTCCAACGCACGCGATGATTTCAAACCAGCTGAAAGTAGTAGTGGATGAATTTTGATGAAGTCGTAAAAAGTCGAAAATCAGACGGCACAATAAAAAGCTTCAGATGCAAGGCGCGCAAATCCGATGGAATGAGGCGTACTTACCTGTACGCCGCAATGACTGAGGATGCAGCGCAACGCCGCAGATGGACTTTTTACGAAGCCGTCAATTTTAGGATGTTTCGTTATCTAGTCATTGTTGCGGGGTCTTTGTTTTTGTTCACAGCCTGCCCACGGCTCAGACCTATTATCCCCCCGTCTCACGTCGAAAAATTATCACCAGAAGAGACATTAAAAGAAATAAAAGAAAATTTTCCTGGAGTTGTTTTTTTAAAATCAAATTTTAATGCCCGGATTGAATACCCTCAACAGGGCAGATTTAAAAGACATTCATTCGAAGGTGCGCTTTTATACCGAAAAGATACCCAAGCGCTTCGGATGCAATCTTTTGGAACCTTTGGCAATACTATCTTTGATGTGCTCTATAAACCTGATCAGGCGATCATCTATCTGCCTTCTTCTGAGGTTGCTTATACGGGAGATCCCCATCAAATCATGAATGCCGGAATTCCAGATTTTTTCTTTTTTCTTCAAGAAATCATGCACGGGATGGAAGAAACCTATGAGGGAGAACCTTTATGGCTTGATGATGAGACCCTAAAAACAAAAAAGGGGAACCTCGATTACCTGTTTAAGGTTAATAGAAGGTCACTTCTTATAGAAGGGAAAACGGTGCGGCGCAACGGAGAAACAATAGCTCAAATTGTTTATCAGGACTACAAACGATTCGTGGGGAATGTTTTTCCCAGTAAGATCACAGCGTTTTTCCCGCCAAAAAAGACCACCATTGAAATTAACCTTGATTCTCCTGTCATTAATGAAGTATTAGCTGAAAATCTTTTTATCCTTTCCCTGCCTCCTGAAATCATGTGTCTCCCGTTGACCAAACTTGATGATTTTTTCCCTTCTGATCCTTCATAGCATCATCAGTGGTTGTTTTCTTTAAAAGCTTCGGCGCGGTAAGTAAATATTTCCGTATTCTCATCTTCCCAGCATCCTCCGGGCATTCCCCCTTTTTCGCACAGCGCATTAAGAAAACTTTCCTTGTCCACAAAGTGTTCCCACACTTGAGGAAGGAAAGTGGAGTTCTTCCACCCGTTGCTTAAGATCACTCCATCCCTGCCCGGCACAAGAACCTGGAGAAGCGTTTTTCGATTTTTTATTTCCAATGGTTTAGGAACAGTAAGCGCGCTGATTTCAATCGTGATGGCATTGAGCTCGTCAAAATTGACTTCCGGAAACCGGGGGTCCTGGGTTGCGGCATGCACAGCATTTTCCATCACACATTCGCACAAAGACTTTACCGGCTGTATATATCCAATGCATCCCCTCAGGTTTCCCTTTTTTTCTAACGTCACAAAACAACCTCTCTTTTCAATAAGCGCGGGCGAAAGTTTTGTCTTCTCGAGTTCCTCAATCGGCTTGCCGCTCAGGTAGTGGATTAAGGTCTTACGCGCTAAAAAGAGAAGATATTTTTGCTCTCCGAAGGTGAGTGTATTTTTAGGGGGTTGAGGCGTAATGCCTGTACCCGTGTCTTGAGCTTCCGCATGCACCGACGCCAATAAGAATGCGCACACTATCACGAGGAAACCGCAAACCGTTTTCATATCACATCCTATGCGCCAAGCACTTCTAAGAAACCTTTGGGCAATGGGGTTAACTTTCCATCCCCATTAAGACAGGCCAACCGTATCGTGGCCCTTACGAGCACACCATCCTCATCTTTTCTGCGAATGGTGTGTTTGAAATCAAGGCTAACCCTCCGTACTTTCTCCAACTCCGAATTAATTATCAAAACGTCACCATACCGCGCGGGTGATTCATAAAAAATTTCTGCTCTCACCACCACAAAAACAATGCCATTCTTCATATAGTCACGGATTGAAATCCCCTGCTCGGCAAAATATTCTGTCCTCGCCCGTTCACAATACCGTAGATAATTGGCATGATAAACTACGCCACCACAATCAGTATCCTCATAATAGATCTTAACCTCCAGCATAGCCATCTTAATTCCTTTCTCTCGCGTGCGAATATGTAAACCGTAAAATTTTTAATAAAACTATTTTTTTTGAAGCCGTAAAAAGTCGAAAATCAGACGGCACAGCGGTAGGGACACGTTGCAACGTGTCCCTACATCAGATGCAAGGCGCGCAAATCCGACGGAATGAGGCGTACTTACTTGTACGCCGCAATGACTGAGAATGCAGCGCCTGTCTTCGTGCACTGCACGGAGGCAACGCCACAGATGGACTTTTTACGAAGCCGTCATTTTTCATTGTTTATTATTGTGACCTTTGCAAATCCACCTTATGTTGGTCTCAGCGTCCCCCTATATTTATTTGGTAACTGCTAAGATCAGTGCCGTCTTTTTGGAGAAAGTCCTTAAGTTTTTTAATCAGTTTTGATTCTAATTGTCGGGCTCGTTCTCTGGTTATTCCATACTTCTTTCCAATCTCCTGAAGTGTGTCTGGCTGTTCTTTCATAAGACGATTTTCAAAAATATATCGGTCTTTTTCCTGTAAAATCTCATAAAACTCTTTAAGTTTTTTCCGAAAAAGGGTTCTTGCTTCCTCATCAGATAATTTCTGATCAATCGGGACCTCTTCAATAGGAATAATGTCTTTTATGGGATATCGATAGTCTTCAACCGAAGGAGAATCCAATGATTTTTCTGGAAGGGCTAACCGTTCACTCATTTCCAAAATATCTTTTTCTCGCACCTGCAGTATTTCAGCTAAATATTTTGTATCAGGTTTATATCCTTGGGTGGTTAATCGTGCTTTTTCTTTCTGTAAATTGAAAAAAAGCCTCCTTTGCGCTTGAGTAGTGCCGATTTTGACCAAACGCCAGTTGTCCAGAATGTATTTTAAGATATAGGCCTTAATCCAAAATGAGGCATAATAAGAAAGTCGTATTCCTTTTAACGGGTCAAACTTTTTAACTGCTTGAATCAGTCCAATGTTACCCTCTTGAATCAAATCCATTAAATCAGTAACCCAGCTTTTCTGATATTCCATTGCGATTTTAACAACCAGCCGCAAATTGGAAACAACCAAGACATAGGCTGCTTTTAAGTCACCTTTTTCTTTGAACGCCAATGCTAAGTTTTGTTCTTCTTCTTTTGTAAGCAATGGGTATTTGCGCAGTTCCAGCAAATATCTCCGAAGTGGGTCATAGAGAGCAAGCGATGTTTTTTTCTCTTGTTCTTTTTCTTCTTCTTCAATCACGTCTCCATGACCTTCTTCAACCTCCCCATCCTCCGAATCAATAACCTCATAGTCATCTAATGTCGAAGGTTCTGTCAAAGACGGGTTCCCGGTCTTGTTATTATCATTATTGTTGATGGAAATCCTACCTTTCATCAAAATACTTCGTTTATTTTTATAACGTTATCTGTTAAAATGGGCCCTTAAAAATAATTTCTCCTAAAACAGTTTTTAAATGTACGGTAATTTTTTGAGATTGTCAATAAAATCAAACAAATAGAGATTTTTTGCTATAAAAAATAGAGCTTTACTTTTTTTTTCAATAACTCCACGAAAAGTTGGTGATTGCAATAATAACTATAGACACCATTTTTCGAAAATTATCTCACTAAACGAGGTTGGTTGATGAATTATAAGTTTATTAAGATTCCAACAGAAGGTGATAAAATATTTTTCAAAAACAGTGAAATTAATGTCCCGGATCACCCCATCATTCCATTTATTGAAGGCGACGGCATTGGCCCAGATATCTGGAAGGCTACGTCACGAACAATAGAAGCAGCAGTAAAAAAATCTTATGGGGTTAAAAAAAAGATATGCTGGATGGAAGTATTCGCCGGCGAGAAAGCAAAAAAAACTTGTAACGAATGGCTTCCCGAAGAAACCATTGACGCTATTCGAGTGTATAAAGTTGCGCTTAAAGGGCCTCTCACCACTCCTGTGGGAGGAGGAATTCGAAGTTTAAATGTCTCAATTCGGCAGGCTTTAGATCTTTATGCTGCCGTTCGACCCTCCCGTTATTTTTCCGGTGTGCCCAGTCCGGTAAAAAATCCGGAAAAAGTAAACATGGTCATTTTCCGTGAAAATACTGAGGATGTCTATGCCGGTATCGAATGGTCAGTCAATTCTCCGGAATGTAAAAAAATCATCTCCTTTCTAAAAGAACATATTGGGGTTACAATTCGTGAGGACTCAGGAATCGGGATAAAACCGATCAGTATTTTTGGGACCAAACGTTTAGTGCGCCTCGCAATAAAGTATGCCCTGAAAAATCAATTGCCGAGCGTTACCTTGGTCCATAAAGGAAACATCATGAAATATACTGAAGGCGCTTTTCGAGACTGGGGATACGAAGTAGCCAGAGAGGAGTTTGGAGAACTAACGATCACTGAAAACGACCTCTTTACTCACTGCCAGGGGAAAATACCATCAGGAAAACTAATCATAAAAGACCGAATCGCTGATGCGATGTTTCAGCAGATTCTCCTGCGGCCCGAAGAGTATTCCGTATTAGCCATGCCCAATCTTAATGGTGATTATATGTCGGATGCCTTAGCCGCCCAGGTGGGTGGCCTTGGTTTGGCTCCAAGCGCTAATATCGGCTCGGAAGCTGCTGTTTTTGAGGCTACTCATGGAACCGCCCCAAAATATGCCGACCAGGATATGGTAAATCCGAGCTCCCTTATGCTCGCAGGAGTGATGATGCTCGAACATTTAGGATGGAAGGGCGCAGCCGATAGTATAACCAAGGCTTTAGAAAAAACCATCCAAAACAAAACCGTTACCTACGATCTCGAACGTCAGATGACCGGAGCGAAAAAATTAAAGTGCTCAGAATTCGCTTCTGCGGTGATTGAAAATTTATAAATTTTGTTGAAATATGTGATAGTAAGAAAGTACTCTTTTTCAAAAGGTTTCATTTGTTATTACAAGTCTTTTGCTTTCGCGATAATAATCGTAACTTTTTTTACGACCTTTTTTTGTAAATTTATTCAAAAAAATAAGGGGGAGCTTTAATCTATTTACTAAAGTGATTTAAGCTCATGCTCATCAAAAAGATTTTTTTGAAATTAAAAGGAGGATAGACAGTGAAACAAATAAATTTCCGAGACAAACTTTTAATAAGTATTATCCCGATCATAGTCATCAGCACTATCGTTTTGACTGTGACCGCATATAAAATCGCCAAAGATGCTGTTTTGGATACTGAAGTAAAGGGTATGGAACAAATGGTTAAAAAGACGGTTTCTGAGTTGGACGCTTGGATTCTTGAACGGGAAAAGGAGGCCACCTTATTTTCCCAAAACAAAATTTTTGATGATTACTTTGAAGAGGTAGAAAATCAATCTATCGCTGCAGAGGCACAGGAATGGCTGGTGAAATACCAAAAACTCTGTCCCTATTATGAGGCTGTATTCCTCGCTGATACGAATGGAAAAATCTTGCTTGATACCCTTCAAAACGGCGTTGGCCTGGAATTAGGCAAATCACCGGATTATCGCGTTAATGTTGAAAAAACCCGGGAAGGACAAATTTGGGTAGGAGAGGCGATGCCGTCTCCGTTGACCGCACAGCGCGTATCTCTGCTTACTTTCCCGGTTACTAACGACAGCAATGGCGTGGTCGGCATTCTTGGTCTGCCCGTGGATTTGAACACTTTTTCACAGGTGTTTATATCAACCGTGAAGATTGGCGACAGCGGTTACCTCTACTGCTTGGACTCTAACGGAAGAGTCTTGGCTCATCCTGATGAGGAGATGGTTCTCAAAGGAAATTTTAATGACTATGATTTTGGACGGAAAATGATCGCCCAGAAAAAAGGCACACTGGATTATGAGTGGAAAGGAGACAAAGAATTTGCCAGTTTTGCAACCTACGGCAAAAAAGGCTGGATCGTTGCAGCATCCATCAAATATAATGAACTATTTGGACCAATTAATAAAATTAAGTCAATGTCTACTATGTTGGGGGCCATCTCTCTTGGCATCATAATTCTGGTGCTATGGGTTTTAAGCAACCGGGTATTTAGGATAATTCGAAGGGCAGCAACTGAACTTGAGGTCGCAGGAGAACAAATTTCTTCGGCAGCAGAACAGGTCGCCGCTTCCAGCAATGTCTTGGCCCAGGGCTCCTCGGAACAGGCTGCTTCCATTGAAGAAACGTCAGCCTCATCAGAACAAATGGCCTCAATGATCAAACAAAATACCGAGCATGTTAATAGCGCAAATCAAATTATGACCGTTGAAGTAGCGGAAAACGCGAGAGTCATTGCCGAACGGATGGAAAAAATGCGCAATGCCATAAACAAGGCGGCTGATGCTGAGCAGGAAACCTCGAGAATAATTAAAACCATTGATCAAATTGCTTTTCAAACCAATCTCCTCGCCCTCAATGCAGCCGTGGAAGCAGCGCGTGCAGGCGATGCGGGCAAAGGTTTCGCGGTGGTTGCATCAGAGGTGCGCAACTTGGCGCAGCGGGCTACTCAAGAAGCGAAAAATACCCAAGAGCTTATCGAACATTCCTCCCGTTCAGTAACAGAGGCAAATGAGCTTTGTCAGCAAGTCGTGCGCGCCATTGATAAAAATGCCGTTGCCCGGGAAAAAATGAGCGAACTCACAACCGAAATCTTTGCCGATTCAAAAGAACAAGTCCGCATGGCTGAACAGATTAGTAATGCCTTGAACACTATTGATAAAGTAACCCAATCCAATGCCGCGACTGCTGAAGAAGTTGCCGCTTCATCTGAACAATTAACCGCGCAAGCAAACACAATGGAAGATGTCGTGCGTAATCTTATTGGATTGGTAGGTGGGGGAGAAAGCGCTCAATCAAGACCAGTTAAAATTTCTAAACCAGTGCGCAAACAAGCTCCGGATACTGAAACGCGAATAAGGTTATTTGACCAAAGTAATAGACACAAACGAGGTCTCGCAAAAGAGAAAGAAGTCAAACCACATCAAATCCTTCCCTTGGACGAAGACGATATAAAAGATTTTTAGTGCTTGAATGATTGAAGAACTAACTCAGTGGATTATGAATTTGATGCAAAACCATGGCCCTGCCATGGTTTTTATCGGGGTGATCATTGAATCTGTCATCATTCCTATTCCTTCACCATTGGTTATCATGGGGGCAGGCGCTCTCCTGATCCCTACTGGTCAACCTTACCCTGTAACCTTTGTTCACATTGTCTATAAAATCATAATTCCTGGCTCGATAGCTTCCACCCTGGGGGCTTATTTTCCCTTTGCGATCGCCTATTGGGGTGGAAGACCAATCGTTAATCGTTTTCAGCGGTTTCTCGGCTTTTCGTGGAATGATATCCTCTGGATGGAAAAAAATTTAGAAGGCCGGGTAAACAGTATGATCTTTTTTTTAAGAGCGCTCCCCATTGTTCCGCTCTCCCTTATTTCGGCTGCTGCTGGTGCTATTCGGATACCGTTTATGAATTTTACCGTCTGGACCTTTTTGGGGACCATTCCCCGGTGTTTGATACTTAGTTATCTGGGGTACTTGACCCGGGACAGTTACCAGGGGTTGGCTGGGCAGATTAACGCCATAGAGTCCATTGTCTCCTTCTCAATTGTCGTTGGAATGTTCGCGGTGATCCTGTGGCTGAGGGCTCATCTCAAAAAAAAATAAACCCCGTTAGAATGATTTCACACCGGGCATTTACCCCGTGTGAAAAAGTGTAAGAATTTTTAAGTTTACCCCGTGCTTCTTCACCCCGTTAGATAGAAAATATCTAACGGGGCAAGCAGGGCATTTCTAACGGGGTAAATTATTTTTCTTAGACTCATGAACGTGCATTAATACCAAGTTGCATTCAAAAGCAGATCGAGGCGGCGACGAGGAATCGACGCAGGCGCAAGTTTTAGTCCGTCGAGGAGTATGACGAGGAGACAACAAAGATATCCAAATGAAGGTAAAAGGCCGGGGGAAAATCACGCCAGGGGAAGCCTGTTTAAGGATAGGTGACCCTCCTCAATAAACAAAATAAAATCAGTCTGGCCATTTTCAAGCTCCAAGGTGATTTGAGAAACCGGGTCTTGTTTTTTCATTAATGCATCATATTCTTCCGGGGATAATATTTTGGGAACGTCAAGATTAAACATTGCCTTTTCCCCGGCAACTGCCGGGAGCGCGTTACCACAGACTATACTAAGCAACTCCATAAGGGCATCGTGTTGCTGAGCCAACGATACTTCTTCACCAGTGTCTAAGCCAAGCATGTTTTTGACCAAATCGGGAAGAATTGTTTCGGAAGCGAGCATCACCAGTCGACCGGAAAAAGGGCCCACGAATGAAATGCTTGCGCCACATACAAAAACATTACCTATTTTTTTTCTTTCCTCATCTAAAACGGGAAACATAAAAGCTAATGACTCTAATATTTCTTCCGCAACCTGATAGAGAATTTCATTGAGTTGCTCAGGCATTCTGCCTCCCAACAAGTTCATTTATGACATCGCGGATCCGTTCCGGGGTGAAAGGTTTGTGAATAAACCGGGCCCCTTTTTTTTTAAATTGTTCGATCCGTGTTTCGCTTCCTTCGGTAGAGATAATTATTACCGGGATCTGACTGGTATCGGGCCGGTTTCTCATACAATCGATCATTTCTTCCCCGTTCATCACAGGCATATTAATATCAATAATTGCCAGATCGATGCCATGTGCGTCTAACCTTTCAAGACCTTCCTTTCCATTATCCGCTTGATAGATTGCCCCCAGATCTATACCGCTCATCCGGAGAGCTTTGACGATCATGCCTCTCATGACACTGCTATCATCAACAATTAAGAGATTAATCGCCATATCTGAACTCCCCTTTTATTGTTTGTGTTTTTATCAATCTATTCACCTCCCCTGATTATCCTTTACCCCGTTAGAAAATTTTCTAACGGGATGAAGGCCCGTGTGAAAGCCTTCTAACGGGTTTACATCACAGAAGCCTTTCATTTCCATTAGACGCTATCACCGTGCGTCCGCTGCTGATTTCAAAAAACACGGTCCGGCTTATTGTTCCCCCAATATCTTCCGCTTCTAAAAGAATGCTGTTCTTCCAGAGAAGTTTTCTTAATATCGTGTAATTCCTTTCACCGATTTTAAACAGCTCGTTTTTATCCGCCGGTTGACCACATCCTACTGCTTTCACCTTCATCCGATTTTTTTCTCCCCCAAAGGTATACATTTCTTTAAACAATAAAGGAACACCCGTATCAACAAACATAAACGGGTTACTCTCGGCTTTTTGAGGATTAATCGAAGAAAGGGGGAGCATCGCGTGTAACATTCCGCCAACCTTGACCACAGGATCATAGATCATAAGCCCCAGACAACTTCCCAGACCATGGGTAACCAATATATCCCCTGCTCTTCCAATTTTCATATCACCCACACCAACGACGTGTCTCATATTTTTTAGAGCCATCTTTTTGGCAGGCAGATCAATGGATCGTTAAAATAAAAAGGCGCCCGAAATAATGGACACCTTTCCCACCAGATTATTAAAAAAATATTTTTAGAATGCGTAGAAGGTTGAAAAAACAATTATCGTGTTCGAAAATAGTTTTAGGAATGATCTCGGTCGTCAAGCGTATTCATGCTTAACTTTTTGTAATAATAGTACGTTGCAAGATGGTGATTGTCAATATCTTTCTTTTGGGGAAGTCTTCGTTTTTTTTGTCGAGGAGGAAAGTTGAGAAAAATCACGCAGGATTTAAAGAAAATTTTTATTTTTAGAATCTTCAGGAAAAACTTTAAGCGGGGTTTCTTTTAAAATATTTTCTTTTTTGTTTGGAAAATGTTTAGCCTTTTCATCCGTAATCATATGACAAGAGCCGTCAAAAACTACTCCTTCATTAATAACTAAATGAGCGGTTACAATGTCACCGCGAACTTTTCCCCCTGAGGTAATCTCAAGACGATTTTTGGCCAGTATATTTCCGATCACTTCACCACCGATAAGGACACTATCCGCTACAATGTCCGCCTCGATCTTTCCCTTAATGCCGACTTCTAATACCCCCTGACATTCAATATTCCCTTTAATAGTGCCATCGATGCGGATTAGGTCATACGCCTTAATCTGCCCCTCAAAAAAAGTCTTATTCCCTATCACCGTCAGAGAATTTACGTTGCCGTTATCAGACTTTTTTTTAAAAATGCTCATTAACTTCCTTTATAATATAAAAAGATGTCTGGCCTGCAATTGTTAGATAGAATCACTCCAAGGAAAAATTGTTTTTAGCGACAAGAAACTGTCTATCGTCCCAATTGAGAAGATGCGGAAAAGGGTCAACAGGCTTACCTTGTTTGTGGATTTCATAATGAAGGTGGTATCCGGTTGAGTTTCCTGTTCGCCCCACAAAGCCAATACAATCACCCCGTTTAACAATTTGGTTCACCTTTACATTATACCCGGAAAGGTGACCGTAAACCGTTTCATACTGATTATTGTGTCTAATTGAAATCATTTGTCCCAACCCGCCATTCGTCCCCACAAAACATACCTTTCCATTGCCCGGTGCAATGACAGGAGTCCCTCGCATGGCAAAAATATCTAAACCGGTGTGGAATTCTCTTAGTCCGGTAAAAGGACTTTTACGCATTCCATATCCACAGGTAATCCAGGACTCTAAAACAGATATCGGTGCGATAGTAGGAAGAGTGGCGAGTTCATCCCTCTGATTTTTTAAAAAATCAATAAGCTCCTGCAAGTCGCAGTCAAGAAGAATCGCCTCTTTATAGGCAGGGGATAAAAAGGGTTCTTTCTCTAAATTTAAAGAACGAACAGGGGCAGGAGAAACTTTTTTATTCAGATGAAAATCTTCAAACCCAAAACTTGTCGACCCCGGCCCTCCTTGTCCCGGTTCATTGGCATCGTCCGCATCTAACCCGAGAAATTTTCTAATTAAGTCTTCTTTTTTTCTTAGTTGCGTAATAATTTTATTTGCTTGTTCGAGCTCACCTTTTTCTTTCTTTACCTGAATATATTCAGCCAAAATTTTACTGTCATTATAATACGTTATTGAACCGAGTATCCCGTACGTCAGAAGGATGAGAAAGATAAAAAAGACAAACCAAAGAGTTGAACGGTGGATGGTGAATTTTTTGGCCGGTTTAAGGGTGGAAGGGGAAATTATAATAGTATAGACTTTTCTCCTCATTATCCTCTTTCCGGGATGAAATTTCTAAAATCTTTTTTTGATGGAAAATTTATTTATCCGGTGCTTGCGGCAAGCTTGGACCTTGGTTATTGGGGTGATATAGTAAATTCTACTTTAAATGTCAAGTATTTTTTTACCAGAATCGGTTTCTTTCCCAAAAGTTATCTAAAGTTACAAACGATTTTCTTTATAACTAAACAATTAAATTTAAAATTTAAATTATTTCTTGACAACGCTGTTTTGATTTATATAAATTATTCAATTTATGATATTATTTCAAAATAAATAAGAATGTTGTATCAGACTTTTATGGTTCAACGTTAATTAAACAATTTTTCTGTCACAGTCACTATTATGGAACCAATTACTCTCTTTTTAACAATAGTACCCGCACAGTTAAGCCGAAGCTTGCAAGGCGGAATTTTGCAACTCATTTTCCAAGCCGGACCAGTGGTTAAGCTGGTCCTGTTGATCCTCTTTTTCTTTTCGATCTTTTCATGGGCTATAATTTTTTTAAAATACAGAATCTTAAAAAAAGTTGAAGCAGAAAATAACGAATTTTTAAAAGTATTCTGGTCAAAAAAAGATATTTCCTCAATTTATATGGAATCCAGAAGCTTTCATTCCAGCCCGATTTTTGAATTATTCCGGGCCGGATACCTCGAACTTAAGCAAGTCAGAACAAATTTAAACCTCACGATTGAGGATGCTGAATTAAAAAATTTATTAACTACTGGAAAATTAAAGAAAATTGAACGAATTTTACGGCAGTTGACCAGCAGTCAAATTGTCCAACTCGAACGAAAACTCAGTTTTTTAGCGACCACCGGCAATTCTGCCCCTTTCATCGGCCTTTTTGGAACCGTATGGGGTATCATGCAAGCCTTCCACAATATCGGCCTAAAAGGAGCGACCAGTTTAGCTATAGTCGCTCCCGGAATCTCTGAAGCCCTGATTGCCACCGCAGTCGGGTTGTTTGCGGCAATTCCATCGGTTATTGCTTATAATTATTTTTTAAGCCGGATACGGCGGATTGCAACGGAGATGGACAATTTTGTCGCAGAATTCCTTTCTCTTTTTGAACATTAAGTAAAAAACTGAGTCCAATGTATAATAAAATACAGCCGATTCTTTTCCCAAGCATGCCATGAATGTAAACGCTAATAAAAATGACCATCGGATGCTTTCTGAAATCAATGTCACCCCTTTTGTGGATGTTATGCTGGTTTTGCTGGTGATTTTCATGGTTACCGCCCCCATGATGCAGTCAGGTTTTGATGTTGACCTTCCGCAAGTCAAGGCAAAAACTATCCAAACCAATGAAAAGCCCCTCATTGTTACCATCTCAAAAGACAAAAAAATAGAAATTCTGGACTATGAGTTTACCCTTGACCGGTTAAAATCAAAACTGGAATTTATTTCCAAAGGCCGAGCTGACAAGGAGATTTATCTTAAGGCAGATAAAGCAGTTCCCTATGGGTTTGTTATGGAGGTTATGGCTGAGATTAAAGATGCTGGGTATGAAAAATTAGGGATGATCACCCTGCCTCTGGAGGAAAAAGGGAAATAATGGTCAAAGTTTTGGGGAATAATACCTTTTTGGATGAAACCAAACTTATAAAAATGGTTGTCTTTTCCGGTTTCGTCCATTTCCTCGCCATCTTTCTTTTTGTTTTCCTTCCTAACCTTTCCTCAAGGCCTACAATAAGGATTATACCTCAATATACTCCCGTTGCTCTCGTCGGGCCAGGAGAGTTAGGCGGAGGCGGAAAATCCTCGGTAAAACCAGTGACAGTCCCTAAAGCGCGGGTAAATGTTGCCGTAAAAAAACCAGAGCTGATTCAAAAAAAGGTTGAAACTAAACCAATCGAAATTTCCAAGACTGAACCAAAAACCGCAACTCCGCCGAAAGAAGAAACACATAACTCCCAAGCTCAAGATCAAAAAGTTAACCAGGCAATTGAAAACATCAGAGAAAGGGTCGGAGGCGAACAACAGGCGGCAAATACTGGAGGGAGTGGGGGAGTAGGGGTTGGAGTCACTCAGGAAGGGGGAGGCAGTGGAGCGCCTGAAATGGTAGTTTATATGAGTATTGTTGTTGACAGAATCATGGAAGCCTGGTTTTTACCCCCAGGGTTGAAAGAACAAGCGATCAATCAAGGTTTATTAACCACCATCGATATCAGAATTGACCGTGAAGGAAAGGTTTCCTTTCAGGCCATTGAACAAAGCTCAGGTAACTCCGTTTATGATGACTTTGCTTTAAAAGCTATCCAAAAAATACAAGTCACTTCTTTTCCCCCGTTACCGGAAGTCTATCGGGAATCCTATCTCGATCTGGGTATTAAATTCAATCCATCGGAGGTAAATTCTTAAAATGAAAATTCTGTTTAAAATAATAGTAAATCTATTTGTTTATATTTTTGTGGTTGCCGGAACTGGACTCACCCAAGATTCGGGAAGAACATATATTCCTATTTGGCCACCTAAAGCAGTTTATCCTATCGCTGTCGTGGAATTTAAAAATTTAGATGGCAAGGCTGACGTCAATAATATCTCTAAACAGATGGCAGAGATTATTTCTAATGACCTTGATTTTACCGGTCTCTTTAAAATTTTAGACCCCGCGAGTTTTTTGGAAAACCCGCAGCGGTCAGGGATAACCGAGCAAGACATTGACTTTCAGAGCTGGTCGGTCATTGGCGCTCAATCTTTAGTAAAAGGAGGATTCAGCCAAACAGGAAACCAAATCACCATTGAGGCCAGACTCTTCGATGTCAACCCGCCCGGCTTTCGTGTTGGTCGTCGTTATTTAGGCACTAAAGAGACAATAAGGAAGATTGCCCATAAATTTTCTAACCAAATTTATACAGCGCTAACCGGTGAACCAGGAATTTTTGAAACCCAAGTGGCCTTTGTTAAAGCAGAGAACAAACAAAAAGAAGTCTATACTATGGATTACGATGGTTACAATGAAAAACGTTTTTCATATCACGGAACCATTACACTTTCTCCCCGATGGTCTCCGGATGGAAATTGGATTGCCTTTACCTCATATAAGGGCGGCAGCCCTAACTTAATAATTAAAGATTTAATTACCCGCAAGGAATATGTTGCTTCCCCCTACCGGCAGGACTTGAATATTTCACCGGATTGGTCTCCGGATGGGAGTGAAATTGCCTTAACATTGAAAAAAGACGGCAACCCGGAAATATATGTTATGGACCGACAGGGAAAGGCGGTCAGAAGGCTTACCAATGATCGCGGCATCGATGTATCACCAAGCTGGTCTCCGGATGGGCAAAAAATCGCATTTGTTTCCAACCGCGCGGGAACCCCTCAAATATATACGATGGACCGTTATGGGGGAAATGTCCAACGAATTACTTTCGAGGGCCAATATAACAGCGAGCCAGATTGGAGCCCGAGAGGAGACAAGCTTGTTTACTCCTCTCAGATGGGAAATTACCAAATATGTACAATCAATCCTGATGGCACCGGAAACATTCAGTTAACGTGGGAAGGTGGCAATGAATCACCCAAGTGGTCACCTGATGGTTTACATATTGTATTTACTTCCACCCGAATTGGTGGTAAAAATTTATATGCAATGTTAGCCAATGGGACAAATGTAAAGCAGATCACCAAGGGGGGGACCAATTACAGTCCTTCATGGTCTCCATCCTTGCCATAAACTTTTTAATTATTAATTTTTTAATTATGTAATTGGTTTAAAAAGAAAGGAGGAAAGCTTGTGAAAAAGTTTATTTTTTTATTAATCCTTCCGTTATTTTTGGGGCTTGTTTTTTCAGGATGTTGTTGCCCAAAAAAAAGGGCCGCTGAAGCGCCCGCGGAAACAGTTGCAGCCCCACCTGAGGTAAATGAAGAGGTGCCACCGCCTGCCCCAGAACCTGCTGTTTCTTTAGAACCGATTTACTTTGATTTTGATAAATCAACTATCACATCAGATGCTAAGGCTATCCTTGACAAAAATGCTGAGTGGATATCCAAAAATCCCACTGCTAAAATCCGGATCGAAGGCAATTGCGATGAGCGCGGAACTAATGAATATAATATGGCATTAGGGGAGCGCCGAGCCAACACTGCCAAACAGTATCTCCTCAATTTAGGAGTTTCTGCAGACCGCCTCACAATGGTCAGCTATGGTGAAGAAAAACCCATGGACCCTGGTCATGATGAAGCAGCTTGGACTAAAAATCGGCGAGATGATTTTAAAGTAGTAGAATAAGGAAAGTATGGGCTGGGGGGAATGATTTTCTCCCCAGCTTTTTATGAACATTTCAAATTGTTAGATAATTCCCATGAAAAACAAAAATCTACGTTTATTTTTGCTGGCCATAACGTTACTGGGTTTCAACGCCTGCGAAACCATGAACCAGATGAACTCGGATATCATGACCCTGCAATCTGACGTTGCCTCTCTTAAAAAAGAAACCCGAAACCTGCAGGATTTACGAAAAGAGGTGGCAAATTTATCAGTACAGGTTGATGAAATACAAAACAACCTTCAGGAAATGAGGGG
>DATEXU010000040.1:0-2243 GCA_035256645.1 Thermodesulfobacteriota bacterium | reverse complement strand
AAAAGGGGGTGCAGAGATGATGAAAAAATCTTTTCCCTTGTCACGAGTCTATAGCCTGCTTGAACCGGGCCCGGTGGTGATGGTCACTACCACCCGAAAGGGACAGGCAAACATTATGACTATGTCGTGGCATACGATGATGGAATTTGAACCGCCGATGGTGGGCTGTGTGATCAGCAATCGGAATCACACCTTCAACATCCTGAAGGCTACCAAAGAATGTGTGATCAATATTCCGACGAAGGAGCTGGCGAAAAAGGTGGTGAGCTGCGGGAACACCTCAGGTCGCAGTGTTGATAAGTTTAAGACCTTTCTTCTCACGCCGGCCGCAGCTGCTTATGTTAAGGCGCCGCTTATCGCCGAATGCTACGCCAATCTCGAATGCAAGGTCGTGGACACGAGTATGGTAAGCAAATACAACTTTTTTATCCTTGAGGTACTCAAAGCCTGGATCGCCCCTTCGGTGAAACAGCCTCGCACTATTCATCATCTCGGCAAAGGTTCGTTTATGGTTGCCGGAAGGACAGTCAAATTGCCTTCCAAAATGAAGTAGCTTTTTCTGAAATATGTTCCTGACAAATATAGTGATAAGAGAAGGAAGGTACGTCATAAAAAGTGTTGGTGGGTTTATATGAAGAATATGATTAACCCGGCAAAAATTCAAGGAGGTTTAGTATGAGCAGCGCGACGAAACTCATGGCAGGACTAACCCTGTTCTTAGTGCCGATAATTCAGTATGGTGGTTATTTTCTGTTAACATTATTGTTTGATAAGAGGTCCGGCTACATGGTCAACGCGCTGAGACAGAACCTTTTCCGGGCCGGCCACGCTCATGCGGGAGTCATCATTATCTTGTCGCTCGTGTGTCAAATTCTTGTGGACGCGACCAGCCTCCCGAAGTTTTTTCAGTGGATGGTCAGAATTGGTGTCCCGGTCGCGGCAATGCTGCTTTCCTCTGGTTTTTTTTTATCGGTACTTTCGCCCACAAGCACCGGACCGAATCGAGCTATTAATTTGATTTATTGCGGATCACTGATCTTAACAGTGAGCGTTGTAACTTTAGGAATCGGCTTACTGAGGGCGAGGTAAGATAGAATCCCCTGCTCCCTCTTTCGGAAGAGACTGTGTCATAAGTCCGTTTATGGTTCGACAAGCTCACCATGCGCGGACTGCGGCACGTTAAAAATCAATTAGTTAGCCGTTCTCCCTGAGCGTGTCGAAGGGCGAATGGCTAACTGCGACACAGTCTCGAAAGAGGGGGGGGGTAGTATATTTTTTCAGCTATCATTTTTTATGAAACCTACACGAAAACTTACTATTATAACAACTGCAATAATTTTATTTATTATCTCTGCCGGCCTTATACTGCAATACACTCTCCTGCCTGGCTTTGTTCAAAAAGAAATAATACGGGCGCTTAATAAAAGCGGGCTTTCCGATGCGCAGGTAAAGGTGAAATCCGTTACCTACTGGGGCGCGGAGCTCGAGAATCTGAATATCGGTCTGGGAAAAAAGTTTCACATCAAAAAAATCACGGTGAGCTATTCTTTATGGTCCTTAATCAAAGGCAAAGTAAACGCGATTAATCTTTACGGCGCGCAAGCAGACCTCGGCGTGAAAAACCGGGTCCTGGATTTAGGCCCGCTCTCCAATCTTGCGTCCGGGGAAAGCACCGCACCGTTAATCATACCTTTTGATAATCTATATCTGAAAGAATCCTCTCTGGTTCTGAATGTTGACGGTCAGGTGATGATGGTTCCTTTAGAAGCGGCCTTCAGGGACACAGGAAACAATACCGGCATCATTGAGCTTCAGGCGCGGGTGAAAAACGCAAAAATAAAAACCAGCACAACTGTGGATTTGAATAAAAAATCATTCAAGGGTGCTTTTGCTATAACCGCACTCGATCTGGACGTCTTAGAACTCATCAATACAGTGTATCCGTCTTTACAACAAATATCAGGCAAGGGACAGCTCAATGCCAACGGGCACATGGCATATCAGGATGGTCAAATAACCGGCGAAATATCTGTAACCGGAGATCGCCTTTCTATTGAGACCTCGGCCACCAATAAACCTTTAAATCTGGTCATGAATAATCTTGCGGCAACCGCAGTCATGGATGCTGCGAAGAATGAAACAAAGGGGTCATTGACCATTGAAGGGGTTGACCTGGCGGGCGTCTCCCTTTCAAAAATCACCAGTTCATTTCAGTTTAACAAAAACGAACTAAAAATGAAGGT
>DATEXU010000039.1:0-13541 GCA_035256645.1 Thermodesulfobacteriota bacterium | reverse complement strand
GACCTTTTCCATATTTTCGCCAAAGCGATTATGGGGTCAGTGCTGCACGGAAAACTCGGCAATGTCAATGTTCGGATTGCGTTTGCTTTTTTAGTTGGTTCAATCGGAGGAGCTACACTGGGTGGCTATCTTCAAATGGCTGTCTATGCCAAAGACCCGATCTTAAGCGATGCATTCTTAAGCATTATCTATGCTCTGATCCTTGGACTGCTCAGCTGGTATGGAGTATCCGATTTTCTCAAGAAACGCAGACAGTTCCGCATTCCTTTAGAAGCACGGCCGCCAACACCGGCGGAAGTTAAGCTTGCCTTTAGATTACAATCTTTAAACATTCCTCCCGCAGTCACGTTTGATGAAGATATAGTTCCCGGCGGCAAAAAAATTTCCGGGGTAATGCTTGCTGCCGGAGGCTTTGTGGTTGGCCTTGCCTCGACGTTGATGGGAGTTGGAGGAGGCTTTATCACCTTCCCGATGTTTGTCTACGTGTTTGGTATTTCTACTTTTACCACGGTGGGAACCGATATCTTTCAAATTGTTTTTACTGCCGGCTATTCCGGCATCTCCCAATATGCCATTTATGGCTTTGTCTTTTATACCTTGGCAATTGGGATGCTGCTTGGCTCTCTTTTGGGAATCCAGATCGGCGCGCTTACTACTAAGGTTGTAAAGGGCATTACCATACGGGGGTTCTGGGTTACCACCATCCTGGCCGGTTTTATAAATCGAGTAACTGCGCTCCCCAAACAGTTTACCGAACTCGGGATAATCAATCTTCCGAAGACCGTGGCCCTGGGGATTGAAAAAGCCGGGTTTTATATTTTTTGGATAATAATAGTGACTTTTGTCCTATGGGTATTAGGCACTTTTATCAGAAACATAAGGACCTTCAGGGAGGAATAACCATGCTAATACAGGATAAAAAACGTTTTTCACTTGGCGCAATATTAGCGATCAGTTTTTTATTATTGCTTCTGGTGATCATGTCTCCGGTATTCGGCGAAAAAAATGGCCTCCAATATGCCGATGATATTTTTAACAAACTTTCTAAGGGGTCTTCCTATTTCATCCCCGAGGCAACCAAGAGCATCGAAAAATTTATGGACCAGCAAATTTCAGTCACCATCAAATATGAAAAACCAGAAGATGCTCAAAGAACTGCCCAACTGCTTACGTTATCCGAAGCAAGGATTGAACAACAGGAAGGCTTTTTGAAAATAGAAGGAAGCCTTGGGAAGATTGCTGCGGCCGCAATAAGGGATTCTAATTTCATGTATTACAACGACGGAGAAAAACTGAAAAGCGCTTACGGCTACGATGAAAAGCAGGTGATGAAAGACTGGTGGCAGGCTTTTGATAAAATGAGCAAGGAATTTAAGAAAACCAAGGCATTTGACAATGCGAAAATATTATCAGATGTGAACAAAAAGGTGGTCGAAGCTGCCTACAATTTTTACCAGATCGAGCCGGTAAAGGTTTCCGAGCGCGCTGGCACCATGACTGGGCTGCTGGTATTCTATGTGCTCTATACTCTTTGGTGGGGATTTGCCCTCATGTTTTTGGTTGAGGGGATGGGACTCACCATGACGAAAAAAGGAGCCAAAAAAGAAGATTAGCTGGACCTCTGTGGCCCAAGTGATGTGCGATCGAGCATGGGGACAAAGCGCACAACTGAGAAATTGTTACAAAAGGCATAGGAAACCTTCTGCAACTGAACAAAAACGGTTAAGCCTATCTCTTTAGTGGCCGCCTCCCTTAAAAATAAAACCGGCAAGCAACCCTACCACAATTGCAATGACCACGGCAATGATTCCGTAAACGGCGCTATGGTGCTGTGCCATGTAAGTAAACCATCGGGATAACCCAACTTTTTCAATGGCGATCGTTTCTTGAGTTTCCCCTAAGATCACTCCGTCCTTTATTGCCCAGCAGGTTATTGTATAATTTCCTTCCACTGCGCGGTCGGAGAAATGGAGATCAAACATAAAAGAATTATTCTTTTTGTTGATCTCAATGGCGTTTTCCCTCACCCCATAAAGTCCGGTTTTTTCCTTCATTTTCAAAAAACCATCAAAAACCACGCTCAGATCATTGTCACTGGGTTTTCCGGTTAAAAGTTTGAGCCTCAGGTTTTGTTTTAGGTCATCGTAACCAATGTTAAGTTCTTTTTTTAAGTTTTCATTCAAAACGTCAGTGAGATTTCCAGATGAAAAAACTTTATAAAAAAAAGGGACATGAGAAACTTCAAATTGTTTGACGTTCATCCAGAAAAAAACCACCCTCCCTTTGCGTACCAGTTTTAAGGAAGGATTATTTTCTGACTTTACCTGCACAATTACTGTAGTTCCAGGTTGGGGAAGGGTACCCTTAAAGCCTACTGTCTCACCCCCAAAGCCTATCCCCATAGAGACTTTTTTTTCCGGCAACAAGGTAAAGCACGTTTCTCCTTTTACCGGCGGAACAAAGAAAATGAGCGAGACGACCACGAACACCAAAGTTTCAATAAACGTTTCTTTCATGATTAATGCCCTCCTGCAGCTTTTGCAAGACCAATAACGTTATCCGGGGTCACTAAGAGATCAAAGAGCATCTTCACCATTACCAACAAGACGATGATGGAAAGAAGAATGCGGATCTGTTCTCCCCGAAGGAAGCGACTTGCACGAACACCAAACTGAGCGCCGATAACCGATCCCGTAAAAAGCAATACTACCAGCACTAAATCAACCGTATGGTTCGTAATTGCTTGCTGTAAAGTAACATTTGCGGTGGTAATAACAATCTGAAAAAGATCGGTTCCCACCGCGACGATGGTTGGCATGCCGATAATATAAATCATGGTAGGTACCATAATAAACCCCCCACCAACACCCATGAGAGCCGCAAGAAAACCTACTAAGAAACCAGCGCTAAAAGGAAAAATCGCGGAAGTCTCCAACCCTGATCGCTTAAAATGCATCTTAAAGGGTAAGCGGGCAAAGAACAACGAGAATTTATTGGGGCCACTATCGCCTTCTTGCGCTGAAGCAGCTTTAGATTTTCTTATGGCAGTAAGGCTCTCTACGAACATCGCGCTTCCCACTCCGCCAAGTATCAAGACATATACTGCCCGGATAACAAAGTCGAAGTTCCCCATCTCCCGGAGATACTTTACTACTTGGACACCGACGGTTCCGCCGGCAATACCGCCGATGAGAATAACCAGGCCCATTTTTAGGTCCACGTTTCCCAACTTCCAGTGACTAAAAGCTCCGGAGGTCGCTGCTGCACAAATTTGATTGGAATCACTGGCAGCTGCTACCGAGGGTGGAACCCCAATCATGATCAGCAATGGCGTTAAAAGAAAACCGCCCCCAACCCCAAAAAGCCCGGACAAAAATCCAACCAATCCTCCAATACCAACAATGACCAGGAAGTTAAAACTCATCCCGGCAATAGGAAGAAAAATATCCATAGAAGGGTCTCCTTTCTTTTATGGTTTTTCGGCTTCCTGGCTCTTTATGAATTTTTCCCTTAACTCTAAGTACTCTTTTTTTAACGAGTACCACTCTAAAGCTCTTTTGAGGGAGATCAAGAGCTGTTCTTGTCGAAACGGTTTGGTGATATAATCAAAGGCTCCTTTTTTTACCGCTTCTTCGGCTGATTCCACTGAGCCATAGGCGGTTATAATGATAATCGGAACCAATTCATCTTGCTTACGAATAGCATCCACCACGTCCATACCATCCATGATCGGCATCTTAAGATCAGTGACAATTACGTCAAATTTTTTTTCGTTAAGCAGATTCGAAACCTCAAGCGGGTTATTGGTAGTAATAATCTCATAATCCGTCTTCTCCGTGAGGATAAGCCGGATAAGAGACAGCATATCAACCTCATCATCAATCACTAAAATTCGTGCGCTCATTCGCACCCTCCCTTGTTGAAGGTTAAGGTCTTTCCTCGTTGATAAAATTATAGATCGGCAGTTTAATGGTAAAGACCGTGCCGCTAGTTGAGTTAGGGTTTTCTTCGGCGCTTACTGACTCTACCTGGATTTCTCCCCCGAATTTTTTAATAATCCCATAACTTACCGCGAGGCCAAGCCCGGTTCCTTCCCCGACCTCTTTAGTGGTAAAAAAAGGATCAAATATTTTGGTCAAATTTTTTTTCGTTATTCCAATCCCGGTATCGCGAAATTCAATCTCAATGTAGTCTTTTTTTTGGTTAAGGCGGGTAGCTATAGTAAACCGACCTCCGTTTTGCATCGCATCAACCCCATTGGTTATAAAGTTGAGAAAGACTTGCTGGATCTGGGAGCTGTCAGCCATAACGTGGGGTAAATCCGTTGCCAGGTTTAACACCAGGTCGATTTTTTTGGTGAGGAGAGTGTTTTGGGTAACGTCAATCACCTTTTTTAAGTCATCATTTACGTTCATTAAGTTGGTGGCTTTAGCCGGAACCCGGGCAAATGACAACAAGTTTTCGACAATTTTTTGGCAATTAGAGGCCTGGCGCTTGATGGTTTCGAGGATCTCGAATTCTTTGCTGAGCGGGTCGGTCTTATTTAATAGATATTCCGCAAAACCTAAAATGATACAAATAGGGTTGTTTATTTCGTGGGCTACCCCTGCTGCTAAGGTGCCAATGGCGGCGAGTTTTTCCGTGCGCACAATTTCTTCTTCACGAATTTGGTGTTGGCTGGTCACATCGCGAGAAAAAACTAAAACCAACGAAGTCTTTTCTTCTTCCTGGGTAAAGGGAATGAGATGAGACAAAAACCAAAACAGTTTGCCTCCGATAATAATGTCATGCTCAAGCTGAATATCTTTACCGGTATCAATTACTTCGTGGGCGATTTTAAGAAGTTTCGCAGCCCCCTCAGGAGAAAACGCCTTGTCTAACCCTTGCCCGATATACTCTTCTTTGGGTTTTCCGAAAAGCTCGGTTCCGTAATAATTTAAAGAGGTGAATCGGCCAAAGTAATCAACGGTAAATATCAAATCGCGGGACTTTTCCACCAAGGCACGGTAACGTTTTTCTGATTGGGCCAGTTCCTCATTGGACTGCCGTAGTTCTTCGGTTTTTATTCGGACCTTTTCTTTTAAAGTACGGTTTAAGGTTCTTCCAAAATTGATTATGTAAAAGCCTACTAAAATTATGACCATGACCAGCACGCCGCTCCCAATAAACTGAGGGAGGTAGACTGTATGGACAACATTTTCCACCTCGGACGTGGGGGCAGCGACCGCCACGGACCATAAATAGTTAGGATCCTCTTCGGAGAGGTGAATGGGAGTAAAGGCTACCAATTTTTTAACTTTCCCGATTATTCCCCGGTGCCATCCGCTATAGTACCATCCGGTTCCTTCTTTACCTTTAAGCATTGTTTCCTTCTGGATGGTGTTGATAAGAACAAAATTTATGCTGGGGTCGCGGGCTTCACGGGCTAAAAACGCATTCTCTCCTATGAAATTCTTTTCAACGTGAATAACGAAATTTCCGTTATTATCGATAACCCAAGCATAACCGGTTTTTCCACTTTGGATCTCTTTAGTGAACTTTTCCAGAAACTGAGCAGAATCAATAAGAAAGGCGACTAAACCAATAGGTTTTGAGAAGGAAGGATTTCGGTGAGATCTATCCGCGTATTGGTAAACGGGGGTTGCCATGATCATATAGAGATGATTGTCTTCAGGATTTTTATGGGGTTCGAATTGTCGGATAAAGACATGGTTGCGGTGTTCGGGGAGCAGACACCACTGAAGGAAGGGAAGGTTATTAAAATTAACAGGAGGGTTGGCAAGATACGCTTCTTTTTCGCCCACTATTCTTAAAATTTGGCCAGATGAATCAAGTAAGGCAATGGCTACTACATTAGAATTTCTGACCGTTTTAAGGGCGATATCCATGCGGTCATCCATCCGGTCCTCCATCCGCCTTTCTCCCTCTTTGCGGAATGCGGCAATGGACGGTGAAAGACTTAAGGAGACGAGTTCTCCTTTAAGAAATTGAATGTTCTGGTCAACCATCCGAGCAATATGACGAGCCAAAATTAATTGTTGCTGGTTGAAGTCTTCACTGATAATGGAGCGCAATATCCGAGCAGTAAGCAGCCCTAAGAAGAGTCCTAATATGAGGAGGAAAATAATGATACTGCCTAATAATCGCAGACGAAACCTATAGGGTGTTTTACCTAAGGTTAAGCTTGTTTCGGCTTTTTCGTTCTTATTGCCCGGTACCATGAATGGTCCTATGGGGTTTGATGCCACGTCGCCTTCATTTGCATATCTTTGTTGCCTCCTCGTCATACTCCTCGACGTACTAAAACGTACGCCTGCGTCGATTCCTCGTCGTCGCCTCGATCTACTTTTGAATGCAACGTGGTATGAAAATAGGTACGCTTTATTTAGTTTTTCGGTTTATTGTATAAAAAAAAGTGATAAGAGGCCAATAAAAAAAAACGAAAGAAATCATTTGAACAACTGATTTTTATCACTTTAATTTCGGCCCAATAAGTAGGATGTGTATCGAAGAACTGAAGAAAAAGACATAGGTTACTTTTGGATAGTAGCGCCAAAAGAGTAATTTCCCTTTATGAATTCTTGAAAATACCAGTCCACGATCTTATCATTGTACATAGCCATGTCCATTTGCCGTGTGGTAACGACTACGATCCCCAAGACAATGAGCATTTTTTCAATTGTTTCCGCTTCAAGATTTTCTCCGCGGGCATAGAGATTATCTTCTTTTAAAATGGTATTAAAACCATTATGGTTAAGGATCATACTAATGAGACGAGCACGCCGCATTCGTCGGGTGAGGTCAGCGCCACCTCCATTAAAAATGAACTGGACATAATTGTCTTGAATATTTTCTCCGATAAAAGCATCAATGCTGGAAAAATGGTACCCCAGGCGGGTGCTAAAGTTCATGTAGGCATCAGTGATGATCACATAGTTTTTGTAAGTGAGTTTTTCCATCACCGTGGGGTCAGAAGCAGAACGGGCTACTACCGACATAAATCCTCGGAGGTTCACGGGCCGCGGTCCCGCCCACGTTACCTGGCTCATCCCTTTCCAGAGCGCTAAAAATGGACGGCTTTTAACATCCTCCGGCGTAACCCCTGAAGAAAGCGGTTTAACCTCATTCAACCCTTTGCCGAGATCGATTAAATAAATATCCAACGGTTGAGGAATGTTTAGTTTTTTCGTTGCTCCTTCAGGAAAAGAACTTCTTTCTCCTAAGGTAAACATCTCCTGCATGGCCATCTCATGAGAAAACCGGGTAATGTCATGAAGGGTCTTGCAATATTCCGGCTTGAAGTTTTGTCCCCTCGGATCGGTCAGGTTCAACGGGGTAACGTATTGGGTTATCTTCTTGAGCAACTGGTAGATGGCCGTATCTTTAAATGGTGGTCTTGCTTCTTGATAAGAGTCAAGAAGTTCTTGGACGACGCCCTGGTAAATAAAGCCATTTATTGCATCCACGGTAATTGGTTCCCCGGGTGTCACAATCTCGGTGATCCGTGAAACATTGAAAAGAGCAGGCACCATAAATTCGCGAGCCACTGTCGCTATATGGCTTGCCGCACTTCCTACTTCGGTAACAATGGCGCTGGCACGATCAACCACCAGGGTATAATCAGGCGGTGCGTGGTGAGAGACTAAAACCGCACCCGCTGGAAAGTTCTTCAAATCCTCGAAGGACTTCACTATATAAACCGGGCCGCTGCCGATGCCCGTGCTGGCAATAGCGCCACTTTCTGCGAGTACCGGGGAATTTGTTTTGATCATTTTCGCTGTTGATGTTTTGGTAGAACGGTCATGCTGGCGCAATTTTAATGGTCGCGCTTGCAGAATGAAAATTTTTCCTTCTTGGTCGATTGCCCATTCAATATCCTGGGGGCAGGCAAACTTTTTCTCCAACTCCAGGGACAGGGCTGAAAGTTCAGTAATTTGAGAAGCGGTGAGAACCGGCTGGTTCTTTTTCTCGGGGGGAAGGGCAATATGGGCAACCGTACCCGGAGACGCACTTACTACCACCTCTTCTTGTTTCCCTCTTTCCTGGGAGAGAATATTCTTGGGATCTTTTCGAGACACCCGATAGAGGTCGGGGGTTGTTTCCCCACCTACGGCGCTTATTCCCAAACCGAACACTGCGTTAATAATCAGGAAGTCCTCCTGGGGAATCTCGGGATGCCGGGTATAAACAATACCCGCGCTTTCCACCGGGACCATGGCCATCACGCCAACCGCCATGGGAATTTCGCTATACTCAAAACCCCGGCTTTTAAAATAGTAGATAGCGCGGGGAGAAAATTGACTGGCAATAACTAACTTATAATATTTTTCGATCATGTCGGGGGGGACATTAAGAAAGGATTTATATTGACCGGCAAAACTAGCTAAGGTGGTGTCTTCTTGGGCGGCACTGCTTCGGATAGCCACTGGTACCGGTTTTCCTACTTCCTTAGCTAACTCCTCGTAGGAACAGCGGATCGAGTCCACGATTTCTTGAGAAAGCGGTGTCTCTCCGACCATCTGCTGAACTGTCTTACTTGCTTCTTCAAGTTCAGCGAGCGTCTTAATATCTAATGCCGTAAGAATATGATTGATTTTTTCATGCAGGTTATTGTTTTCCAGGAAAGTTTTAAAGGCATAGGTACTAATGACAAAACCCGGAGGGATCGGAAAACCGAAAGTATTTTTAATTTCTCCTAAATGAGCACATTTCCCTCCCACAGAAAATATCATGTTTTTTTTGATAGCACGGAACGGTATAGTAAAAGAAACCTTGGGTATCTCCTGAGGTCGAGAAAGTTCTTTTTGGATCAAATCCATGACCCTTTTTAGGACTTCCGGTAATTTTGTATAGCGCTGGTCTGAAAGGAGGTTGAGCTGATCGATAATCGTTCGCAGGTAATTTTCTAATCGGGAAATAGTGGTGATGAGGTAGTTGCGGTCAAAGAGGAAAACCCCTGATAGTTTCTGTTGCAGTTCCGCCATAAGCTCCAGGGCATCACGGTTGGCTCGAAGGATTTCCTGGTAATTATGGAACCGCTGCACAAAACCCTCTCGGTCAATCGTTTCAGATCGCTTTCGGCGTTGAAAAATGCTGAGTAAAGAAATCATCCTTTCATGATGATCCTATCAAAGAGTTTTTGTTATTGGGCGAGCACAACTTCGATGATTTCCTTAAAAATGGTATCCAGTTTGATAACTCCAATAATCTTCCCCTGCTCTTGAATGGCTAAAAGCGGTTGTTTTTCGGACACCATAATATGCAAGGCTTTAAAAAGACTATCTTCTGCGTCTATTGCCATTCGGGCCGGGCTCATAAAGCGTTTTACGGGTTCCATCATCCGCTCGTTGGTAGCAGTTGAAAGAAGGTCTGACCAAAATTCGGCCCGTTCTCTAAAGCGGTGGCCAAAGGTTGGCTCAATTCCCCTTAAGATGTCGCTTGGGGTAAGAATCCCTATTAATTTGTAGGCCTCATTGAAGACCAAAACAGTGTTAATTCCATCCTCTAAAGCGCTTCCCAGTTGAATAAGGGCTTCTTTTAATGTGGCCCAATAAGGGAGGTGAGGATAATTTTCTAAGGGCGTAACCAGTTCTTTAATATTCTTTTTTTGTTGCATGAACGTTTTTCCCCCACTCTGTGGTTAAACTGAAAAGTAAATTTAATCAGAAACACAATTTATTTCAAGAATTTTTTTTGCCTCGTCCCTAAAAGGAAATGCGAAATCGCCTAAGCCTCACCAGCGGGCAGATGCTGGTTTAAAAATTCTTTAATATAAAAGTCGGTAATTGCATCATTATACATAGCCATATCCTGTTGCTTGGTGTACGCAGTGAGTTTTCCCAATACTTCCAATTTTTTTTCCATGGTTGACTTATCCTGCTGGGTTGTCATTGCATCGACAACATCTTCATTTACCTTGATCATTCCAAACCCGATGCTTTTTAGTATTTCAGTTATTAACCGGACTCTTCGCATGCGCCTTTCTATTACCGCTCCTCCTCCTTTAAAAAAAATTCTTATATAGTTGTCCTCAGGGTTATTCCCCGCATAAGCCTCTACGCTCGAAAAGTGATATCCGAGCCTGATGGAACAATTCATGTATTCATCGGAAATAAAGGAAAAGCTATTTTCGCCGGTCTGTAAAATTTCTGCCTCTGAGATGGTTAACGTGTGCCCCATCATTCCAAAAAAACCACCCACATCAACCGGCGGCGGCTCGGGCCATTTCATCTTTATCAAGCCTTGTAAAAAAGCACGCAAAGGGAATGAGGAGATATGGTCAGGGTAAAGATGTTTCGGGTTGCCTTCTATACCGCCTCCCAAGTCAATAAGATGGAATTGAAGCGGAATCCCGGCAACCAATTTCTTTGTATTTTTAAGTTCTTTAAAAGGTACCTCGGTAAGCTTAAACATCTCTTGCCTGGCCATTGCCTGACAAAAGGAAATAATATCGTGCACGGTTTCACAGGAATCAAGGCTGAACTTTTGTCCTTCTTGATTAACTGCATTCAGGGGAATAATCATGTGCAGAATATTTTTTAGGGACGGAGGCAGTTGTTTGTCTGCGGATGACTCTTGAAACGAATTTTCTATCTTCGCGTTGATGCCCTTGAGCGTTTCATGAAGGGCCTCATATTTATTGTTTGAGATGAGATTGAGGTTGCTGATGCTCTTTTCAACCTCATGAACAATGGCCGCGATATTTCGGTTAACATACTCCTGTTCGAAGGGAGAATTACTTGTTGCCTTTGCCTTCATGTCGGCCATTACTTCGCGCGCACGAGCATTACTCGCAAGCAAGGCCTTAAAGGCTTGGTATTTTTTTTTAAAGACCGCGTTTTTCCCCTGCTCTTCCGAATCAATCGCGGGATCTACTTTTTTTCCGAAAAGTTTTTGCCAGAAATTCATAAGCGGTTTTCTTTTTGCTTAATCCTTTTTAGGCCACTCGGCATTGTCGCGTTCCTCTATAAAATAGCAGAATTTATCCCACTCGAACTCGCGAAAGGAGACAGGACAACGGAATTTTATCTTGCGATCGTTAACCCCGATAACCTCCCAATCCCCCTTACGAGGTCCATCATGGATGTGAATTTTTTGTCCGACCTCAAAAGGGTACAATCGGAAAAAAGTGACTTTATGGGTA
This sequence comes from Thermodesulfobacteriota bacterium, assembly GCA_035256645.1. Taxonomy (GTDB): domain Bacteria; phylum Desulfobacterota; class WTBG01; order JAGOGO01; family JAGOGO01. The sequence continues at coordinate 2,398 of DATEXU010000039.1, read as the reverse complement.
GTCATTTTTCAGACAAAAATGATAAAGGACGATTTTAATCGATACGGCGAAAAACTTTTTTCGCTGATCCACACACAGGGCACTTCTCGGGCGCCTCACCCCAAACAGTATAACCGCAGACACCGCAAATATGAATATCACTTGCGGGGAGATCCTTGCCGGTATTAAGTTTTGCGAGAGCTTCAGCATAGAGTGTGTGATGAATCTTCTCCACTGCATTAGCATACGTGAAAGTCGTTAAAGCTTGTTTGTCGCCTTCCTTTTCTGCTTCAGCGATAAATTTAGGATACATCTCTTTGAATTCAAATCCTTCGCCTTCAATTGCTGCTTGTAAGTTCTCTGTGGTGGTTTTTATGCCGCCCAGCACCCGTAAATGACTATGGGCATGAACGGTCTCAGCCTCAGCTGCTGCCCGAAACAATTTTGCGATTTGGGGAAAGCCGTCAGCTTCCGCCTTCTTGGCAAATGCCAGATATTTCCGGTTGGCTTGACTTTCTCCTGCAAAAGCTTCCTTAAGATTCTCTTTGGTTGCCATGAAAAGACCTCCTTCCAATCAAAAAATATTATTTATACTTAAATTGAGCGATTCTTGCTCCTTAAGATGCCTAAACCACGGTAGGACAGCCGTCCCGGCTGTTCACCCCTCAGGACAGGCGAGACGCCTGTCCTACTGGTTTTGTTATAAAAATCGCTCAATTCAGGTTATATGTATTTCCCTTTATTTTACGACTTGATAATAATCTAACAAAATTTTACACTATTTTCTACCGTAAAAAGAAACTGATTGCCTGCTGCCGGTTAAGTTCTCAAGTTTATAAACAAAAAAGGAGATTCGTGGTGCGGATAATGACCTTTAATATTCGTTTTGAAAACGAGCACGACAAAAATAACGCGTGGCAATACCGTCGTGAGTTGGTTGCCGAAATCATTCAACGTCATTCTCCTGCCCTGGTGGGCACCCAAGAGGGAAAGTGGCAGCAACTCCTCTACCTTAAAAAACACTTGTCCGGCTACAATGTTTACATGCCGGATCGAGTGATTGATGATACTTCTCAATACCCGACGCTCTTTTGCCAGGAAAGTGAAGTTACGGTTGTGCAAGGTGGTGAATTTTGGCTGTCAAAAACCCCGGCAATTCATCTCAGTAAAAATTGGGACAGCGCCTTTCCCAGAATGATGAGTTACGGATTATGTTTAGACCAGGAAAGTAAAAAACATTTTTTGGCTGCGGTTACTCACCTGGATCACCAAGGAAGCGAAGCGCGCTGGCAACAGGCTAAAATTGTCTGTACATTTATCCAAAACCACATTGGGCCAACAATTCTGATGGGTGATTTTAATGATAGGCCCGGATCTCGCGTACACCAGCTTTTAACCGGCACAGAATCCGAACTTCGGGACTCTTGGAAAATATTGGGTCGCGAGGAAGATGAGAAAAGCATGACCCACCACGGTTTCACAGGGATGCCCAAAAAAACCCGCATGGATTGGATCTTGGTAAGCAAGCATTTTCGGGTGATTGATGCGCAGATAATTCGGGACAATAGTGAAGGCTCTTATCCTTCTGATCATTATCCCTATATGGTTGATTTAGAATGGGCTTAACTTTCAGCTCTGTTCCTCTTCTTCAACCCGTCTGAGAATATCCCGGCAAGGCCCTCAAGTTCAAGTGCTACATCCTCAGGAGAGCGGACCCGAACTCGTGTACCCTTGGCAACGGGATCAGCGCAATAATGGCAGGTTTGATCGCATCCTCTTTTTGTTTCAAACCCAACCATACCTCCTTTTTGAAAGTATCTCAGGTTGTTTACCGTACCTCTCCGGGAAAGGATCGCTTTCCGGAGGTTAAGGTAGGAAGCAGGATTTTTTCTATATTGGTTGTCTTTCCATAGTAACCCGGGTATTTTTTTATAACCCCTTTTCTCGGCAAAAGCTTTTACGAGCAGCGGGAAGGCATGTTCTCCTTCTCCCCAGATGCCGTAATCCACACCGCAATATTTTAATGCGGGTATCGGCGCAATCGAAAATCCGATCCCGCCGAGAACAAGGGGAGCATTGGTATGGAGTTTGATCAGGTCAATGATTTCCTTGCTTTTTCTTAGACAAAAATCCTGGCTGGCAAAATAGGAATCATCAAGATTGCGGATGGTAACCCCAACAGCAATAAAAGGAGGTCCTTTGAAAGCACGCTCAATATCCGCCTCCACATCTTCGGAAAAAGAAAGATCGAGAAAATCAACATCTATTCGGTGGGTTTCCAGCGAGTCCGCCAAGTAGTCAATCGCCACTGGCGTGACGACCGGCTTCATTCTATTGGGGTTGATAAGGAGGACTTTTTGACCGGACATTTCGTTCTTTTTTTACTTAGAAAAATAAGGGAACTTTATCCACAAAACCT
>DATEXU010000038.1:0-21826 GCA_035256645.1 Thermodesulfobacteriota bacterium | reverse complement strand
GCAATAATCTCTTCCCCGATCACTCTCCCGAGAGACGTGAGGAGATCAACCTTCTCAAGGCCCAAAGGGTGGGTATGACTCAAAACAATGGTTCGGGCTTCATCAACGCTGATCATGGCTACACCAAAGTTCCTTATTACTGGTGACAAAATTCTTTGCGGAATTCTTAGTATCTTCTTTTTTTCTTTCCCTTAAACTTTTCTTCCCAAAATATTACCACCGGGCTAGCGATATAAAGAGTAGAATACGTTCCGGAAATACACCCCACTAACATGGCAAAAGCAAAATTATGAATAACCCCGCCGCCAAATAAAAGCAATGCTACAACACCAAGCAAAACGGTTCCGGTTGTGATAATGGTACGGCTGAGAGTTTCATTGATGCTCCGGTTAATGACCTCCGGTAACAAAGCGCTCGGAGTTTTACGCCGATTCTCTCGAACCCGATCGTAAATGACAATCGTATCATTAATTGAAAAACCGATAATGGTAAGTAACGCAGCAACAATGGTAAGGTCTATTTCCCGGTTAGTAACTGAAAACGCCCCCACTGTTACCAGTACATCATGCGCCAGGGCAACGATTCCACCCAGGCCAAAGCTAAAATGTTTAAAGCGAAAAGCCACATAGATAAGAATTATGAGCCAGGAAATGATCACCGCCCAGAGTCCTTTTTCCCGGAGGTCTTTACCGACTTTGGGGCCTACGGTCTCAATTTTTCGAACCTCAAAGCGTCCTTCTCCAAATTTTTTTGATAACGCTTGACGGAGTGACGCCTGAATGTTTTCAATATCAAGGTTTTCTTTGCTTGATTGAATCTGGAATTCATGTTGACCCTTTTCAATAAACTCTTGAACAGTACAATTAGGCAAATTAAGCGTTTGAATTCCGCTCTTGATTTCAGCGGCAGTTACCGGTTGAGAAAATTTTACCCTGACTGAGATACCCCCGGCAAAGTCTACCCCATAGCGGGGGCCCTTATGAATGATTAAGGAGATGATAGTGATCAGGATTAAAATACTTGAAAAAGCAAGGGCGTAATTCTTTTTTCCGATAAAATCAATATTAGTTTTAATCCGAAAAAATTCCATAGTAATTATCCTTTCCCTTTTTAAATGCTTACGCTCTTAACCTTTTTGACTAACACAAAATAATCAAACACCACGCGGGTTACGAATAGAGCCGTAAAAAAACTCGCCATAATTCCAACACACAAAGTCACGGCAAATCCTTTTACCGGACCCGTGCCAAATTGAAAAAGAATGGCAGCGGCAAGCACGGTGGTAAGGTTCGAATCGAAAATAGCGGAAAAAGCTTTCGCGTAACCTGCGTCTACCGCAGCCCAGGTGGTTTTTCCGGCGCGCAACTCCTCCCGGATACGTTCAAAAATAAGGACATTGGCGTCCACCGCCATACCGAGGGTGAGCACAATTCCCGCGATACCAGGAAGAGTGAGAGCTGCCTCAAAAGCTGCTAATACAGCGAAAATAAGAACCATGTTAAGGACAAGAGCAATATCAGCAATCAAGCCGGATAATTTGTAATAAATAAACATAAATAATAACACGAGGAGGCTTCCAATAACGGTAGCGCGAATCCCTTGGTCAATAGAATCCTTTCCGAGAGAGGGACCCACGGTTCGTTCTTCTAAAATTTTAATGGGCGCCGGAAGAGATCCTGCTCGTAATACGATCGCCAGGTCTTTGGCCTCCTCTAAGGTAAAGTTTCCTTCAATCTGCGCCCGACCTCCGGTAATCGGTTCCCGGATGACCGGAGCTGATTTAATCACATTGTCCAAGACAATGGCAAGTCGTTTACCCACATTATTGGTAGTGACGGTTTTAAAAATCTTTCCTCCCTTGGCATTGAACTTAATGGATACATAGGGCTGGTTAAACTGGGCGCTATCAATTTGGGGTTGAGCATCAACCAGCATATCTCCGGTCAACAGAGTTCTTTTTTTTAACAGTAACGGTTTGTGGTCCGTTACTATTCCGGTTTTTTTATCCACTGTTTCTTCATAAAGAATTTCGTTTTCCGGAGGCACTCTTCCTTCGAGCGCGTTCTGCAAACTGTCTTCATCATTGACCAGCTTGAATTCCAACATCGCCGTCTGTTTAAGCAACCGTTTTGCTCGTTCCGGATCATTAAGCCCGGGCAATTGAATAAGAATCCGGTCCTCTCCTTGGCGTTGAATATTTGGTTCGGTCACCCCAAACTGGTCAATCCGATTCCGGATAGTCTCGAGAGCTTGTTTTACTGTCGAGTCCTTGACCGTGCGGATTTCATTTTTATCCAATGCGAAAATAGGCCGATAAAAGCTTTCGCCCGTTTCAGGTTGCAAGCTGGTGAGTGCAGGGAAGTTTTTTTTCATTACCTCTTCAAATTTTTCATCGGTAGATTTATCCAGCAATTCGACTGCAATGGTTTGATCCTTACGGAGGGTGATTTCTATAAAAGGTATCTTTTCTTCATCGAGCACCTCTTCCAACGTCTGGACATACTGATTGAGAGTATTTTCGATCGCCTTATCAGTCTGAACTTCTGTAATGAGGTGCATTCCTCCTTGGAGGTCTAACCCCAGATGAATTTTATCGATTTTCTCATGCCACCAGGATGGTATATTATCAGTAATCGAGGGAACTAAATAAAATATCCCGGCTAAAGTAGAAAGTAGCACTATGATGAATCGCCAGAATAAATTCCTCACCATCTTTTCATCTCCTTGTTTATGTTAAACTGCCTCATTCTGATTTTATTTCACTGTATCCCAAAACTTGATCGCGAGAAACCTTTATCTTTACATTGGGGGCAATTTCCAAAGTAGCAATATTATCTGTAAGACCGGTGATTTTCCCATGAATACCACTACTGGTTACCACAGTTTTCCCCTTTTCCAGTCCTTTTAAAAAATCCCGGTGTTTTTTGATTTTTCTTTGTTGAGGAAGAATCAGGAGAACATAAAAAACTACAAAGATAAGGATTAAAGGGAGAAATTGCATTAATCCAGCCTGCTGCCCTCCACCGCTATTTCCTGCAGTCCCTAAAGCATAAGCGATACCAAACATTACTGTACCTCCAATTGTTAAAAAGTTAATCAGTTATTACCAATATTTTTTTATTCTAAGAAACCTTTTAGTTAGGAACCAACACGGGAGAAAAATCTTACTGCACAACATAAAGAGAACGTGTTGTCCCCTGATTTACCATGACAGTTTTTTGTTTCTCGTAAAAACCGCAACTAAATTCTTCCACACGATCAGCACGGATAGCTTCGCGGAGATCTTTCATAAGATTGAGATAATAATATAAGTTATGAATAGTGTTCAACCGAGCAGAAAGTATTTCCTTGGCCATAAACAGGTGGCGCAAATAGGCCCGGGAATAATGTTTACAAGTATAACATCCGCACTGCGGGTCAATCGGTTTGGGATCATCAGCATGTTCCGCGTTTTTAATCACCAGGCTCCCAAAACTGGTAAAAAGCATCCCATTGCGGGCATGTCGTGTCGGCATGACACAATCAAACATATCAATCCCCTTTTTCGCACACTCCAAGAGATCCTGCGGAGTTCCCACCCCCATAAGGTAACGAGGCTTGTCACGGGGAATTAAAGGCACCGTGGTATCTAAAATTTCATGCAGCGTATCTTTCGTCTCCCCTACCCCTAAACCACCTACGGCGTATCCAGAAAAATCAAAACCCACGATTTCTCGGGCGCTTTGCTTTCTTAAATCCGGATACATTCCTCCCTGGATAATTCCAAACAGAGCCTGATCTTTTCTCGTATGCGCCTTTTTACTCCGCTCTGCCCATCGAGTAGTAAGTGATAATGACCCTTGCGTATAATCGAAGCTTGAAGGATAGGGCGTGCATTCATCCAAACACATGATAATATCTGCTCCCAATGCCTCCTGAACCTCGACCGCTTTTTCCGGGGTAAGTAAATGCGAAGAACCATCCAAATGCGACCGAAAAAATACCCCCTCTTCTTTTATCTTTCTTAAGGTGCTGATGCTATAAATTTGAAAACCTCCGCTATCGGTCAGAAGGGGGTGCTTCCAATGGATAAAGGAATGCAATCCTCCTAAACGGGCAATCACCTCATGACCCGGCCGAAGATAGAGATGGTACGTATTGCAGAGAATGATCTCGGCGTTTAGATCTTCTATGTCCTCCGGGGTAAGCGACTTCACTGTACCTTGAGTTCCTACCGGCATGAAAGCCGGAGCATTCACCTCACCATGCGCCGTGAGTATTTTCCCCAGCCGGGCTGAAGAGATACTATCTTCTTTGATAACCGTAAACGAAAAACTCATATAACGTCCTAACAGAAGACAGAAGAGAGGAGTCAGAAGTCAGAAACCAGAAATAATTTTTATCCTCCTGAATTCTGTCTCCTGACTACTGTCTTCTGATTTCTGACTTCTCATATTATCAACATGGCATCCCCATAACTATAAAACCGATATTTTTTTGTAATCGCCTCTTGATAAGCTCTAAAAATCATTTCTGTGCCCGCAAAAGCCGAAACCAGCATCAACAAGGTAGACCGGGGCAGATGAAAATTGGTAATCATTCCCTTAACAGCCTGAAACTCATACCCCGGATAAATAAAAAGGTCGGTAAACCCGCTCAAGGTGTTTTTTTTACTTATCCAGGTTTCGAGGACTCGCGCTGACGTGGTACCACACGCGATAACCCTTTGCCCGTGTTCGATAGCCTGCGTAATCTTTTTCGCAGTCTCAGGGCTTATTTCATAATATTCGCTATGCATCCGATGGGCTTCAACCTTTTCTACCCGGACGGGTTGAAAAGTACCTACCCCCACATGAAGCGTGAGTGGCACGACCTCAATCCCTCTTTTCTTTATCCGGTTTATAACCCTCTCGGTAAAATGCAGGCCGGCTGTCGGAGCAGCGGCTGAGCCACGATGCCGGGCAAAAATTGTTTGATAACAAGCCCGGTCAAAAGTTTCCTGATTGTCACCTTCTCTTTTAATATAAGGAGGAAGCGGTGTTTTTCCAATCCGTTCTAAGATTTTCTCCAGATCACCGGCGTAGACTAACTCAACATCCCAAAGACCTTCCTTTTTTTGCTTAACCACCTGGGCGTTAAGCTCTGGCCCAAAGGAAAGGGTTGATCCGATCTGCGGATTTTTTGAACAATCAATGAGCGCTTCCCAAATGTTTTTTTCTTTCGGGTATTCCAAGGAATTTAAGGGCTGGAGAAGCAAGACCTCCACTTTACCCCCAGTTTCCTTATGACCAAAAATCCTTGCCGGCCGCACCTTGGTGTCGTTTACAACGACAATATCCCCAGAATTTAAATGATTATCAATTTCCGCAAAAATGGCATGTTCAATTTTCTCTTCCTCGCGAAAAACAACCATGAGCCGAGATGCATCCCGCTCTGAAGCGGGAACCTGAGCTACTAATTTTGGAGGCAAGTGATAATCAAATTCTTTAACCAGCATAAAATTGATAGACTTGTAAAAAGTCAAAGATGTCACCCTGAGCCTGTCGAAGGATAACATAACTAATTGCTATTGCTTCATGCTTCGACAAGCTCAGCATGACAAAACCAGTGAATTTTTACTTTTTACGAACTCATCAAGACTGAAAGTTAAGCTTTTAGTTTTTAACAAATTAAGGTATTAATTTCAAGGAGAAAAAAACAGGGAAAGACAAAAATAAGATCAAATACTTAAAAATTTCGTTCTGAGCCTATACCGTTGGGGGGTTATTTTAAGAAATCATGAGCGAAAAGCGAAATGATGAGGCCTATTTCTTTGGTTTTGTGGTTCCTTTCCAGATAAATCTCCCGCTTTTTCCTCCGGATTTTTCCTTCAGGTGGACATCGGAAATAGTCATACCCCGGTCAACTGCTTTGCACATATCATAAATCGTGAGAGCAGCCACTGCAACCGCAGTAAAAGCCTCCATTTCCACTCCGGTTCTTCCCTTGATTTTAACCGTGGCTTTAATATCAATCCGGCTTTTCTCTTTCACCGGAAAAAAGTCAACGTGAACACTGGTAATTGCAAGGGGATGGCACAGAGGGATTATATCCGAAGTCCGTTTCGCCCCCATAATTCCAGCAATCCGGGCTGCTCCTAAAACATCTCCTTTGCTAATCTTTTTATCCATGATAAGGCGGAAAGTTTCAGGTTTCATGAATAGGGAACCACATGCAGTCGCTTCCCGCAAGGTCTCATCCTTTTTACTCACATCCACCATTATTGCCTTCCCGTGCTCATCAAAATGGGTTAATTTACTCACTTTGTCCTCCCTTTGATAAAAACTTTGGACAAATCCGTAGTCCCAAAATTATCTAATCCTTGACTCTGTTTTTATCCTCCGATCGCACTCATTGTCCGCTGGCACTTCTTGAAATGCGCTTCTTGAATCTGATGTTGCTTGGGTTTTTTCTCCAGAGCATGGAGAAGCTTCTCACGTAATTTTTCGTCATCGCAACCATTCCTTAAGAAAGGTTTAAGGTCGATCTCTTCATCATGAAAAAGACAGGTGCGTAAGTGTCCGTCTGGGGTCAAGCGAATCCGGTTGCACAGGTGACAAAAATGGCTGCTTATCGGATTTATGAAGCCGATTTCTCCGAGCGAGTTTTTTAATTGATACCGAATTGCCGGGCCATCATTTTTTTCATCATGCAAGGGAATTAATGCGCCCAGCTCTTGAATTTGTTCCTTAATTTGGGAGTTAGGATAAACCAGCGCAGGGTTCCACTGGCTTTCCCCAGCCGGCATATATTCAATAAATCTAACGACCAACGGAAACTCGAGGGTAAGGCGGGCAAAATCGAAAACTTCCTTTTCATTTATTCCATTAATGATAACCACATTCAGTTTTACCGGAGAGAATCCCACTGTTATGGCTTCCTGTATTCCTGCCCAAACATCATGAAATTTATCTCTTCGGGTAATGCGAAAAAAGGTTTCCGGGTCGAGCGTGTCCAGGCTGATATTGATCCTCTTTAAACCAGAAACTTTTAAAGGACGGGCAAAGTCCTTAAGCAAAACCCCATTGGTAGTCATACTCAGATCTCTAATGCCGGGTATTGCGGAAAGCTCGGTGATAAAATTAACAATGCCTTTTCTCACCAATGGTTCTCCTCCGGTGATTCGAACCTTGGTAATTCCTGCTTGAGCATAGCCCCTTACCAAACGAAGAATTTCTTCATATCGCAGCATATCCTCATGATCAATAAGCGGTATCCCCTCTTCTGGCATACAGTATTGACATCGGAGGTTGCACCGGTCGGTAACCGAAATTCTTAAATAATTAATGGTGCGTTGATATCGGTCTTTAAGAATTTTCATAAGTAAAAATAAAAAAAGCCGCTTTCCTTGCTGGGAACCGGCTCATTAATTTTTCTCCTTTCCAAGCACGGGAGGCAACGCCGTTTCCAGCGATACCCTAACGGCCTTTTACCCTGAGTAAAAACTTTTAGGCACAAAGGCTCGGAGGTATAATAATAATATAGCTTTTTTCATAATCGAAGTCAAGAGAATAAAATTTTGGGAAAAATCCAACCTTCTAAAAAAAATATTTATTTTCAGGTACATTCAAATTAATAATGCTCTTTAATCAGATCTTTTTAAGCAATGTAATTGATTCCACATGAAAGGTCTGAGGAAACATGTCAAGCGGTTGAGTCATTTTTACCCCATAAGAGCCATATTTTTTAAGAAATTGAATGTCACGGGCAAAGGTAGCTGGCTCGCAAGAAATATATATAATATTTTTTGAGTTTAACCGGATAATTTCTTTTAAAATTTCTTTCGCTCCTTTCCGGGGAGGGTCCATTATTATCAGATCAAAGGATTCTTTTCTCAAGGATTTTATTCCATCTTTTACTGAGCCGGTTATCCATTGAATGTTTTTCCGAACATGCCGTAAGGCATTGGCTTTCGCATTTTCCACTGCAAGAGGGTTACTTTCTATTGCTAAAACATTTTGAGCCACGAAACTCACCGGGACGGTGAAATTTCCCATGCCCGCATAAAGTTCTAATACTTGTTGAACTCCCAGGTTTTGGATCCAGTTTAAAACAATGGACATTATTATCCGGTTAACCTCAGGGTTTGCCTGACGAAACACCTCAGGCCAAGCCTCAAGAATGATATCTTCGCTCCCATCTTTAAACGGCAGAGAATATAAAACCCCAGAAGGCGCTCCCGCTTCTTTCCACAGGATAACCGGCTTTCTTTCTTTCCGAGCAACTAAGTAAAGTCCCTTAACCCGGGGGATCTCTTGAACTACTTTCCCTAACGTCTTCTCCACATTATCGGGAAGTCTTTTCGAACTAAAAAAAGTGATCACGTTTTTCTCACCAGGAAAGTCACAGGAAATAGCCACATCAGTCACCTGGTTAGCGTTGGCTCTTTTTAGCATTCCGCTTACCTCTGCCAAAACTGACTGGATCAGAGGATGAACCACAAGGCATTGATTTACGGGGACTACTTTATTGTCTCTGCGGGCCATAAACCCGACTAAAGGTTTTTCTCTCCAGTCAACGTGCAACTCACAATGAGAGCGATATTCAAATTCATTCGAGGAAAATAAAATCTCTTTTACTCCTTTTTCGTCAACTTCCCCGTGATGTGTAAGCATTTCCCGAAAAATTTCTTCCTTTAACGTCCTTTGAAACGATATCGGGAGGTGTTGCAACTGACACCCGCCACAAGCGCCAAAAAAAGGGCAGGGCGGTTCCCGGCGCAACGAAGAGGGCTTTATTAATTTAACGATTTCCGCCTCATCGTAATCCCGGTGAGCGCGGGTAACGCTTACTTCTGCTTGATCTCCCGGGGCAGCAAAGGGAACCAAAACCACTTTTCCTTCCCAGCGGGCAATCCCCATACCTCGGTGTCCCATCTTTTCTATGTCCACGATAAAATTCATTTATTCCTTCTTCATCCAACTGTTGTTACGGTATGGTTGATTTTTAGTTCAGTTAACGGCATAATAATATTTTAAGTTTATTCACAGGAGGAAAAATGAAAACAGAAAAACTTTTTTCAAAAGTAGTTTTTTTCTTTATGGCGGTTTTCCTTTTCGCTGCTACTCTGAGCGCTAATGAACCAGTGGTGATGCTGAATGCACAACCAGTTGGTGACCAACTGACCGACTATGAAATTACCCTCACGGTTAACCATGAGGGTAAAGGCCGTTCCCACTATTTGGAAAGCGTGGTGCTGTTATTAAATGAAGTGCCGATTAAGGTCTGGCAATATTCGAAAAAAGAAAGCCCTAAGGATTTTCCCTTAATTTTTAAAGAAAAAATAAAAATCTCCCCGTCCGGTCCTTCCATGGTAGTGGCAAAGGCTACCTGCACATCTGATGGGGAAAGTGACCGGGCTTCTCTCCAGATAATTCCGGGAAAGAGTTATTAGACAAGAGAAGATTAAGAGCGACAAACCATCAGACGGGCAACCATTACCGTGAAATAAAAGTTAAGCAGCGGTGATTTGTTAATCGTCTTTTAACGCTTTAAAATGAGGGAAGAGTTTATTATATGTATCTTCCAGGTGTTCCGGCATCACGCGCACGTCGCCCAAAACAGGCATAAAATTAGTATCTCCATTCCACCGGGGCACAATATGAATATGGAGGTGATCCTCTATGCCCGCACCCCCTACCCTCCCCATATTTATCCCCACGTTAAAACCTTCTGGTCTTAAGCGCGTGCGAAGAATGCTCATCGACTTCTTGAGCATCATGAACATATCCAGCACCGTATCCCCATCTAAATCTTCTATCGCGGGACAATGTTTAAAAGGAGCAACCATAAGGTGACCATTGTTGTAAGGATAGCGATTCATGATCACAAATGATAAAGAGCTCCGGGAAAGAATTAATTTTGTTTTATCCCGGGCTTCGTCTTTATCTATGCAGAAAATACACTCTTTTGTTTTTTTGCTGAGGATGTATTCCATCCGCCAGGGAGCCCAAAGATTTTTTCCCATAGTTAAAACTCCTTAAATTTCAATTATTTTTCCCGTTATCCGTTCGCTTATTTCCAAAATTCCAACAGTATTTCTCTTAGTGAAGCGCTTTTCGGTAGCCGAACCAGGATTGAAAAAAAGAACTCCCTTGATAACCTGGTTCACCGGGTAATGAGTATGCCCGTAAACCAAGCAATCTATCTCGGTAAATTCATTGCTAATACGATTTTCTAGACCCACAGGACTCCCCCAGCCATGGATAAGTCCTAATTTAAAGGCACCGACATTAATAATCTTTTTCACGGGAAAGTGATTTTTTACACTTTCAGGATCCATATTACCGGCCACCGCCTCAATTTTTTTTGTTAAAAAAGCATCCAACACCTCCATCTCCACAATATCCCCGGCATGTATGACCATGTCTACATCACCAAAATGCGTATCAACGATCCGTTTTAGCTCTAAGGAATAGTTGTAAAGATGAGTATCGGAAATAACGCCAATCTTCATTTCGTTACGTTCCTCACCTGAAATAAAGACGTCTTAAAAACCCTCTATACAAACTTTATGAAAAATTTTCAAGCTCTTTTAAACCGTTGGCACCCAAAAAAATCACTTTATTGCGTCACTACCTTTGTGGGTTTCTCTATGGTTTGTTCAGGTATTTTTTTAGAAAATAATGTTATTATCCGGTAGGTTAGTCAAACATAGACGGATCCCAGACTCTATCCCGGTCAGAGAAGCGAAAACCTGATTAACCGTAATGAGAATGGTATTAAGCCGCTCCAAATAAAGAAAATCAGTTTGAGGCAAAAGCTCCAAACCATAAGAAGTAAAATTTTTTGGACAGCAGTCCCGTCTTTCTTTGTCGCCTTCCTTAATAAAAAGCGGGAGTCCATGAGTGCGGCAAATTATGGGACGGCGCGCATATAATACACATGCTCCGTGGTTCAGCAAAACACACGGAGTATAGTCCCCAAGCCCTTGAGCAGCACGGTTACGAACGATTTTTTGCATTGGCTCGGGTAAACGAGAGAACCCTTTCTGAAGAAAGGAGTATTCGAGGGGAAAAAGGTTTAGATTCTGCTGACAACAATCGCTGCACCCATAACCACAGCTAATATGTTTCCGATATCTTTTGATGATCCGGGAACTAAATTCATCAACTTTGTTTAACAGCTTTTGGTAATTGCGGAATATTTCTTCGGCCATAGTATAGAAGCAAAAGAATTGGGATAGGAGAAGAAGTATAAATGGAATCACCTTCTCATGCAAATTAAATTTCCGGAAGTTAAACCCCGTTAGAAGGATTTCTAACGGGGTAAATACGTGAAGAAAATGCCATGCCGGGGGTGCTGGTTAGAAAGTTTCTCATCCGAGAAACAAAGAAAAAATCTATTGAAGTTTCAACGGAACTAACTTATAATACTCAAAAAATGGTTGGGAAAGATTAAACTCATAACGCAATGCGCTGAGTAAAATTATCATATTAAACTTTTCCATGAGGAGCAAGGACCATGATAGCAAATGTCTTAGTCGTAGATGATGAAGTCCAGATACTAAACTTAATTAAACAACTCCTGGAAACAAACGGATATAAATGCACCCTGGCTCCCGATACAAATCAAGCGCGGAGTTACCTAAAGGAAGATACTTTTGACCTCATCCTTTGCGATATGCATATGCCCGGGGAAACAGGACTGGATTTTTCCCGGGATATCTTAAAACAGCAACCAGAGGCTGCAATAGTGATGGTGACGGCTGTGGATGATCCGGATCTCGCGTCAACAGCTCTGAAAATGGGGGTTTATGGCTACATCATTAAACCCTTTAAACCTAACGAACTGGTGATTAATGTAACCAATGCCCTGCACCGCCGAGATTTGGAGATACAAAACCGGCTTTACCAAGAAAACCTCGAAAAAATGGTCCAGGAACGCACCGAAGAACTGCAGACAACCCTTAACGATCTGCGGAAAGCAATGCAAGGTATCGTTCATGCCATGGTTTTGACGATTGAATCCCGTGATCCTTACACCGCGGGTCATCAGCAACGCGTCACTCTGCTTGCTTTGGCTTTGGCTCAAGAGATGGGTCTTTCCGAAAAAGATGTCGAAGGAGTCAAGATGGCGAGCCTCATCCATGATCTCGGCAAGATTTCAGTTCCCTCTGAAATCTTAAGCAAACCAGGTAAGCTGACTGAGATTGAATTTCGTCTGGTTAAAACTCACCCCCAGTCAGGGTACGAGATATTAAAAAATATTACGCTTCCTTGGCCCATTGCCCAAATTGTGCTCCAGCATCATGAACGGTTAGATGGATCCGGTTATCCTTTAGGTCTTAAAGACAAGGAAATATTACTTGAGGCAAAAATCATCGGTGTTGCTGATGTAGTAGAGGCAATGGCTTCCCACCGACCTTATCGTCCTGCGTTGGGAATCGAAAAAGCGCTCGAAGAAATTTCTCAGAAAAAAGGCCTCCTTTACGACTCTAAGGTGGTCGATACCTGCATTAAGCTTTTCACTGAGAAAGGGTTTAAGCTTGAGATTGCATAAACCCCGTTAGAAGGATTATACCCCAAGCATATGAAAGATATGAAAGACTACGTGCTTATTAAGTTAGCTCATGAACTTGCTGCCCAGGGACATATCCAGCCGGAACATTTCAAGGATGCTTTGAAATGGCAAAAGACCTCAGGGGGGGATTTCTATGATTATCTGGTTGAGAAGGAGTATATAAAGGAAGAAATTCTCGCTAAAGTCCTCGCGAAGAAAAAAAACCTTCCTTACGTCCTCGTTGAAGAAATGGAGATCGATCTCAATGTGGTTAAGGTGGTCCCCGAAAAGGTTATAAAAAAGTATTTTGCGATACCAATTGCAAAAAATGGCAGAGAGCTTAGCGTTGTCATGGCCAATCCCTTTGACTTTAACGCCATTAGTGACATCGAATTTGCGAGCGGTTTTATCGTAATCCCTTTAGTCGCTCAGAAATCACATATCAAAAAAGCGATTGAGAAGTTTTTTAAACAGTCAAACGATGACCTGGCTGAAATAATGCAAGTGGTAAAAGAAGAAGAGCAAAGCTTAGAGGTACTACAAACCACGAAAGATGAAGAACGATCGGAAGTCCTGGCGTCAGCTGCGGAAGAAGCCCCCATTGTGAAATTGGCCAATTTTATTATCTCCGACGCTATCCATAAAAAAGTTAGCGACATCCATATTGAACCCTATGAAGATGAACTCCGAGTTCGGTTTAGGATTGATGGGGTTTTGCATCAGGTCTTGAGTCTCTCCCGCAACCTTCACCCTGGGATTTCTTCTCGAATCAAAATTATAAGCGAGATGGATATCTCCGAGCGCAGAAAACCGCAGGATGGAAGAATGAAAATTAAAGTTGAGAAACGGACAATAGATATGCGGGTAAGTTCTATTCCTACCATATTCGGGGAGAAAATCGTCCTCCGTATCCTGGATGAAAGCAATTTGGTTTTAGACCTGGCAAAACTAGGCTTTGAACCGCAGGAATTAGAAGAATTTAGAAAATCAGTTGAAAGTCCTTATGGTATGCTTTTAGTTACCGGTCCTACGGGAAGCGGAAAAACAACAACGCTTTACTCTGCCTTGGATTGGGTTAATAAGGAAGGGGTCAATATCATGACTGCGGAAGATCCGGTAGAGTATAACCTAAAGGGCATTAATCAAATTCAAATCAAAGAGAAAGTGGGTTTAACGTTTGCCAATGCTCTCCGATCATTTCTTCGCCAGGACCCGGATGTAATTTTAGTCGGTGAAATCAGAGATCATGAGACTGCCGAGATTGCTGTCAAGGCAGCACAGACAGGGCACTTAGTGCTTTCTACGCTCCATACGAATGATGCCCTCAGTACGATTGACCGGCTTATCAATATCGGTATTCCTCCCTTTATGGTTGTCTCTGCAGTTATCTTGATTATTGCTCAACGGCTTGTACGCAAGATATGTCCGGCGTGTAAAGAAGAGGTGAGCGTTCCGCTGGAAAGATTAGCTTCCCTTGAATTGACGACAGAAGAATTAAACGGCTTCAAATTCTTCCAGGGAAAAGGCTGCAAAGTTTGTAATCACACGGGATATAAAGGCCGTATCGGACTTTATGAAGTTTTGCCTCTTAAAGAGGAGATAAAAATTTTGATCGCGAAAGGTGCACAACTTCCGGAATTAAAAAAGGCCGCGGCTGCCATAGGCATGAGGACCATAAGAGAAACGGGCATTATGAAGCTTCGTGAGGGAATAACTACGGTAGAAGAAGTGGTTCGGGTTACGACCAAGATTTAATGCGAAGGAATTGTTAAAGGAAAAGATAACAAAATTTTACTTTTCTCCAATCTTACAGGAGCACGTGATGGAACCCAAACAAATATTAATAATAGATAATGATGTTTTTTATCAGGAGCTTTTAAGCGATATTTTCCAGCAACAAGGGTTTTTAGTGAAAAAAGCTTCTGATGGCCTGGAAGGACTGGAGATAATAAAGCAGGAGCCCTTTTATTGTATCTTTGTCGATTTGATTATGCCCAAAATTGATGGAGCAAAGTTTATTAAATGCATCCGGGAAGATCCCCAGTTAAAAGAAACTCCGGTAGTCTTGGCTTCCGGTGCCCTGGTTGAGGAATCGCCTTATCTGGAAGGAGTGGAAGCGGACTTCTTTCTCTATAAAGGACCAGCAGAAACTCTGAAGAAAAATGTTTTAGAAATAATAAAAAAACTTGCAACCGGAGAAAAGGAGGAAAAAATTCTTGGGGCGGAGAGCATGTTTAAGCGGGCAGTCGTTAAGGAACTTATGTCTCTGCGGCGGCATGATGAAATCGTTTTGGAAACAATCGGGGAAGCAGTGATCGAGACTGCTGCCAATTTACGAATAACGTATATTAACCCCGCGGGAACAAAATTTTTTAATAAAACCGAAGGACAAATTATCGGTTGCCATTTATACGAACTGTTTGATAACGAAAGTTCGCAAAAAATAAAAGAGGCAATAGAGAAAACGTCAACCCAACCCAACAACACCTTAGTAACGTTTACCATGCCTTTAAATAAGTTTATTCTTAAAATCATTGTTACCAATCTTATTGAGGAAAAAAAAGTTACCGGAACCGTTTTAATCGCGGAAGATGTTACTGACTATTACACAAAGATTCGCGAATTGATGCTTGCTCAAGAAAGAGTAAAAAAAATGCAGGATAAACTTATTCAGGATGCCAAGTTCTCAATGCTTGGACAGTTAAGCGCCAATATCAGCAAAGAGATCGAAAATCCTTTGGTCTCGGCCCTGAGCCATATTAGCCTTCTCCTTAGTCAAAAAAACAACGATGCGGCCACCCGGGAACAATTAAACACCATTCAGGAAGGATTACATCATGCCCGAAATATGATCCGCGATTTAATGGATTTTGGGGAAGAAGAACAAACCAAATTGGAGCGAATCGATGTGAGTGACATTTTAAAAAAAATAGTTGCCCTGGTAAAAAACCGGGCAGACTCCGCTCAGATAATGATAAACGAGGACCATGAAAAAAA
The DNA here is from genome assembly GCA_035256645.1 of Thermodesulfobacteriota bacterium. Classification (GTDB taxonomy): domain Bacteria; phylum Desulfobacterota; class WTBG01; order JAGOGO01; family JAGOGO01. The sequence continues at coordinate 6,310 of DATEXU010000038.1, read as the reverse complement.
TCTGCCGCTCATTTACGTGGACAGTCTCAAATTGAGGCAGGTCTTTATCAATATTATTAATAATGCCTTTGAGGCAATGCCCAATGGAGGTACGCTTACGCTTACCATTACCACTACTACCACTCCGGATGGCACTATTTCTGTCGGCGAAACGAAAGAGATTGTTAAAATAGACTTTGCCGATACCGGGATAGGAATACCTTCTGAAATTCTTCCTCAAATTTTCAATCCTTTCTTTTCAGCTAAAATAGATAAGGATGCAACGGGCTTAGGACTTTCTACCAGTTTAAAGATCATTCAAGGTTTTGGGGGAACTATCGAAGCACAAAGCAAAGTCGGAGAAGGAAGCACCTTTACTATTAAGATCCCTGTAGAGGGATATAACCTGGTTTAAGGGGGATCGTTATGAGAAATAAATTGGTTATAAGTTTTACTGGAGTTATCCTTTGGATGTTAGCGGTAAATTTTTTATCCAATTTAATTATGGATAGTGCTTGGAAATCGCAAGCCTTATCCATAGCGATGGGCCTCTTAGTTGGAATGATTTTTGGAATTTATATTTCCAATTCGGTTTCTAAAAATCTTTTCCAGCTTGTAGAAGCAACGACCGTAGTAAGTGAAGGAGACTTAAGACAAGAGATTGAGGTTAAAGCAACTGATGAAATAGGGAAATTAGCCGCATCCTTTAAAACAATGGTGCTTAATCTCAGGCAAATCGTTGCTAATGTAAAAAAAGGTTCACATAAGGTAATACAATCCAGTGATGAAGTCTATGATTCCATAAAAAAGTTAAGTGGGATAAGCGAACAGTTTGCGTCCGAGGTTGAAAAAGTGATTGGGGCCGCTCAAAAACAATTCACTCTTCTTTCCCAGGACTCCCTTGCCTTAAAAAGTATCTCTGATTCTGTCGGCAAAATTGCAACGATGGCAAACGTTGCATCCCTTTCTGCTTCCCGGGCGGTTAAAAATAGTTATGAAGGAAAAAATGCGGCTGAATCCGCGATCAGCCAAATCCAAGGGGTTTTTTCGCAAGTTGAAAAATCTATTCTGTTGACCCAGGGCTTAGGGAATAAAATTATTAAAATGAGCAGGGTAATGGAGATTATCACGGATATCGCTCGAAAAACTGACATGTTATCGTTAAACGCCACGGTAGAAGCTTCAAAGGCAGGTGAGTATGGAAAAGGCTTTGGCATTGTGGCTGAGGAAATACGCTATCTCACTGAAGAATCAAAATCCTCTGCCAAAGAGATAAGTTTATTGATCGAAGAGATCCAGTCAGAGAATGCTGCCGTTAAAACCTCAATCGGAGAAGGGGTTGCCGGAATAAACAGAGGAAGAGAGACCATGGGCACACTCATTAAAAATTTTGACCACATAGTAGATGAGGTAACGAAATTAGGAGGCGGCTTTGAGGAAATCTCGATTGAAACTAACCGGCAGGCTATGGATAGCAAAACCATTGCTCAAGCTTTTGAAGAGTTGACAAAATTCGCGGAAGCTAATTCTCTTGCCATGCAAAAGAGCAACGAAGTCATGGGGGATCAGAAAAAAATTCTTGAGCAAACTAAAGCATCAAGCCAAAACTTAATGAACACCGCCCATAAACTTAATGAGGCAGTTGCAAAATTCAAGGTGGCTGATGAATAAAATTTTACTCTTCGAGCTTAATACGCAATCCTTGGGATTTGATCTCCATTATGTAAAAGAAGTGATAGAAAATAAAAATATCCAGCCTGTCCCCTTAGCTCCACACTTTGTTTTGGGAATCGTAAACCGACGAGGGAAAATTTTTACCATCATAAATCTTGCTGCTTTACTAGGGGTACCCTCAAAAGAGCTCTCTCCTGATTCCAGAATAGTGATTTTAGAGCACAAGGCAATGGATATCGGCATTTTAGTTGATATAATTAACCAAACCAAGTCAGTTTCCTCACCTGCGCAAAAAGGAAATAAGACGCGTCTCTTTAATAGTAAGGGGAAAGAGTTTTGTCACAGAGTACTCAAATTTGAAGAAGGTATCCACCTCTTAGACTTAGAAAAGTTTTTTACCTTCCTTAAAGAAGGTAAGTTTAACGGTTAGGATTCACTTTAAAAGGAGTTCACCAACCAGTGGACTTGGATAAATACATTCAGATATTTTTTTCTCAGGCAGAGAATTACCTTCGGGAGATTTACCATATTCTTTTAGAGATAGAACATGGTCACGTCGAAAAGGATTTGGTTGACCACTTAATGAGCAATACCCATTCAATAAAAGGAATGGCGCGAACGATCGGATTCTCTGACGTTGAAAAATTGAGCCATGGGTTGGAAAGTTTTGTTAAAAATCTACCCAGTCAAAAAGAACCGGTGAGTGATGAATTTGGACTTCTTTTTGAAGGGTTTGAAGTTTTAGAACAATTGATTGAAAACCTCAAGACAAATGCTTCGCAAAAAATTTCTTATCAAGATCTTTTAAACAAACTACAATCCCTTCCTTTTTCCTCAGACAAAACCGTGGCTATCCCACCCGCAGGAGGAGACTTTTCCCCTAAATTAAAAGGTTATACCCATGCGCAGGTAAGAACCGAAACTCTCGATAACCTCCTCAATCTGGTCAGCGAAACTCTCCTGTGCCAAAATCGCCTGGCAACGATAAGTAAGACCTATAGTTTACGAGAGCTTCATTCTTCTCTTTTTGACTTGAACGAACTGATTAAAGAACTTCATCTCCAAATAACTCTTGCCCGAATGATGCCTATAAAAATTTTAACTGACCGCATTGCTCGGATCATAAGGAATTTGGCAAAGGAAAAGCAAAAAGAAATTGAGTTTATAGTAAAAGGGGAAGACCTGGAAATTGATCGGAGCATTTTAGAAGGCTTGGAGGAACCTTTAATCCATATCATCCGCAACGCGGTTGATCATGGAATAGAAGAACCAGAGGAAAGGGAAAGGAAACAAAAACCAAAAAAAGGTACGATTACCTTATCCATCTCTCGCTTCAAAGAAACCACTATGATTCAATTTGACGATGATGGTAAAGGAATGGATCCTCATTTCATAAAACAAAAAGCTTTAGAAGAGGGGCTTATTACTGCCGTGCAAGAAAAAACAATGTCCCCAGAAGATGCTCTGCAGTTAATCTATGCGCCAAATTTTTCTACTGCCGAGACCGTAACTGAAATTTCCGGGCGGGGGCATGGAATGTTTATTGTCAAAAATAAGGTTAACGCCTTGGGCGGAAGTATTGAAATTTCTTCTCAGAAAGACATCGGCAGTAAAATCATCATTCGGCTTCCTCTTACCCTATCTATCATGTCGGCTTTTATAATAAGAGTCGGTCCTTATTTACTTGCTATTCCTATTGCGAAAGTGATTGCAAATACGCGGATTGTACCTCAAGAGATTTTTTACCAAAACCACAAAGAAACTATTACCTTCCGGAAATCACCAATTTTTCTCTGCCCGCTTCACACCGTGCTCAACGTAGCATCTCCTCCCCTTCACGAAGGAGGTTACCTTTCTCTGGTCATCGTGGAAATCGGCAATCATCACATGGGACTCATTGTTGATGGATTTGTAGGCCAGCAAGAAATAGTGATAAGACCCCTCAAGCCTCCGTTAAACCATATAAAAGTTTTTTCAGGGATAACGATATTAGGAGATGGGAAAATAACTTTCCTTTTAAATCTGGAAGAGCTACTAAAGCAGAAGAACCCTTAAAGGAAAATTCAAAACACCTTGTCCTATGTATGACCTGATAATCCAAGAAGGCTTAATAGTCGATGGAACCAACTGCCCCGGGAGAAAGGGGGATGTTGGAATCTTAAAAGATCGAATCGTTTTCATGGGCGAATTACCTCGTGATCAGGGGAAAAAAATTCTCTCTGCAGCAGATAAAGTTGTTGCTCCTGGTTTTATTGACATACACTCCCATTCTGATTTCACTCTCCTTGCTGATCCGCAAGCGGAGAGTAAAATTTACCAGGGAGTGACCACCGAACTCATTGGGCAGTGTGGTGTATCTGCCGCTCCTCTGGAAGGCGCGGTTCGAGAACGAAGAAAAGCTGAGTTGACAGATTTGGGGGTCCCCCTCACCTGGACAAAGCTTAATGAGTATTTTCTCCGTCTGGAAGAAGTCCCGCCGATTGTCAACATCGCAACCTTAGTTGGCCATGGCAACCTTCGGGGGAGCGTGGTCGGTTATGAAAACCGCCTCACGTCTCGAAGTGAATTAAAAAAAATGAAGACCCTCCTGGGTCAAAGTCTTAACAGCGGAGCTTTTGGTCTCTCAACCGGTCTCATCTACCCCCCCGGTGTTTATTCGTCAATTGAAGAATTGCAGGTCTTAACAAAAGTGGTCGCTGAATCTGGTGGTCTGTATGCCACTCACCTCCGAAGCGAAGGAGAGGGACTGGTGGAAGCAATCCAAGAGGCTCTCCATATTGCTGAGACAGTCGGAGTCTCCCTCCAAATCTCTCATCTCAAGACACACGGGAGAAAAAATTGGGGGAAGCTGGCAAGGGTTTTTCAGCTGATCGAAGATTCGCAAAAAAAAGGTTTCAGTATTCATGCTGACCGGTATCCCTATACTGCCTCTTCCACTGACCTTGATGTGCTCTTGCCTTCGTGGGCGTGGGAAGGTGGCGGGCAAAAAGAATTAGCCCGTTTAGCTGACCCGGATAGTCAAAAGAAAATGACGGAAGAGATTTTATCGCAAAATCCCGAGCCTGACTTTTGGAAAAATGTGATGATCGCGTCAGTTAAAAAAGAAAAAAATCGCTGGATGGAAGGAAAAACACTTGCCGAAATCTCCTCACAAAAAAAGCTTGCTCCCTGGGAGGCGCTCTATGACCTTTTACGTGAAGAAGCACTCGGTGTAAGCGCCATCTTTTTTTTCATGAGCGAAGATAACCTTAACCAAATTCTTCTTAAAGATTATGTGATGATCGGGACCGACAGTTCCGCCCGCTCGTCCTCCGGAATCCTGCGCCGGGGAAAACCCCATCCCCGGGGTTTTGGCACCTTCCCTCGCATCCTCCGCCACTACACCGGGAAGGGAAAAGTTCTTTCACTTGAAACTGCTATCCACAAAATGACCGGACTTCCGGCAAAAAAGCTGGGATTACAAGACCGGGGAATCATTCACCCTGGCTATTACGCGGATCTGGTTATTTTTGATCCTCAAACCGTTTGCGACCGCTCTGACTATGCCAACCCCTTCCACTATCCGGTTGGTATCGAACATGTTTTCATCAATGGTGAGGAGGTTATTTCTCAAGGGGCAGTTACGGGGAAGAGGCCGGGAAGAATTCTGCGGAAATAGACTTTTTATCTTTTTCATGTTTTCGTCCCTTTTTCTCTCACCCTCTCACAATCCTCGTTCCCCCTTTTATCGTTGATACGCAGTTCATCATTGCCTTCCTGAAACGTCTTCGCTTCCTTTATATAGGGAAGTCATTCAGGGCAAACAATTTGTTATTGTTGCCCATCGGTGGTTGGTCAAATATCAAACCGCAGGTTTTTAATTTTTATCTAAAACCTCCCTGACCTTCCGGGAGAGTTTCTGAATGGTAAAAGGTTTGTGAATAAGCTCTATCCCTTCCTCCAGTATCCCATGCCGGACAATCGCCTCATCCGTATACCCGGTCATGTAAAGTACTTTGAAATCTTTCCGTACCTGCCTGAGCCGTTCGATGAACTCCGGACCACTCATGTGCGGCATCACAATATCGGTTAAAATTAAATCAATCGCCTCTTTCTCTTTTTCACACATTACCAGGGCCTCTCCTCCTTCCGTGGCCTCCAGTACCCGGTATCCCTGTCTCCTTAAAATATCTACCGCCAACCTCCGCACCATACGATCATCTTCAACGATCAATATCATCTCCTTGCCCAGGAAAATTTCTTCACGGGTTGCCTTTTTTAAATCCTCCGGGGGTTCAAACACCCGGGGAAGATAAACCTTAAAGGTTGTCCCTTTGCCTGGTTCGCTGTAAACATAAATATCTCCCCCGCTCTGCTTCACGATCCCATAGACGGTGGATAACCCTAATCCGGTCCCTTTGCTTTTCTCCTTGGTGGTAAAAAAGGGATCAAAAATCTGCTCCCTTACTTCTTCGGTCATCCCGATCCCGGTATCGGTTATCGAAAGCAGAACATAAGCTCCGGGAATCATTCCGACATGGGAACGAGTATACTCTTCATCCAGTTCCGCGTTGGCGGTCTCAAGCAAGAGTTTTCCTCCTTTGGGCATGGCGTCTTTGGCATTGACCGCCAGGTTTACGATTACCTGCTCCATCTGTCCGGGGTCTACTTTAACCAT
>DATEXU010000037.1:0-4440 GCA_035256645.1 Thermodesulfobacteriota bacterium | reverse complement strand
TTGCGCGCGCGGATTTGGCGCAGAGCAGTGCCGATTGCCGAGTACGCTTTCGGGCGGCGCATGGCGTGGCGAAGCGTGCTGCGCAAATACCCCATCTACAAAAGCCTAACCGAGGTGCCTTCCGGCGTGTTCAGAAACCCGGCGCTCGTTGTTGAGCGGTTTCTTCCGGAAAAAGAAGGTAGTCACTACTTCATGCGTCATTACCTTTTTATGGGCGATCACACCCGAAGCGTCCGCGTATCCGGATCAACACCATTCTTAAAAAGGTCAAAGTGTATACTGGTTGACGAAAAGCTTCCGGTTCCTGACCAGGTGGTCAGTTTGCGTAACCAACTCGGCCTGGACTATGGTAAAATAGATTATGTAATCCATGACAGTCAGGTCGTTATCCTTGATGTAAACCGAACGCCGGGCGCGCCCCACACGACTGAGGCGACAGCGCGCACGGTCAATGATTTGGCAGACGGCATCTGGTCGCTGTTGCAGAAAACATCACGGTGAATTCGGGGCCGGCCCTCAACGGTTCGCTCCGGTTTGACAGTCATTGGGTGTTCAAATAGGTGATCTCAAAACTTTATCGCTTGTAAAAAGCAGGGTTCGGAACTGTGGGTGTATAAATATTCAAAGGCATTATTAGACCATATCATATGGGTAAAATATTTGGGCGGGAAGATCTCAAAGGAATTGAAAGATTTTCCTTTTTAGAAAAAAAACATATACCGGGAAAATCATTTCATGTGGCAGCGCACATTATTGATGGCAGGTATGTTCATCAAGAGGATTGGCATTATGCTCAATTGCACAAACATGAGTTTGACGAAATTAATATCCTTATCTCCACAAACTCCTGTTAAAAATACAAAATGGAATGTGCCGGAACATTAGAAGAAGTCTCTTCACCATCATTAATTTATATCCCTGCGGGGATAGACCACCGGTCTGAACCCGTGTCCGGCACCGGCATATTTATTTGCATCTATTTGGATCAGATTGCTCATGAGACGTGAGGATTGAATCGTCAGTTGTTTGAAACTGGCAGTTGACGCCGGGAATGTTTTTTTTCTGCATCTACTTTATTTTTGAAAGCAGCTTCGCTTTTTTTTTGAGCCTTGGTCCCTTCTTTTTTATCCCAAGGGCAATTTTTAAGCAAAGCCACAGTGTCCTTATTGAGAACCAAACTGATTCCCAACAAAAATATCGGGCGGGGACTTTGTAGGATAGTTTCAATAATCCCCTGGTTGAGCCCAAACTTTTAAAATAAAGTCTGGCATGATGCGATTCAAAAAACGAAGCAATTCGCTTTTTATCCATCTTTTGCAGAAGGTCGTTTATAAAATTCTCCTTGAGTTGGAATCGATCCTTTTCATCATGAGACCACTTCTGGGTTAGGCTAATATTTTTTCCATGCACAAGATAAGAACCCAGGACTTGCGAGGTTCCATATATCGTTCCTAAAAGCTCAGCACCAAAATTCAAAGGCTGATCTTGCGATAAAATACTATTTTCCGGTAGAGGAAAGAGACGTTCGGCAAGCGACCTGGTCAATGAGATCCCACTGGTGGGAGAGATAAAAAAAGGCAAAAAACCCCATTTTTCAAGGTACCGATAGGCTGTCTCCGGGTCGCTTAACTTTTCGAACAATCCGTTTTTACTTTGACCATCCACTGTGCAGATATTGGGTGTTATATAAAGAATAGTTCCATCTTCGGAGGTCATTTGTAAACGATGAAAAATCAGCGCATCCGGTGTTTGCGGTATAACTTGGAGAAAATAATTGACCATCGTTTGTACCTTGAGAGGGGAAAAAGCATCATCGGAATCCAAAATAAAAATAATGTCACCCCGGCTCGCAGAAAAACCAGCGTTGGTTGCTGAAGTCATGCCTCGGTTTTCCTGGAAAATGCTTATGATACGGCTTCCGTAACCATTAATGATTTGGCAAGAGTTATCAGTAGAGCCGTCGTCAACCACAATAAGTTCTTTCACCGGATAGTTCTGCTGAAGGACACTATCAATGGTTCGGGCAAGGTACTTCTCATAATTATAATTCGTAATAATAACACTTACCAGAGGAAGTCCTTCGGAAGAAAAGTTTCTTTTGTATTCGCTGAGCGGTAACTCGGGCATAAGTTTTTAAGCTTTCGGAAGAAGGGGGGTTCTTTTTATCGCTCGGGAACAATAATTCCTATCACTATGTCTCTCATATAAAACCAAGTGTCATTTCCAGCAACACAAACATAAGAAGGAGAACTACCACAGCTCCCTTGATTGTATTTATGGATCTGACGGGAATCGAAGCACTATTCGGCATCGGCATATTTATAGGTATTCATTTGGATTTAGTGGATAATCAATTTTGTGGATTCAACTATTATTGGTCACTCAAAAAAATCCTTTTGCCTTACTGGATGTTGGGAACCGATAGCCCAGCCTTGCAGATACCAACCTGGGCGACTTTCTTTCCGTAACCATACAGACTTTTTCTCCTTTTCCGGCTGCGGAACAAAACTGTTTTAATGTCATCGAAGCCTGCTTCTCTCATCATTCTGTGAAGGGCTGAGGGGGAAGGAACAAACCAGTTCCATCCGGTCCGCGTGAGATCTTCCCTTGTGCCTGTGTAGTATATTAAACTCCCTTCAAATTTGCAAAATGGCTCTTCCCGCTCGAGTCCTTCCGACTCAATAAAAATTTTTCCCCCGACTTTGAGAGAATTAAAAAGAATTCTCAGCGCAAGGAGCGGATCGGACAAGTGATAAAGCACTCCGGGGAAATAGACGATATCGAATCGGTCAAAGAATTCTTCTAAATTACAATCGTAGAGTGACATATGGTGGACAGAAGCACGGTTGCTGATGCCGAAAGATTTTACCAGAAAGGAAGCCATATCAGCATACTTCTTCACTTCTTCAATCGCAACCACTTTGCTGTTAAGTGAGGCCAAAACCAAGGTAGTTCCCCCGGTCCAGCAGCCGATATCAAAGACCTCTTTGTCACGGAAGTCTTCAAAGGAAACCGGAAAAAGAGCCATAAAGTTAGCTAAGTTGTTGATATGTCTATCACCCATTCTCCCTTCCAGTTTGAATTCGCCGAAGTCATGGTTGTGACCCCAGTAAAATTTGATTGATGAGTCTCTTTGACTTTCCAATTCATTTTCGGAATACCCCTCCGATTGAGCGTCTATTACTCCGATCCGTGATTGGACATAGTGGGAGAATTTTTCAGTGCTGATATCATAAAGATTCGAGGTTTGATAACCCTTGAATCGTTTTTGTAATTCTTCGCGTATCTCCATCGTTTTACTTTTAATACCAGACCGGGATCTTTGAAACGCCCGTTTATCCCTGACGCGATAAACCATCTCTCGCAGAGATAAATTATAAAGATTGAATAATATCCTTTTTATTTTACTTGCCATTGCTCCTTGTCTCCCTTTACCCCGTTAGAAAAGCCCCGCTTTCCCTCTTGAATATCAAATATCTAACAGGGTGAAGAAGCACGGGGTAAAATTAAAGATTCTTACACTTTTTCACATGGGGTAAATGCCCCGTGTGAAAGCCTTCTAACGGGGTTTGCTCATGAGCCTTGCGTATTTCGATAAAACCCTTTGCCTGTCTTCAGACCGAATTATGCGCAATTTTACCCTCCCTCCCCTCTTCTGTCAATCGGAACCGCACCCCCTCTTTTGGCAAGAGCGGTCAAGGGAGAGTTCCCTGCCTCACTCCTCACGCTTCAGATTTTACTCCTCACGGAGTATGCTCCGTGCTCCATGCTAAACACCCCTTGCTTTCCACCCACCCACACTTTTACCCGATGAACCCAAAAATCTAAAAATCCTTGACAAATTTAGGCATTATGATATTTGTTTATTACATAAGCGAGGGGACTCAGTATCCCAACAAAGACTTTAAGCAAAAAAAAATATTTTACTACAATACAGCTTTCGGAACGTATTACATTTTGTTATAATTATCCTTTGGAGGGCATAAATGTATAAAACTGCTGCCTATGTCGAAAAAGATCCTGAAACGGGGCTTTATGTTGCTGTGGTTCCGGGTATCCCAGGCGCTCATACTCAAGCGGAAACCTTGGATGAACTTCAAAAAAATTTAATTGAAGTGGTTGAGCTATGCTTAGAAGAAATGGATTCTGAAACAAGAAATCAGCTGCCGGAATTTTTTGGAATTCAGCAAATTGAGGTAGCCGTTTGACTAAGCTCCGGCTTATTGATGCAACCACCATGGAAAAGCTATTGTTTTCCCTGGGGTTCGTAAAAACAAGGCAAAAAGGTAGCCATGTTTTTTACCGCCACATAAACGGAAGAACGACAACAATACCCCATCATAAAGGAAGAATCCTATCCCGTCCATTAATAAGAGAGATTTTGAAGGACATAGAAATTACTCCAAATGAATATACTATTTATTTAGAAAAGCTATAAGC
>DATEXU010000036.1:0-14849 GCA_035256645.1 Thermodesulfobacteriota bacterium | reverse complement strand
AAATTTAACAAATTGGAATTATGAAATTTTTTTGGTTAGAGCAGGTGGGCGTTTTATGTCATTGTTTCGTGGTGTTCCGGAGCGGCCACAACCTTCGGCTTGTTGTTTTGTGCAAGGAGTTTCACAAGGAAAGGGAAAAGTCCTGAAAATATTTTTATTGCAATAGGTTTTCTCTAATGATATTAAAGAAAAACTTTTCAAAGGAGGAAAAAATGATGCTCCAAGGAGCCATAACCGCTATTGTAACCCCTTTTGACGAAAAGGGGAATATTGATGAAAAGGCGTTAAGAAAATTAGTAAACTTTCAGATCGAAAATAGTATCTCCGGTATCGTTCCTTGCGGAACCACGGGAGAAAGCCCAACGCTCACCTATGAAGAACACAATCAGGCGATTAACATTGTTATTGATGAAGCCCGGGGGCGGGTTCCCGTTATCGCGGGAACGGGAAGCAATTCCACTGACGAGGCAATACTTCTTACTCGACATGCCTTGAAAGCTGGTGCGCAGTCCAGCCTTCAAGTGGCTCCTTATTATAATAAGCCTACTCAAAAAGGGCTTTATGCACATTTCATTGCTATTGCCGAAGCAGTTGATCTGCCGATGATTATTTATAACATCCCCGGCCGAACAGGGGTAAACATTGAAACTGATACCCTTCTGCGGATGGCGGAACATAAAAATATTATTGGAGTAAAAGAAGCCTCCGGGAGTATCCCCCAGATGATGGATGTTTTAAGCCGACGGCCAGCAGGGTTTACGGTGTTAAGCGGCGATGATAACTTGACGTTACCGCTTATGGTTCTTGGTGGTGATGGAGTTATTTCCGTGGCAAGCAATATTGTTCCTCAACAGGTTTCAGATATGGTTCAGCGCGCCTTGAAGGGGAAATGGGACGAAGCTCGGGAATACCACTATCTCTTATTACCTCTTTTTAAAGCGCTTTTTATTGAGACGAATCCTATCCCCATTAAAACTGCTCTGGCGATGTTGGGAATGGCTAAAGAAGTTTTTCGCTCCCCCCTGTGCACGATGGACCCCAAAAATAGAGAAAAGCTTAAGGTGGTTTTAGAAAAACAAAAAATTTTATAAGTATTTTGTCTCAAGGAGTAAAGGATGAAAAAAGTAAAAGTTGGGATTTTAGGAGCAACGGGGATGGTAGGACAAAGGTTTATCCAGCTCCTGGAAAACCATCCCTGGTTTGAAATTTCTGTTTTGGCAGCTTCGGAAAGGAGCGCCGGCAAAACTTATCAAGAAAGCATGGCCGGAAGGTGGAAGCTCGAAACCCCCATTCCTCAAGACGTGGCAGGGATGGAAGTGAAGGAATGTACTCCTGGCCTGGACTGCCGGGTTGTCTTTTCTGCCCTCGATTCGAGCGTGGCAGGACCAGTAGAAGAAAAATTTGCCTGTGCAGGGTATGTGGTAAGCAGTAATTCTAAAAACCATCGGATGGATGACGATGTTCCGCTTCTTATTCCTGAAATCAATGGCGATCACCTGGAGATAATTTCCGCGCAGAAAAAAAGAACCGGGTCAAATGGTTTTATTGTTACTAACCCGAATTGTTCAACGATTGGCCTGGTGATGGGGGTTGCGCCCCTGCATAAGAAATATGGGGTCACAAAGATTGTGGTTACCACGATGCAGGCCTTAAGTGGAGCCGGATATCCTGGTGTTGCTTCATTGGATATTCTTGACAATGTAGTCCCCTATATCGGCGGTGAAGAAGACAAGGTAGAGACTGAACCGCAAAAGATTTTGGGTACGGTTAAAAACAATCGATTTGTCATGGCAGACATACTCATCAGCGCAAGTTGCAATCGGGTTAACGTGAAAGACGGCCACCTGGAAACCATCAGCGTCGAAATGAAAGTAAAACCATCCCGCGAGGAGTTGATCGCAACCCTTAGGACTTACAACCCTCTCACGGGGCTTGATCTTCCTTTTGCGCCTTCTCAGCCAATTGTGGTCAGGGAAGAAAATGATCGGCCTCAGCCCCGCTTTGATCGCGATGAGGGAAAAGGGATGACTTGTGTGGTAGGAAGGATCAGAAAATGCCCCATTCTTGACTATAAGTTTTTAGTCTTAAGCCATAATACTATCCGGGGAGCTGCCGGTGCGGCGATTCTCAATGCTGAGTATATGAAGGTAAAAGGATATTTAGACTAAAAAGGCAGGAATTTCTTTTTAAGTTTTTTCAAGGTGAAAGATTTTGATTTGGTAAATGCAAAAGAGAAGAACTTTATTTTTGAGGCCAAAGATTTTTGCCCACAATAAAATCAAAAAATATTTTCAATAAGCAACCCATATATGATTTAATAATTTTCCCTTCACTGTTTTTTCCGCTTTTCTCCCAAAGAAATTATTTTTTAAACAAAAAAACTAATAAAAAAAATGGCGATTTTTTTTTCGTAACGATCTGTTACCTATTTCGAAAATTAATAATTTTAATCTCTTGAACCCTAAATGCAACCGATAACCCAGCAAACAAAAAAGACTTGATTTTTTATTTTTTATGAAATAATAAAAAGTCTTTTATATTTAAATATTATTGAAATTTGAAACGATGAGCTGGTTTTAAAAAAATAAGATTTTTAAGTTAGTTATCCAGCGATCATTTTGAAGGCGGGATCAATCTTTTAGGAGAGAAAGGGAGACTTTGGGTAACATGTTGGATAGACTGAAGATATTTAGCGGAAGTTCCAATGTTGTTTTGGCTCAAGAGATGTGTGATCTCCTCCATATCCCCTTGGGAGAGGCTTCTTTAAAAAAATTTAGCGATGGAGAGATTTCGGTTGATATTTGCGAAAATGTTCGCGGGATGGATGTTTTTATTGTTCAGTCGGCCTGTACCCCGGCAAATGAATACATAATGGAAATGCTGATCATGTTAGATGCCTTAAAAAGGGCATCACCGGCTCGGATTATCGCAGTAATTCCTTATTATGGTTATGCCCGACAAGATCGGAAGGTCTCTTCTCGTGCGCCCATCAGCGCCAAACTGATGGCAGACCTTATATCAGTTGCCGGAGCAAACCGGGTACTTACGATGGAACTACACGCTGGTCAGATTCAAGGGTTTTTTAATATTCCGGTTGATCATCTTTACAGTACCCCGGTTCTTTATCAATATGTTAAGGAAAAATTTTTAAATGACTTAGTGATTGTATCACCGGATACGGGTGGGGTAGAAAGAGCCCGGGATTTTGCCGGGAAACTCAATGCGAGGCTGGCAATCATCGATAAAAGAAGACCTGCGCCGAATGTCTCTGAAATTATGCATGTTATCGGAGAGGTGGAGGGTAAACGCGCTATTATCATTGATGATATGATTGATACCGGAGGGACAATTGTCCAGGCGGCCCAAGCCCTCAAAGATGATGGAGCTCAAGAGGTTTATGCGTGCTGCACCCACGCGGTACTTTCCGGCAACGCGATAAAAAAGCTTGAAAACTCGGTCATTAAAGAGGTTATTGTTACCAACACGATTTCTTTAACCGAAGAAAAGAAAAAAAGTAACAAGATAACAGTATTGTCCGTGGCGGGACTGCTCAGTGAAGCAATTCGGAGAATCCACTATAATGAGTCAGTGAGTGCTTTATTTATATAAGGTTTATATAAGGGGAAAAAGATGGAACGAATAGATTTAAAAGTCCAATTACGAGAAGAAACCGGCAAAGGGCCTGCCCACAGGTGCCGACAAAAGGGATTAATTCCTGGAGTCTTTTATGGCCCCAAGATAGACTCAATCCCCTTGACGATAACCCAAACAGAATTTAAGAAAGCATTGAAGGGAAAGGTGGGAGAGAACATTATCATTAACCTCACGGTTGAGGGAAAAGAAGACCTGGGCCCCCAGGTAGCGATGATCCGAGACTTCCAAGTCGATTTGATAAAGCGGGATGTTATCCATATTGACCTCCAAAAAATTGATTTGGAAAAGAAGGTTACGGTAGCAGTTCCCATTGAATTAATCGGCAAAGCGGAAGGAGTAAAACTCGGAGGGATATTACAGCAGGTTGAAAGGGAACTGGAAATTCGGTGTATGCCCCTTGCTATCCCTGACCGGTTTGAAGTTGACGTCAGTAGTCTGTTGATGGGAGATTCAATTCACGTAAGGGATATTGCGGTACCAGAAGGCATTGAAGTCCTCTCTTCCGGAGAACAAACCGTTGTTACTGTTTTAAGCCCGAAATTAGAAGTGGAAAAAGTGGTAGAGGAGGTAGTTGAAGAGGGCGAAGCTGCGGCCGAAAAAGAGGATAAAACTAAAGAGTCAGAAGCCTGATAAAAATTCGCAACCCAAATTAATTACGTGTGGTTAATCGTTGGTCTTGGTAATCCTGGTCGAAACTATAAATTTACTCGCCATAACATTGGATTTCGAGTAATCGACCAACTCTCGAAAGAGTTATCCATTCCTCTCGATAAAAAGAGGATGATGGCCCTGTGGGGTAAAGGAAGTTGGGATGACCAAAAAGTAATATTGGCTAAGCCCCAGACTTTTATGAATTTGAGTGGTGAGGCGGTTGTAAGGTTAAAAAAATTTTTTCGGATTGAAACGGACAAGGTGATCATCATCCACGATGATCTGGATTTAAATTTTGGACAACTGAGAATCCGCAACAAAGGAGGTGACGCCGGCAATAAAGGAGTAAAATCAATAATCGAGAGCTTGGGAGAAAGCGAGTTCATCCGGGTTAGGCTGGGCATTAGCCGTCCTGAAAAAAAGGGGGAGGGAAAGGATTATGTCTTAGCCGATTTTGATGAACGGGAAAAGAAGAATGTGACTATTCTTCTTGATCAGGCCAAGGAAGCAGTAAAGACGATCATGTTAGAAGGTATTGCTCAGGCCATGAATCGCTTCAATCGAAAACTGTAAGTGGCTCTTTGTTTTTAAGGTGCTTAGTAATTAGAAAGGAGAAGATGAAATGGTTTCACGAGAAAAGATAACCCGCTTCGCAAGGAGTATTGTTTTTAGCCTATTTTTTTTCTTAGTGGCAACACCGCTTTTTGCCAGTGAAACAGACCTAAAAATTCCGGATCTTAGTCCGGCTCAGAATGGCCTGCTGTATTGGGGATTTTTGATTTGTATCTTGGGCATGTTTTTCGGCGTGTATATGTATTCCAAGGTCAAGAAGATCCCGGCCCACAAGTGCATGCTGGATGTCTCGGAGATCATCTTCCAGACCTGTAAGACGTATCTGATCCAGCAGGGCAAATTCCTGTTAGGCCTGGAGATCATCATCGGCATCTGTATCTTTTATTATTTCCGCGTGTTGTCAGAGATGCCCCTCGGGGACGTCGCCATTGTCCTGGGCGCCTCAATCGTTGGTATCCTGGGCTCCTACGGCGTGGCCTGGTTTGGTATCAGGATGAACACTTTGGCCAACAGCCGAATGGCCTTCTCTTCGCTGGAAGGCAAACCGAGCAAACTCCTCGACATCCCCCTGACCGCCGGCATGTCCATCGGCGTGCTGCTGGTCTGCGTCGAACTTATCATGATGCTCTTTATTCTCGTGTTTCTGCCACGCCAGGTGGCCGGTGCCGCCTTTATCGGTTTCGCCATCGGCGAATCACTGGGCGCTTCGGCCCTGCGTATCTGCGGCGGTATCTTTACCAAGATCGCTGATATCGGCTCTGACCTGATGAAAATCGTCTTCACCATCAAAGAAGACGACCCGCGCAACCCCGGCGTAATCGCTGACTGCACCGGCGACAATGCTGGCGACAGTGTGGGCCCCACGGCGGACGGTTTTGAAACCTATGGCGTTACCGGTGTTGCCATCATCAGCTTCATCGTGTTGGCCTGCACTAAAGGTACGGACTATCAGGCTTTTCAAGCTGAGCTCCTGGTCTGGGTATTCGTCATGCGTGTCCTTATGATCGCCACGTCCATTGTCTCCTACTGGATCAATGGTGCCCTCACCCGCGCCACGCAGGGGGGGAAGGAGAAGATCGATTTCGAGCACCCTCTGACCACGTTGGTCTGGATTACGTCGCTCGTTTCCATCGCCGTAACCTTTGCCGCGAGCAAATGGCAGCTGGGCGCCCTTCCCAACGGCCTGTGGTGGAAGCTCTCGGTCATCATCAGTTGTGGTACGCTCGCCGCGGCCGTCATTCCGGAGTTTGTCAAGATCTTTACCAGCTCCAAGTCCAAACATTGCGAAGAGGTCGTTACCGCGGCCCGTGAAGGCGGCGCCTCTCTCGATATCCTCTCCGGTCTGGTGGCCGGTAACTTTAGCGCCTTCTGGCTCGGCATGGCGGTCTTCGGGCTCATGTTCCTCGCCTACATAACCAGCACCATGGGACTGGCCGAATTCATGATCTATCCGTCGGTCTTTGCCTTCGGTCTGGTGGCTTTCGGCATGCTGGGCATGGGACCGGTCACCATCGCGGTCGACAGCTATGGTCCGGTTACGGACAACGCCCAGAGCGTGTACGAACTTTCCCTGATTGAATCCATTCCCAATATTGAAAAAGAAATCGAGAAGGACTTCGGCTTTAAACCGCGTTTTGATGTCGGCAAACAGTATCTTGAGGAAAATGACAGCGCCGGCAACACCTTCAAAGCCACCGCGAAACCGGTTCTTATCGGTACGGCCGTTGTCGGAGCCACCACCATGATCTTTTCGCTCATCCTGCTCATTAAAGAGAAGCTTCAAGTAGAACCGGAAGCTATCCTCAATTTGCTCAATCCCTACACCCTGCTCGGCTTGATCTGCGGCGGTGCGGTCATCTACTGGTTCACCGGCGCTTCCATCCAGGCCGTTACCACGGGCGCCTACAAGGCCGTGCAGTACATCAAGAACAATATTAAGCTGGATGAAAACGCCAGCTTATCCGCTTCGACCGAGAGTTCGAAAGAGGTCGTGAAGATCTGTACCCAGTATGCCCAGAAGGGTATGATCAACATTTTCATCGCCATCTTCAGTTTTGCTTTGGCCTTTGCCTTCTTCGCCGCACCTACGGGCGATATGGCCACGTTAACCGGTCAAGACAAGATTTTTGCGGGTTCCCCCATTTCTTTCTTCGTTAGCTACCTGTTGTCCATCGCCGTTTTCGGTCTCTTTCAGGCCTTCTTCATGGCCAATGCCGGCGGCTGCTGGGACAATGCCAAAAAGGTGGTCGAGGTCGACCTGAAAGAGAAAGGTACGGATCTGCATGCCGCGGCAGTCGTGGGCGACACGGTCGGCGACCCGTACAAAGATACCTCCTCGGTAGCTTTGAACCCGATCATCAAGTTCACCACCCTGTTTGGGCTCCTGGCGATGGAGATTGCCATTGCTCCGGGTATGCTGGGCAAAGCCGGCTGGGTAGGATCGATCTTTTTTGTTATCGCGTTAATTTTTGTTTGGAGATCCTTTTACTGCATGCGGATACCGAAAAAGTAATTTTGACAACTTACAAAGCTCCTTGATTATGGGAGGTTGGTTTACAAGAAACACGTTAAAAGGAAATAAATGGGTTTCAAATGCGGGATAGTTGGCTTGCCCAATGCGGGCAAGTCAACTATCTTCAACGCCCTCACTGCTGCTAAAGCAGAAGTTGCTTCGTATCCTTTTTCCACCATTCAGCCTCATGAGGGGATAGCACCTGTACCCGATCTCCGTCTTAAGGAAGTTGCCCGAATTATCCAGCCGAAGAAAACTATTCCGGCCACATTGGAGGTTTGGGATATTGCCGGTTTAGTGAAAGGAGCCAGCCAGGGAGAAGGATTGGGCAATCAGTTTTTAAGCCATATTCGCAATGTTGATGCCCTGATTCATGTGGTTCGATGCTTTGAAGATGAAAATATTGCCCCTGCTGCACCATCAATCGAACCTCGCAGGGATATAGATATTGTGAATACCGAACTTTTACTTGCCGATCTCGAGATAGTCTCGCGGCGGATTACCAAGATCGAAAAATTGGCTCGGGTGGGAGAAAAGCAGTACCGGGAAGAGTTAGCAATATTAAAAAAAATCGAATCCGGTTTAAACAACGGGATATCAATAAGACATATGCTCACGCTCGAGGGAGAGATAAAAGGGTTACACGACATACAACTCCTTACTTCCAAGCCGGTTTTATATGTTGCCAATGTGTCCGAAAAGGCAAGCAAAGGGGAAGGAATATTCCGAGAGAAAGTAATCCAAATCGCTTCAGAGGAAAAAGCGCCGGTTGTTACTATTTGTGGAAAATTAGAAGCTGAACTTGAGGATCTGGACGACGAGGAAAGAAAGGCGTTTCTCAAGGAATACGGTCTGAAACAGTCGGGGTTAGAAATACTCGTGGCAGAAGGATATCATCTGCTTAACCTTATTGTTTTTTATACGGTAGTGAGTAAGGAATTAAGAGCGTGGACCGTGGTGCAGGGAACGAAGGCACTCGAAGCGGCGGGTAAAATTCATTCTGATATGGAAAAGGGCTTTATAAAGGCCGAGGTAATATCATACCAGGATTTTATTTCAGCAGGTTCGTTGACGATTGCAAAAGAGAAGGGGATGATTGCCCAGGAAGGCAGAGATTATGAAGTAAAAGACGGCGATATAATCACCCTTAAATTCAATGTTTAAATTGTCGTTTTTATGCCCGCCTGCCAATATTATTTACACATGTAAAAAAAATTTCTAAGTCAAAATTCGGAGATCAAGTGTGAAGTCAGTAAAAGGACTATAGCTTGCCAGCTAAGCTTTATAAATTAAAGATTTTTTTGAAACCACAAATACTTCTGAAAACCAAGGGGCGATCATTTTTTGGCATATTTAATGCATTTTTCGAAAGCAGGTCAGACATAAAACAACGAGGAAATTTTTTTTGGTGGGTTTCCTAATGAGTGAATGCTCGTTTGGTTTTGCATGGAATTGTTTAATGCGCAAGCGTGGTTTTGATTTTTTCGTTAATAAGAAGTGAAAAGGAGGCGTTAATTATGGAGATGGATAAAGTAACGTTTGGTATTACCATGCTCATCTGTGGAATGGGAGGCACCTTGCTCACGCTGTGGATTATGAGCCTTATCATGGGTGTTTTACGGAAGGTCTTCCCTTATAAAGAAGAAAAAGAAAATTAGCAAGAAAAGGAGGAATAAAAAATGTTCGAGGCAATTCTCAACGGATTAGGTGGTCTCCTTGCGGGCTTTCAATCTCTTGATTGGCGGAGCCTGGTAATGCTTGTAGTTGGCAGTGTGCTCCTGTATCTGGGGATTAAAAAAGACTGCGAGCCTTTGCTGCTTGTCCCCATTGGCTTTGGATGTCTTTTGGTTAATATTCCTGTTGCCGATATCATGGGGAAAGAGGGATTTCTCCGGGTCATCTACAGCATGGGTGTTGACACGGAATTATATCCGCTCCTTATCTTTGTCGGTATCGGCGCAATGACCGACTTTTCACCGGTCTTGGCGAACCCGGTGACTTTTCTGCTCGGCGCCGCAGGTCAGTGCGGAATATTTTTAACCTTGCTCCTCGCTTTGGGCTTGGGGTTTGACAAACTGGACGCGGTCTCTATCGGAATCATCGGCGCTTGTGACGGCCCGACCGCAATTTATGTTACCTCCAAGTACGCGCCGCATCTTTTAGGAGCAGTATCAGTCGCGGCATACTCCTACATGTCTTTAGTGCCGGTTATTCAGCCCCCGATTATGAGAATGCTCACCACTGATAGGGAGCGAAAAATTGTCATGGGATCAGTTGCCGGACAGGTTTCCAAAACCACCCGTATTTTATTCCCCTTGGTCATGACCGTGCTGGGTGGTCTCATCGCACCCAAAGGGTTGCCCCTTCTGGGAACCATTATGCTGGGTAATCTTATGCGAGAGAGCGGTGTTGTGGCTCGCCTCACCAAGGCCTCGGAAAACGAAATCGCTAATATCGTGACGCTCTTCCTCGGTCTTTCTATTGGCGCAACCATGGCCGGGGGCGCATTTCTTAATCCTAAAACTTTACTTATTCTGGGACTTGGTTTTGTGGCTATTTGCCTTGATACGGTCTGCGGAGTTTTGCTTGGCAAAGTGATGTGCTTCCTAAGCGGTGGCAAGGTAAATCCTCTCATTGGCGCAGCGGGAATTTCAGCTTTTCCGATGTCTGCCCGGGTGGTACAACGGGAAGGGCAAAAGTATAACAAGAAAAATTTTCTCCTCATGCACGCCATGGGCGCGAATGCTGGTGGGCAGGTAGGTTCGGTGCTCGCGGCTGCAGTCATGCTCTCGGTATTGAGCGGCATGGGCGTTATTCCTCATTAAGAGAAGAGAGAACTTTACCCTCGTAGGTTGAAAGGCGCAGGCAACCAGAGGTAGAAGAGAAAAAAAAGGAGTTCAGACGAAAGCCAAAATTTTGGCGGCATTGCGCTGCTCATTGATGAGTGCCCACCCTTCTCTCTGTTCTCCTTTTTACCTTGGTTGGTGGATGAGAACCGGCGGGGGGAAAGAAAAATTAATTTTAATGTATTATCCCGGGATATAAAAAACCCGGCTGATACATAGCAAGGGAGGTTACAGGTGGATTTAGGATCAATTGGTAGTCATATTACGTGGGACATGCATTTTTTAACGGGTATTTTGAGCATTGTTTTAATTGATTTGGTTTTAGCCGGAGACAATGCGGTCGTTATCGCCATGGCGGTACGGATGCTTCCCAAAAGCCAGCGGTTTAAAGGGATCGCTTTTGGGGCAGGCGCCGCTGTTGTGCTGCGAGTAGTACTAACCTTCTTTGTCTCCCAGCTTCTGCAAATAAAGTTTTTAAAACTTATTGGAGGGGCAGTTATTTTATGGATCGCGGTAAAGCTTTTTGTTGAGGGGGGTGGAGAAGAAGGAGCAGACAACGAAGCGAAAAATATCTGGCAGGCGATAAAGCTTATCGTGATTGCTGATATCACCATGTCTACGGACAATGTGCTGGCAGTTGCCGGAGCTTCACACGGAAATCTGTTTTTGCTTCTCTTTGGACTCGCACTCAGCATCCCCTTTGTGGTTTTTACCAGCAACCTTCTTTCCATGCTCATGGATAAATACCCCATTATTATTCTTCTTGGTGCAGCGGTACTTGGGAGAGTGGGGGGCGAGATGATGATTACCGACCCCTGGGTGGAAAATCTCCTTCACCCGGGTAAGGTGGTAGAGTATGCTGTACAAATTTTCTTTACCGTGGGAGTGGTTGTGTTGGGAAAATACTTGGTGAAACGAAATGTCGCTAAAGAGCAAAAAAAAGAAGAGTAGTTTATTTAAGAAAAATGTTCCTTAAGGAGGAATTATGGCAATTATTACCATTTCGAGAGAGTTTGGGAGCATTGGAAAAGAGATTGGCCAGATGTTGGCCGCAAGCTTAGGCTATGAGTATGTTGACCGAGAAAAGATTATGCATGATGTTAAGGCCATCGGCGGTAACCAATGGGAAAAATTGGGAGAGGAATTTGACGAGCACTATCCCAATGTTTGGGAGCGGCATGACTGGTCTTTTAGGGGTTTCGTGGCTTTAGCCCAGAGCATTTTTTTGGATTACGCGTTAAAAGATAAGGTGGTACTTTTGGGCCGAGGGGGGAACTTTCTCCTTAAGGAGATCCCTTATGCCCTGAGAGTTCGAATTGTGATGTCTAAAGAAGCACGCATTGAAAGAGTCGCGAAAGACCAAGACATTCCTCGCGATACCGCCCGCTGGCTTGTTGAAAAAGCTGATCACGAGATGGCACGGTCAGTGCAATTTATTTACGGAAAAAAGTGGGATGATTCGGCGGAATATGATTTGATCCTTGATTTGGATTCGCAAAAACCGGAAGAGGTTATAAAGATAATAACAACCGCCCTTACCGAGAAACAGAACAAATATTCAGAAGAAGCAAAAAAAACCCTCCGCCTGAGGGCAACAGCTGCCAAAGTGAAAGCGGGAATTGTCACCAACTCAAGCTTTTTAATTCCTATTTTAGATGTTGAACCTAAAGATGAAGGAATTATCTTTCGCGGCGTCATCCATAACCCCAAGGAACAAAAACGTCTCGAGGAAGAGGCTAAGAAATTAGCCGGAAATGTGCCGATTAAATTCGAGTTGCATTATCGAGGATTGATACGATCCTAACGTTGTAAGTGGACCGTAGTCAGTTGAGTGGAAGGCGCGCGGAATAAACGAAAACAGAAACCTGACAACTGTCTACGGTGAACGGTTAATCGTTGACGGATATAGTGTCTTTGAGTTTTTCTGCGAGCGCCCAGACCGTATCCACATAATAGACACTCCGGTTATAACGAAGCAGAACCTTTTTTTCTTCTCAACCTTCCGGGCTTTTTCCCATTTGTGAGCATTGAGAAAGCAAGCAATACTGGCGATAGCATCAGCGTGGTTGAAGAGGTCAACAATGTCATCTCCATCTTCTCCGTAGTGATTAATATTAGAGGGCATAAATTGAGGAATACCGATAGCACCTTCAACCGACCCTTTGATGCCCAAAGGGTCCAGGCGGTTTTTCCCCAGGTAAGTTAAAAGAAATTTTAGCTCGCGGTATCCGCGTTTCTCTCGCTGTTTAAGAGAAGAGAGAATTTGCTTTTGGATGTCGGGCGCGCTGGTTTCATCGCCAAAAAAAGAAAATATCTTTTCCTGTACCTGAGAATCACCCGCTACCGCCATAGTGGAGAGTATGTTGATTGCGGGATATTTGCCGGTATAGGATCCCAGCCGGGTCTCTACAGTTAAAATGGCTACAACAATCGAAGGTGATGTGCCAAACTTTTCAAAAGCTTTTTAAGCGAAGCACGATGTTCGTTCAGGTAATTTTTGGCTTTTAAAACCGAAGCGTCGGTAAGATATTGGCTGTAATTTAAGGTTTTTTCACTCTTTTGAGAATCATATCCATTTTTTCAACTTGTTGCTGAGGATGCACATTTAAAATATTTCGCCTAGAGAATAAAAGGCATTCAATGGCGAGTATCAGCAGACAACACTCCATGATGCATTCATACATTTCTCCAACCCGATAGATATCACCGGAAGAGAAACCGTCATAAACAGCATAATGGTTAAAACGTAATCCATTCTTAACAAAAAGAACTATGATAGCTATATACAAACTTGGGATGGGGATTTTTAAAAAAACTAACGGTTTTCGCAGGCTATTAAATGCTTTAAAAAAAATAGGAAGCAACAAAAGGTACGCGGTAAGCAATTTCATAAACATAAGCGAATAAAAATTATTAACATTCTGAATTAGGGAAGAATTATGAAGATTGAACTCCCTCTGAAAATTATTATCTCTTATAGACGCAGGAACTTTAAATCCAAATATATGCTGTCCCCAGCTTACTTCTTCACCAGCAACGCAAAGCGACATCACCGCTAACAATATAAGCCATACCTTCAAAAGTCCGTCAGTTTTCTTGCCACATATAGCTTCAGAGAAAAATACAATAGCTGCTGCAAAACATGCTGATGCTCCAATAGTCTCAACCACACCTTTCTCGCGTAGAAACCAATCTGGAAATACCCCAAAATACAACCACCAAAGCCCCGGCAAAAAAGAAAAAAAAGTCAAAATACAAACAACAATAAAATAGTTGGATTCAGAAGATTTAAACATATAATGTAATGCTGCGAGGAAATAATATTAATTCACATTTATTTCATTTTAATCATTTCTGCAAACCCCTGCAACTGGTGGCGTATAGGTTGCATTTTACAGCATCGAAAACGTAATTTCTGGTTTTTTGAATTTTGAAATCATTCATCTTTTTACCTTTTGCATTATCATATCCATTATCACTCCTGCTTTTTCCTGAACCACCACATCTGCCTGGTGATCATAGGAAGTGGGAGTCAGGTTGATAATAGCGAGCTTGGCGCCTCCTTGTTTGGCATAAACAGGCATATAAGCTGCCGGATACACGACTAATGAGGAGCCGATGGCTAAGAAAACCCCAGCACCAGCGGAACGCGTTTCTGCTTCGTGCATTTCCTGAAAAGGCATGGGCTGACCAAAGGCGATGGTGGCTGGTTTGAGAAGACCCTTACAATCATCACACCGGAGGTCACCTTCGCCCCCTTCAACTCTTTTCTGAATCTCTTTGCGGTCGTATTCTTTTTTACAGGTAAGACACGTGACCCGTAAGGCATTTCCATGAAGCTCGATTACCTTCTCCCGGGGAAGTCCGGCATTTTGATGGAGGTTATCAATATTTTGGGTAATCACACAGTCTAACTTTCCCATCTGGTCTAACGCTACACATGCCCGGTGAGCGGGGTTCGGTTTCGCTTTCAGGATGGTATAATAAATCTCCGTATGAAACTGCCAGTATTTTTCCCGGACTTTTTCGCTCGCTAAAAATTTATCAAAAAGAAATTCATTGGGATCAAAGCGCTCCCAAATTCCTCCCGGACTTCTGAAATCCGGAATTCCTGATTCCGTGCTTACGCCCGCTCCGGTGAAGATAACTATCCGGTCATGGTCCTTTATCCATTGCGCGATGAGGCTGATTTTTTCTTCGATTTCATAGGTCATCGGTTTCTCCGATAAGGATTTTTTTAAACCCATTTTTTAATCCCGCACTGTGGTTTTTTTAACACACTGCGCACGTGAATATATTCTTACTGGAGATGAGCGAAATTGTCAAGAGGGAAGATATTTCGATGAGATTGTGATCAGATGTAATGTAAGACTCGAATAATTAATTACATGACCGCATTTTTTCAACGCATGGTTTGCTGTTGGTTGGTGTCAAACACTTACCTGGACCTTTCCATCAGCGAACCCACTTGCTTTAAAGCGGAAATTCACCTCTGTCTTTTTATCATACCGGCAGCTCGATAGTTTTAAATTTCTCCAACGCTGGCTCCTTCAGATCATGATGGCGGCTAAGGGAAAGATGGGAAGCCACTTTTTTATAGTTTGCGTCCGGTC
>DATEXU010000035.1:0-3373 GCA_035256645.1 Thermodesulfobacteriota bacterium | reverse complement strand
TTGGGGCCACCAGCTATCTTTTGGGGCTTCGGGCGGCTCTGGAAACATTGCAGTACAAAAAGGCGAGACCCCGGTCTTCAAAGCCAAGGGTTAATATTGGCGATAGGCAGGATTAGTCTTTCCCTTGGCTCTTTCTTCGGGAGGGCGGGTGCGCCAACGCCGGTTAGTCCACGTCCACTGGGTAGGATATTTGCAGACGTATTCCTCGATCTTGTGGGTAATTACCTGGGTGATCTCCTTCACGTCCTCCTCATGATTTCCCTTATAAGAGAACAACAGGGGTGGCTCAATAATCAGTTTATGGGTATTATCCGGGTTGCGGAGCAAAACAATCGGGATAATATCCGCACCTGTGCGAAGATGGAGAAGCGCTGGGCCCGGGGTCGTTGAAGCCGGACGATTAAAAAAATTTACAAAAACTCCGCCAAAGCGCCGGTTTTCATCGGTAATAAGAAAAATGATTTCGTTTTTCTTAAGAATTTGCAAGGTCATATTAAATGCTTCCCGGGAGGTGCGGGTATAGATAAATGGCTGGCCTTGTTTTCGACGGTATTTTTCATAAACGTTTCTTCGCAAAGGATCAGTGATCCCCCGCGCTACCGTATTAAATGGAAAACCTTGCTCCCGTATTTTGATTCCTACGAGGCTGAAACTTCCGAAGTGGCCCCCGATGGCGATTACACCTCTCCCTTTTTTGAGAGATGCTTGAAGGTTCTCCCTCCCCTCAATCTGAATCGCGCTGTTAAGGTAGCGCTTATTGAGCGCGTTGATGGCCGCAAGCATTTCAAAATAGTTTTTGATGGTATTGACCGTAGACTCTCGATAAAGAGCCAACTTCTCGCTTATCTTTTTTTCTTTTCCAAACGCCAGGGTAAGGTTTCCCAGTATCCTTTGTTTATAAGCAGGAGAAAGAACCGCCCCTATTTTTCCAATACGTGCTGCTACTGGGTAAAGATAGGTGATTGGGATAAACCGCGTAAAAAAAATAAAACACGCTAAAAAAAGGCGTTCAAAAAAATAAGCGATGTAATCTTTAGGTCCAACACTATATACTTTAGGTCTCAATCTTTTTCTTGCCATGGCGATTAGTTCAAAAGATGGTGAGCTTAGAGAATAGTGGTTTGCGTCCGGGTCTTGTCCTCTGAGGGGACTGGTTCGATCGCTTCAGCAGGCTTTGACATATATCCCCAAAATTGGGTCTCATAGAGCTTCTTATAAACCACGTTCTCTTTGAGTAACTCCTCATGGGTTCCTTCCCCGACGATTTCCCCGTTCGTAATCACAACAATTTTGTTTGCCTTCTTAATCGTTGATAGACGATGAGCAATCACAAAGGTAGTGCGGTTTTGCATCAGATTTTCTAATGCATTTTGCACTTCCAATTCCGACTCGCTGTCAAGTGAAGATGTTGCCTCGTCCAAAATGAGGATCGGCGCATTTTTTAAAATAGCGCGGGCGATCGTTATTCTCTGCTTTTCTCCTCCGGAGAGTTTTACGCCTTGCTCTCCGATAATGGTATCATACCCTTGAGGGAAATTCTGGATAAAATGATGCGCATTAGCAGCGTTTGCTGCGGCAATAATTTTTTGCTCATCTTTTTCTGCTTTACCATAACTGATGTTATACTTTACGGTATCGTTAAAAAGGATGGTCTGCTGGGTGACCAGGGCGATATGATCCCTGAGTGAGGCGATGGTTGCTTTCCGGATGTCTTGACCATCAATAAAAATTTGACCCTCCTGCATATCGTAAAAACGGGGGAGAAGGTTAACCAGGGTGGTCTTCCCCGCTCCACTCGGGCCTACCAAAGCGATGATATCGCCCACCGTGACCTTAAGGTTAATATTCTTTAGCACCCAATCTTTTTCGTATTTAAACCAAACGTTTTTAAACTCTATGCCGGATTTGATTGAAGGGAGCTCTATCGCTTCAGGATGATCAACAATGTCCGGTTTGGTATCAAGGATGGCAAAAATTCGGGCTGCACCCGCCATACCTTCCTGAATGCTTTGGTTGGCTTTATTGAGCCCCTTGACCGGCTGATAGCACATTGCCAAGGTACCCATAATCATGAAGAAACCCCCGGTGGTTAGTTCTCCCCGGATTACTCGAAAGCCTCCATAGAAGATGAATAAAGACATGGCGATCACTCCAAACGTTTCAACGATTGGAGAAGATAAGGCCCGGGCTAACACTCGTTTCCGCATGTTGCGAAAAAATTTTTTATTTTCTTCGGCAAAACGCTGGATTTCATAGTCTTCCATGCCAAAGGCCTTGATAATCCGATGGCCGGTGATGGTTTCATGGAGGTGGGTGGAGATGTCCGCCATTTTTATCTGTCCGCGCAAGGAAAATTTGCGGACTCTTTTTCCGAATTTTTGCATAGGAATGATGGCCCACGGAAACACACAGAGTGCCATGGCAGCAATTTTCCAGTCTTGATAAAATACGACACCGGTGAGTGCGATGAGGGTGAAGCAATCTTTTACAACGCTGGTGATGGTGTCAGAAACCGCGGATTGAACAAGGTTAACATCACTGGTGATCCGGGAAATCAGGGTTCCGGTCGGAGTTTTGCTGAAAAAAGAGATGGAGAGGCTTTGAAGGTGGGAATAAAGCTCGTCCCGGATGTTGCGAATCACGCTTAAACCCACAAAGGTCATGAAGTAGGCCTGTAAATAGTCGGCGATTCCTTTTAAAATTACAACTCCCATAATGGCGAAGGGGATCACTTTTAGCATCAGAACATTTTTTTTGATAAAAACCTCATCAATCGCCGGCTTCATTAAATACGCTAACGCAGCGGTACAGGCAGAAAAGATACCCATTAAGGTCATAGCCATAAAGAGCTGGCGCCAGTAAGGCTTAACGTAGCGGAGAAGGCGTTTATAGTTTTCCATTATAAGCGTGCCCTTGAAGAAGACTGATGATGATTTGAGCAGCTCGAAGAGATGCCCCCGGATTTCCGATTTTTTCTTTAACGCTGCTGAGTTCTTTCTTCATCTCTTCCTGTTTGAACGGGTTTTCAAGTATCTGGACAACAGCGCTGGTTATTTTTTCTGGAGTTACATCTCTTTGAATCAACTCGGGAACAACGGTTTTTCCGGCGATAATATTTACCATACCAATGTTTTTTACTTTAATCAACATTTTCCCGAGCAGGTAGGTAAACGGTGAGACCCGATAAACCACAATCATAGGAGCGCCCATTATGGCTGCCTCTATGGTTGCAGTGCCCGAAGCGACTATAACGACGTCAGAAATTCGCATGACATCATAAATATTGTTTTCTACCACTCGAATGTTTTCGCGCTTACTACCCACTAAGTTTTGAACTTCCTCCCAATCGAGTCCGGGAGCGACCGGGATGATA
>DATEXU010000034.1:0-3042 GCA_035256645.1 Thermodesulfobacteriota bacterium | reverse complement strand
CGATAACCCCAAGTATTATCTGTTGGAAATGTTTCCTTATCCTTCCGGTCGGATTCATGTAGGCCATGTCCGAAATTATTCTATCGGAGATGTTATCGCCCGGTATAAAACGATGCGAGGCTTTAACGTGCTCCATCCTATCGGCTGGGACGCCTTTGGCCTCCCCGCGGAAAACGCGGCGATTGAGCACAAAACCCATCCCTCCCAATGGACGTATGACAACATTGCCTACATGCGTTCTCAGCTTAAACGGATGGGAATAAGCTATGATTGGACGCGGGAACTGGCTACGTGTGATCCGAGCTACTACCGGTGGGAACAGCTTATCTTTATCAAAATGTTTGAAAAGGGCCTCGCCTACCGGAAACGTTCGTGGGTGAACTGGTGTGAGAAATGTCAGACCGTATTGGCCAATGAACAGGTTGAGGCGGGCTTGTGCTGGCGCTGTGGCAAGGAAGTCGCCCAGAAAGACTTGCAACAGTGGTTTTTCAAGATCACGGCCTATGCCGAAGAGCTTTTGGACTACTGCGATAAACTTCCCGGCTGGCCGGAACGGGTTTTAACGATGCAAAAAAACTGGATCGGCAGAAGTGAGGGCGCGGAGATAAGCTTTACTTTGGAAAAAGGAGAAAGCGAGATCACGGTTTTTACCACTCGTCCGGATACCCTCTTCGGCGCGACGTTTATGAGCCTTGCCCCGGAGCATCCCCTTGCCCAAACCCTCTCTCACGGCACTCCTCAAGAGAACCCCGTTCGTCAGTTTATCGAAAAAATGAAACGGGAAGACTTAAGCAAACGGACAGCGGAAGATACAGAAAAAGAAGGAGTGTTTACGGGATCATACTGCATCAACCCCGTGACGAATCGGAAGATGCCGATCTTTGTCGCTAACTTTGTTTTAATGGAATATGGAACCGGGGCAGTCATGGCCGTGCCTACCCACGACCAGCGAGATTTTGAGTTCGCAAAAAAATATGGGCTTCCGCTCATTATTGTCATCCAGCCCCCCGAAGAAAAACTCGACCCCATTTATCTGGAGGCCGCATATGTGGATGATGGAATCATGGTAAATTCGGGACAGTTTGACGGGATACCGAACAAAGAAGCAGGAGTTAAAATAACCGACTATCTGGCATCGATAGGAAAGGGGAGAAAAACAGTCAGTTATCGGCTCCGGGACTGGGGCATCTCCCGTCAGCGTTACTGGGGAACGCCCATTCCTATGATTTACTGTGATGAGTGCGGAATCGTCCCGGTTCCCGAAAAAGACTTACCCGTGGTTTTGCCTCTCGACGTGAAAATGCTCGAGACCGGGCAATCTCCTCTTGCGTTAAGCTCTGCTTTTGTTAATACTCCTTGCCCACGTTGTTCACGACCCGGCCGCCGGGAGACTGATACTATGGATACCTTCGTGGAGTCATCCTGGTATTTTCTCCGCTACGCGTGTCCTCGCTATGATAACGGCCCCTTGAATAAAGATAAAGTTAACTATTGGATGCCGGTCGACCAATATATCGGGGGCATTGAGCATGCCATCCTTCACCTTCTCTATGCCCGGTTCTATACCAAGATTCTCAGAGACTTAGGGATAGCACAACAAGATGAACCGTTTACCAATCTGCTTACCCAGGGTATGGTGCATAAGGAGACCACCCGGTGTCCACAGCATGGCTGGCTCTTTCCCAAAGAAGTTGAGGAAGGGAAATGCACTGTGTGCGGATCAGCAGTTGAAATCGGGCGCACGGAAAAAATGTCCAAATCCAGAAAAAATGTCGTCGATCCCGACGAACTTATCGGACAGCACGGCGCGGATACTATCCGCCTTTTCTGCCTTTTTGCCGCGCCTCCGGAAAAAGATCTGGACTGGAACGACCTGGGCGTGGAAGGAGCTTTTCGGTTTTTGGGCCGGGTCTGGCGGATAATCCAGGCGCACGCGGAAACCGTGAAGGATGTTAAACCCTATCACGGGAAAGAAGACCTGCCTGAAACTTTAAAAAATCTCCGGCGGAAAACCCATCAGACTATCCGAAAAGTAACCGAAGACCTTGAAGAACGCTTCCACTTCAATACCGCGATCAGCGCGATCATGGAGCTTGTCAACACCCTGTATCAGTTTGACGTAAATTCCGTCGAGAGCCCCTTTAAAAACCAAATCTTAAGGGAAACCGTGGAAACCATTGTGCTCCTCCTTTACCCGGTCAGTCCCCATATCACTGAAGAACTTTGGCAGATTTTAGGACATACGGCAAGCATCAGCAAACAAGCCTGGCCATCCTATGACCCGGAAGTTGCCAAAAAAGAAGAGATGGTCATAGTCATCCAGATTAACGGAAAACTGCGGAGTCAAATAACCGTACCCGTCAACACGCCGGAAGAGGAGATCAAAACCTTAGCCCAAAATGATGAACGAACGAAACAATGGACAGAAGGAAAAAAGATTGTTAAAATAATTTATGTTCCCCGAAAACTGATTAATATGGTGGTGCAATGAATTCATGTGATCAAAAATCGATTGTCAAGGTGTTTGTCATTTTTATCCTTTTTTTCGTTTTCAGCAATGGTTGTGGGGGGTACCATTTTGCCTCTGATTACAACAATCTCCCGGGAGAGATAACCTCAATCTCCATTCCCTTTTTCCAAAACGAAACCTATGAGGCAAATATTGAATCCTATTTTACCCGTGCTCTGATTAACGAGTTTATCAAAAATAAAAAATTCACTATCCTTTCTCACGGAGCAGATGCCACGCTTTATGGAATCGTTAAAAACTTCCGAACTTCAACGATTGCTTATTCCGCGCAAGACAAGGTTCTTGAATACCGGGCGTATATCACGCTCGATCTTACGTTAAAAAATAATAACACGAGTGAAACCATTTGGAGAAAACCCTCCTTAACCAGTGATGAAGACTATAAAGTTTCTTCTGAAGATATTGCCTTAACCGAAGCAACCAAAAAAGTAGCTTTTCAGAAAATTGCTAACGAGTTGGCCGAGCAAATTTATGAGGAGCTGGTTTTGGGTTTTTAAGCATGAAACCTGCTG
>DATEXU010000033.1:0-5067 GCA_035256645.1 Thermodesulfobacteriota bacterium | reverse complement strand
CTGGATTCCGCATCCCCCGATTAAGGACTTCGAGGGCAGGCAAGTGGGAATGACAGAATTAATACCCCAGTTTTAAATTATGAACTCCCCCTAAGCCCTCTTTCGAAAGAGGGGGGATTGGTAAAAACCTCTTTTAGAAAGGGAGGGTTGATAACATATATTTTCGGGGTAACAAAAATTGCAATCCCTGTCAATAGAGCAACTACCTCATTTTTATAGGAAGAATTCCCAAGGATAGGGGTTTATCCTACGAGTGGTAAACCCCGTTAAAAAAATTTCATACGAGGCATTTACCCCGTTAGAAAATCTTCTAACGGGAGTTATCCCCTTTGAAAAAGTGTAAAAATTTTTAAGTTTACCCCATGCTTCCGCACGAGACATTTCTAACGGGGTAAACAGCAGGCTTGATTTTTTTTAATTCCCTGTTAGAATTAACCCTAATTTCAGAAACCTATCAAAATGGAGGGTATGATGGCAGGAGTAAATAAAGCAATTTTACTTGGCCGCCTGGGCGCTGACCCTGAAATCCGGTATACCAGCAACGGAACCGCGGTAGCAAATTTCAGAATGGCCACCAGCGAACGGTGGAATAATCCGAACGGAGAGAAAGAAGAACGCACCGAATGGCACCGCATTGTGGCTTTTGGAAAACTCGGAGAAATATGCGGAGAATATTTAGCTAAAGGCAAGCAGGTTTATATTGAAGGAAGACTTCAGACCCGCACCTGGGAAGACAAGGATAAAAATCAGAGAACGACCACGGAGATAGTCGCCACGGTAATGCAGATGTTAGGCTCCGCCGGGGGAAGTAAAGCTTCCGACAAAGAGAACAAAGAGGAGCCCTCTTATGCGGAGGAACCCGCAAAAGATGAGGATATCCCTTTTTAAAAAATGATGCGTTTAGCAGGCTGTTGAAAAACTATTATTTTGTCACCCTGAACCTGGTTCAGGGTGACATAGCATCTTGATCTTATTGCCTGCCTGCCGCAGGCAGGGATGCTGAACCAAGCATGACATTGTATGTTTCATGAGTTTTTCAACAGACTGCTGGGGTAAAAATGAAAAGGCCCTCAGGAAGAGGGCCTTTTTTTATTCACCCGATGATTTTAATACATTCCGCCCATTCCGCCACCCATTCCACCCATCCCTCCTCCTGGAGGCATTGGGGAATTTTCTTTCTCTTTAGGTTTTTCCGCCACGCACGCCTCAGTGGTGATAAGCAAACCAGCCACACTGGCAGCATTTTGGAGCGCGGTTCTCACTACCTTGGTTGGGTCAATGATTCCTGCGGCAACCAAATCTTCAAACTTATCGCTCTGAGCATTAAACCCAAAGGAACCTTCGCCGGTTTTTACTTTCTCTATGACTACCGACCCGTCAAAGCCGGCATTCTGGGCAATCCACCGTAAAGGCTCTTCCAAGGCCTTCTTAATAATATTTACACCAGCCTGTTGTTCCGGATTCTCGAGTTTCAGCGCGTCCAGCTTCGCAATACAGCGAATGAGGGGAACACCGCCGCCAGGAACAACCCCTTCCTCAATTGCCGCGCGGGTAGCATGGAGAGCGTCCTCCACGCGAGCCTTCTTTTCTTTCATCTCGGTCTCGGTGGCGGCGCCGACATTGATCACCGCAACCCCGCCAACCAGTTTTGCTAAACGTTCTTGTAATTTTTCTTTATCATAGTCAGAGGTAGTCTCTTCAATCTGGGCGCGGATCTGTTTAATCCTTCCCTCAATATCACCCTTCTTTCCAATACCCTCAACGATGGTGGTGTTGTCTTTATCAATGGTAACGCGCTTGCACCGGCCTAAATCATCAACCTTTAGGCTTTCGAGTTTAATGCCGAGGTCCTCCGCGATCATGCGACCGCCGGTAAGCACAGCAATATCCTCAAGCATTGCTTTCCTCCGATCGCCAAACCCCGGGGCTTTAACCGCAGCGCACTTTAGGGTGCCCCGCAACTTGTTGACCACCAATGTAGCCAGGGCTTCGCCTTCAACATCCTCAGCCAAAATCAGCAATGGCTTATTGGTCCGTGCAACCTGTTCCAGCAAAGGAAGAAGGTCTTTCATGTTGCTTATTTTCTTTTCGTTTAAAAGAAGGTACGGATCTTCCAGCACACACTCCATCCGCTCAGGGTCGGTTACAAAATAAGGAGATAAATAACCTCGGTCAAACTGCATTCCCTCGACGATATCCAACGAAGTCTCCATGGTCTTTGCTTCTTCTACCGTGATGACTCCTTCTTTACCCACTTTGCTCATGGCCTCGGCAATAATGTTTCCAATGCTCGGATCATTGTTGGCTGAAATCGTTCCCACCTGAGCAATCTCTTTCTGCTCTTTCGTGGGTTTGCTTAGTTTCTTAAGCTCCTCCCCTATCTTTTCCACTGCCTTGTCAATCCCCCGCTTTATATCCATGGGATTATGGCCGGCAGCAACTAACTTGGAACCCTCACGGTAGATTGCCTGTGCTAAAACGGTAGCAGTGGTCGTCCCGTCTCCGGCAACATCACTGGTCTTGCTGGCAACCTCTTTTACCATCTGGGCTCCCATGTTTTCAAATTTATTTTCCAGGTCAATCTCTTTCGCTACGGTAACGCCGTCTTTTGTTACTGTGGGCGCGCCCCAGCTTTTCTCCAAAATCACGTTCCGGCCCTTGGGCCCCAGGGTTACCTTGACCGCATTGGCCAGGGCATTTACCCCTTTTAAAATTAAATTGCGTGCCTCTTGATCATACTTAATCTCTTTTGACATCTGACTTCCCTCCTATAGTTCATTGGGTTTACATTAGGTTTATTTTTCAATGATTCCAAGAATATCATCTTCGCGCATAATTAAATGCTCTTCACCATCCATTTTGATTTCGGAGCCCGAATATTTCCCAAAAAGAACTCGGTCTCCTGCCTTAACCTCCATGGGAATCTTTTTCCCGTCATCAGTAACTTTACCCGGTCCCACGGCAATAATTTGACCCTCTTGGGGTTTTTCCTTGGCTGTATCCGGAATAATAATACCGCCTTTTGTTTTCTCCTCTTCTTCGACCCGCTTTACGATAACTCGATCTTGTAACGGTCTGATCTTCATGGCTAAAATACCTCCTTATAATTTGTTGTTCAGGGTTAAAAAGGAATTGGTTTTGAAAGGTGTTTTTTCGAGGTAAGATTAATAAAGCCTATTTTTTATTTGTCAAGTCCTTACCCAAAATTTTTTTTATAACTTCATAATTTTTTTAAAAAACACATTAGCACTCTCCTTGTTTGAGTGCTAATAAAAATCAGTTTACTCTATTTTTTTTAATAAGCAAGGATAAAAATATAAAGAAAAATATGCCTACTATCCTTTCTTATTATGAAAAATTATTTTTTTATTATTTTTCAGTACTTGAAAGCTTTAATCAAGAAAGATAAGCCTTCTTGCACGGAAACCTTCCGTCAGTAAAAACTAAGAGCCGAACGCCTGTCACGAGGAATGCGGAGAGCCAAAACAACTTGACACCTGATGGGTATTATGGTAGCCATTACCTGCAAAGAACGGCTTGAGTCTTTTCTTTTTTTGCTTAAGCTTGATGAAGCCGTAAAAAATCAAAAATCAGACGGCACAGTAAAAAACTGCAGATGCAAGGCACGCAAATCCGACGGAATGAGGCGTACTTACCTGTACGCCGCAATGACTGAGGATGCAGCGCAACGCCGCAGATGGATTTTTTACGAAGCCGTCAAGATTATCGTCTTTGGATAGAGCAGCTGGGGGTTATAGGTACGATTATAATCCCCTTTTAAATTTTTAATCTATTTTTGCTGTTGTAATCGAACAAAATTATGGATGATTTCTCACTGCCAAAAACCTATGACCCGCATCCGATCGAGCAAAAGTGGTATACCCTTTGGGAGAATGAGGGTTTTTTTCACGCCGACGAACAGTCCTCCTCTAAACCGTATTCCATTGTGATCCCTCCCCCAAATGTCACGGGCTCGCTTCATATGGGACATGCTTTAAATAATACCCTCCAGGATATCCTCGTTCGGTTCCATCGGATGGACGGGAAAAATACTCTTTGGCTTCCCGGAACTGACCATGCCGGCATTGCCACCCAATACGTGGTGGAAAAAGAACTTGCAAAAGGGAAAAAGACCCGGAAAAGTCTGGGACGGGAAAAGTTTATTGAGCGGGTCTGGCAATGGAAGAAAGAACACGGGGGGATTATTGTTGAACAATTAAAACGATTAGGAGCATCGTGTGACTGGGCCCGGGAAAGATTTACCATGGATGAAGGCCTCAGTCAGGCAGTCCGGGAGGTTTTTGTTCGCTTGTATGAGGAAGGCCTTATTTACCGGGGAGACTATATCATTAACTGGTGCCCTCGTTGCCATACCGCCCTTTCTGATCTTGAGGTCGAATATAAAGAAACGCAAGGAAAATTCTATTTTATTCATTACCCTTTAAAAAAAGGAAAAAAGACCCTTATTGTGGCAACGACCCGACCGGAAACCATGTTGGGCGATACCGCGGTAGCTGTCAATCCTGACGATAAACGGTACCGAAATTTGATCGGCAAAGAAGTGCTTTTGCCCTTAATGGATCGGGTTATTCCCGTTATTGGTGACGAGTACGTTGATAAAAGTTTTGGCACCGGCGCTCTGAAAATCACCCCTGCCCATGACCCTAATGACTTTGATGTTTCCTCCCGACACAACCTGCCCATAATCAAGGTGATGGATGAGTCTGGCCGGATGAATAAAAATGCCGGCCCCTATAATGGCTTAGAGCGTTTTGCCTGCCGGGAAAAAGTTGTTGAAGATTTAACCGCTCAGAAGCTTTTGAAAAAAGTCGAAACCTATGTCCACAATATCGGATACTGCTACCGGTGTAACGAGGTTATTGAGCCTTTTCTTTCTAAACAGTGGTTCGTTAAAACCACCCCTCTGGCCAAACCTGCAATTGCCGCTGTCAAAGAAGGCAGGACCCGGATCATCCCCTCGGTTTGGGAAAAAACCTATTTTGAGTGGATGGAAAATATCCGCGACTGGTGCATCTCGCGGCAGATTTGGTGGGGGCATCGAATTCC
>DATEXU010000032.1:0-11113 GCA_035256645.1 Thermodesulfobacteriota bacterium | reverse complement strand
GCTACCTTCACTGTGGGTAGGAGCATTGATCTCTCTATCCAGCACGATGGTCATGTTGAAAACCTTGATGAATAGAGGATTGCTCGGTACGCTTTCCAGCCGGGTAATGATCGGGATGTTGATTGTTCAAGATTTAGCGGTCGTGCCCCTCATGATTATCTTACCCCAGCTCCAGAATCCGGAAGCAGGCCTGCCTCTCTTTGGATTGGCTGTTTTGAAGTCGGCGTGCTTCCTCGTCTTAATAGTTTTATTTGGCACGCGGATTATCCCGCGCATGCTGGCCTATATTGCCAAAGGGAACTCGCGCGAACTTTTCCTCTTAGCCGTTACCGCCACTGGCCTGGGAGTAGGGTATGCCACATACCTTTTTGGCCTTTCCTTTGCTTTTGGGGCTTTCGTGGCCGGCATGGTTCTGAGCGAATCAGAATACAGCCATCAAGCCCTCAGTGACATTATACCCTTGCGCGACCTTTTTGGTTTACTTTTCTTTGTCTCGGTGGGAATGTTGTTAGATCCCGGTTTTTTGATTGCCAATGCGGGGTTAATACTGATCATGATAGTGCTGGTAACCATAGGAAAGGCACTGATCTTCGGAACATTGGTCAGTTTATTTGGTTACGCTAATGTTATTCCCTTTGCGGTAGGGCTGGGGCTTTTTCAAATTGGTGAGTTTTCTTTTCTGTTAGCGCAAATTGGTCTTAAAACCAACGCCCTTAATCCAGAGATCTATTCCCTTATGCTTACCACCGCTATTGTGACGATGATGCTAACGCCCTTCATTTCTGGTTTGACCGCGCCACTCTACGCACTTCGCAAGCGGTGGTTCAAGCATGAACCCTTACAAACCCTCAACCTGCCTCAAACCGGGCTGCACGACCATGTGGTGATTGCCGGGGGGGGACGAGTAGGACACTATGTAGCACAAATTTTACAGTCTTTAAAAGTAACTTTCGTGGTTATCGAGTTAGATCATCAACGGCTTGACCAGGCACGGGGAGCTGGTTTTCCTCTTGTTTATGGTGATGCCAGCCAAACCATCGTCTTGAAAGCAGCCGAAATTGAACATGCACACCTGTTGCTTATCACAATTCCGGCGACGATCGTTACCCAAACCATTGTCAAATCCGCCCGACAACTTAACCCGCAACTACACATAGTAGCCCGGACCGAGGGAATAGAACAGATGAAGACATTGCATAGCTTAGGGGTAAGTGAGGTAGTGCAACCAGAGTTTGAGGCAGGTTTAGAAATTACGCGCCAAGCTCTGCTTTATTTAAATATTCCCGCTACGGAAATTTTTCACTTTACTGATAAAGTACGTCAAAGTTTATACGCCCCGTTGTATCAAATCCATGACAAATATCACACTATTACTCAACTACAAAAGGCGGCTCACCTCTTAGAATTAAGCTGGGTCACGCTTTCAGGCGATAGTCCCTTCATCGGACGGACTATTCACGAGCTGGATATTCGCAACCGAACGGGGGTCTCGGTAGTTGGGGTAATCCGTGACGGAACAGTATTCCCAAATCCCGACATCGCCTATCGCTTCGTCGGTGGTGATTTAATAGGCGTAATGGGCAATTTACAACAACGTGACGCCTTTCAAAAATTGACACAGCCTGTTCCAAAGCAAGTGGAAAATAGAGGATGAAAAAAGTGGGCAGTCGTATTTTACTCTACTTGTGATAAAACCCGTTTTAATAAAAAACACAACCGCTTTGGTTATGCCAGAAACACACTTAGAAGGACATACAAAGTTATCCACAAAGTTTCAAGGAGAAAAAATGATACCAAAAAATTATGTAAAAAAGTGTTTATTTTTTTTAGGGTTTGTCGTTGCTGTTAATGCGCTACTCATCACAAATTATACTTTAGCGGAAGTTAAACGATACCGAGGCCAGATGGTTTATGTCCCGATTTATTCTCATATTTATCATGGTGACCGGGAGGAGCATCCTCTTGACCTAACGGCAACGCTCAGTATAAGGAATACTGATCCTGATTTTCCGATTACCATAACATCAATAAATTATTATGACTCAGAAGGGAAACTTCTTAAAGGTTACCTCCAGAAACATTTAAAGCTTAATCCCCTGACTTCAACTCGTGTCATTATTCAAGAATCCGATAAGAGCGGGGGTTCAGGCGCTAGTTTTATTGTAAAATGGGAATCAAAAAGTAATGTCAGCGCGCCTTTAATCGAGGCAATAATGATTGGCACTAAGGGTCAACAAGGTGTTTCTTTTACTTCCCACGGTCAGGTGATTAAGGAAATTGATTAAAATCTTATTGCCATCCGGAAAACAATAACTCAAGGGAAAAAATGAAAGAAAATTTGAGAGGACTTAAACTCTCAAGCAACTATCCTTCCTTTTACCAACAAACGAAACTCCCCTTCTCATTGGTTTAAACTTAAAGTAAAGCCCCTTGAACCGGTTTGCCTTTTCAAATTTTTTTGATATAGTAAAATAAGAGAAATTTAAATATTTGCAGGCATGCAGACAAAAAAGAAAGGAAGGCGCTCATGCCGCAGTTTGAACTGACTCCTCAAGAGGCGGAAATGCTGCGGGACATTCTGGTGAGATACCTCCCTGAGCTTCGGCGGGAAATTGCGGATACGGATAAAAAAGAATTCCGGCGGTATCTCCAAGAAATGGAAGTTTCTATGAATGATCTCATTCAACGTCTGCAGCAGAAATTTGCCGCTTGAGAAAGGAGCTGATTTAGGTAAAACTTTTTCTCTTATGTTTAGCATAGTGCTTGGGTGTGGAAAAAATTCAACACCTCAAGTAAATGTGTAGTCCCTACCTATAAACTAATAAATCTTAATTTTTCCAATAAGTTTTATTTAACCACCTAATTCCCGCGGAGTTTTGCGGACAAGCTCTTCCATTAAATCCATCTGAATTTGCTGAATCTCTACCAGCCGTTGCCATTGTTGCGCCAGGAGGTGGTCTATCTTTTCATGTAAATAACGAATTTCCAGTTCGGCCTTGAGGTTTATCTGGTAATCCTGTTCGGATCGCAGGCGGTCTTTAGCTTCTTGCCGGTTCTGGCTCATCATAATGATCGGGGCTTGGATGGCAGCCAAGCAGGAAAGAACCAAGTTGAGAAGAATAAACGGATAAGGGTCAAATGGTTTCCGAAGCAATAGGACTGAATTCATTATTATCCACATCACCATAACAATAAAAAAGGTGATGATAAAGCGCCAGCTTCCCCCGAATTCGGCAACCTTGTCGGCCAACCGTTCACCGAGGGTCAATTTTCGATCAAATTCAACATTGACATTTTTGGCGAGCAGCCTCTGATCCTTCATGCTTTTCATGACATCCAATTCCAAAGTTGAAAGTTCGCCCATTTCTTTTTCCACCAGGCTTTGGATATACTCGGTACGGAAATGATTGAGGTCAGAACGACAGATAAATCCCTCGGAAGACCAATCGGGATGCTTCTTCTGGATCATCGCCACAATCGAAGGACGGACAAGCTCACCGGACAAAACCTCGTTTAGCTTTTTCTTTTCTTTGCAAATCTGACAGACCACCATCTCGTGTGGTTTGCGAATCATTTGTTCCTCCTTTCAAAGGTGTCCATCAGGAGTGGCGATTCCTTCAAAAACGTTTCCGTAATCCCCTCGTAATCACCACCAAAATGATGCCCTCCTTTAAGGGTAATTATCTTTGCCAGGCTGGTATCCATTTTGTGGCACAGGGAATCAGTTTCTTGATCTCCGCAGAAACAGAGAATCTTTTTGCCTTTCAGTTTTTCCACCTCCGGGAGAACCGGGTGGGCTTTTCCCCCCGACTGGCCTCCCAGCCAGTACGAAAGGTGAAATTCAAAGTCAATCTTTTCATCCGGGCCAAGCAGAGCGATAAGCGATACGTGATCGAGCACCTCACGCGGCAAACGGTTCGCCATAAAGGGAAGAACATCCGCGCCCAGAGAATATCCGATGAGGATGACGTGTTCTTTTCTCCAGTGGACAAGATAGTGGCTGATAATCCTTTCCAAATCCCGGGAGGATTCTTCGGGGGTGCGCCGTTTCCAGAAATATTGAAGGGAGTTTAACCCCACTACCGAGACCCCTTTGCTCGAGAGGGTATTCGCGATATCGCGATCAATCCCTGCCCAGCCACCATCACCGCTTATGACCACCGCCAGAACGTTATGGGCTTGGGGTCCTTGTGACGGAACCTCAACCAGCGGGAGGTCTTTTAATGATAATGGCTGCAAAATTTGCGTCGGCTTGTCGTTGGCTACCACGCGAAGGAACGCGGGTTTCACCTGCGGCATCCACTTTGGCGGATCACAAAAGCCGTGTCCCACCGTGGGCAGCAAAATGATTTCTCCTCCTTTTACCTGCTTCACAAAGGCCTTAGTAGTCGCCGGCTCACAAACCTGGTCAGTAATACCTTGCAAAACAATCCAGGGAACCTGAAGATTCGCGGCCGGTAAAAATACACATCCCTTCTTACGCGGCGCAGTCTTCCACTCCAGACCATATCCTCGACAAAGAGGTTTGTGCAAAGCAACAATGTCAGGGAAAAAGTCAGGGCAAAAACCCAGACTGATCGCGCCGCAAAAGGTATTCGGCGGAGCCTGCGCCAGGACCGCGTACACTAACGTTGCGCCTGAAGAATAACCA
Source organism: Thermodesulfobacteriota bacterium (assembly GCA_035256645.1). GTDB lineage: Bacteria > Desulfobacterota > WTBG01 > JAGOGO01 > JAGOGO01. The sequence continues at coordinate 6,462 of DATEXU010000032.1, read as the reverse complement.
ATCAAGAGCGGTAGCACATACCGGGGCCGGTTAAGCTTTTTTTGAATAAATTTGCTCAGCATCTCCAGATCGGCAGCAGGATACGCACAGCCATCGCCTGATTTTTCCAGTTCCTTGAGGTAATAGTTAATATCAATCACCACCACAAGCGTATCAAGATCAGCAAACGCGTGCGCCATGTCAACCATCCGCTGTTCACATCCTCCGCCATCGCCGGACATAAAAAGGGCGATATGGGACGGCTGGGGGGAGGTACGAACAAGGTGGACGGTACCGAACCGACCGAACTGCACGGTCTCTTCTTCAGCGCGGGCGGTGGTGACCATTCCTCCCATCATGATAACAAGCATAAAGAGCGCTATCCGTTTCATTTTGTAATCACTCCCTTCATACCTCCGGAAATCAGCGAAGCGATATTCGTAATAATGCCGGGCAAGGCAAGGCCACCAGGAGAAGCTATGTATTTGGGCTCCCACTGAGGGTCAAATTTTTGTTTGTATTGCCGTAATCCCTGGAAGTTATAAAAATATTCTCCGTAGGTGAAAATAAAAGCTCCCAGCCGATTCCAGAGCGGGGCAAGGGCGTGGTCTTCCATACCCGCGAATGGCGTCATTCCCAGACTAAACCATTTATATCCCGCTTCTTTGCCCCAAAGCATGAGATGGAGGAAAAGATAGTCCATAATTCCGTTGGGAGCATCAGATAAATGGCGCATAAGATCAGGAGAGAGTTCCTCTTGTTCTGCTCCTTGCCAGATGTTGGCAAAAGCAATTATTTTCTTGTCTTTACGGATGACGGCAGCAGGAAATTGTTTCAAATATTCTTCGTCAAAAAATCCGAGCGAAAATCCTTTTTCCCGCGTGTTTTTCTCCTTGAGCCAAGCATCGGAAATATTCCGTAAATCAGGAAGCAGAGAAGGAAGGTTTTCCGGCAAAATAACCTCAAACAGGCAACCCTCTTTTTCAAGTTTATTAAGGGTATGGCGGAATCCTTTGCGGGCATTTCCTTCTAAAGAAAAACCCGGCAGCCAAACCCGCCCCTCCTCGCCGATTTTAAGGAAGGCAAGCCCAAGATCAAGGTAGAGAGGAATGTTTTGGGTCCCTACTTCATAAAAAACGGTCCATCCATCGTAACAGTCACACATCTCCCGGAAACGCCAGATAAGTTCACGCCTTTCCTCCTCCGGGCCAATCGGATCTCCCATGGTGACCCAGCTTCGTCCGGAGGTGTTGTACATAATAAAAGCATTCCGTTTTTCGTTGAAAAGAAAAGTCTTATCACCGAGCAGTGCCAGATGAGCGTAAGTCTGAGGTGACTGTTGAACAATACGCCTTACCACTTCCGGATCATCTATTCCGGGAGATGTTGATTTCACTGGAGCGGGCCGGAGAAGTCGTGCCATCGAAAGAAAGAGCGCAACCCCAATCGCCCCAACAACTCCCCGGAGTGACCGGGAGGCGTGACCATAAAGGGTAAAGCTCCACCAAAGGTCATGAGAATAGTCCACATGTTTGTACGAAAAAAGAACCAATGCAACGGAGCACACCAGAACCAAGATAATAGCCGCAGTCCAGCCTGGAGTAAAACTTTCATTGAAAAAAGAGGCCTTCCGATAAAAATACCGGTGACAGGGCAAAAGAGCGCCAAGCATGACAGTAAGAATAACCGCCTCTTCATAATCAAACCCCTTAAGGAAGGAAATTACAATTCCCGCCCCTAACAAAATCGAACTTAAAATATAAGCGGCATCAATCCGGCGCTGCAAGCCTCGAGCAAGGAGCAGAAGACCGATACCGATGATACTCCCCAGAAAGTGAGAGACTTCTACGACGGGCAAGGGAAGAAAATCCTTAAGCCAGGCAAAACGCCAGCCCACCCCTGGGGTTGCTCCCGAAAAAAGGAGAATCGTCCCGCCTACAAACGTCGTAAAAGCAAACACCGGGGGAAGCAATTCCGAAACCCATTGGCCGAAAAAACGCGCGATCCGCTTCACTCCTTCCTTTTTTTGAAGCATCTCCTGAGCGCCAAGCAAAATTGCGGCAATGAGAAGCGGGAGGATATAGTACATGCCTCGATAAACTAAAAGGGAACCGAGAAGTTCAGAAGCAGGAAGCGTTGGCGATAAGAGGAGAATCGTTACGGTCTCAAAAACCCCGAGCCCACCGGGAATTTGGCTTGCCAGGCCCGCGAGTTGTCCCAAAAGAAATACTCCGAGCACTCCCAGAAATGAAAGATTCGGTGAAACCGGCAAAAGAACATAGAGCACGCACCCCGCTATAAACCAATCAAACAACGCAACGGTTATTTGAGCGCTCAAAAGCTTAAAGGAAGGGATGGTGAACTCCCAGTCGCGAATGGTGAGCGATCGCTTTCGTAAAAGACTGACAAAAAAGAAACTTACTACCGGAACCAGGGCAATCACCCCCAGGGTCTGAACAGAGGGAAAAGGAAGGTGAAGCGCCTGGGGAATGGCAAGTGGTTCAATAAGAAAAATTACGCCGGAAAGTGTTAAGAATCCGAGCCAGAGGGTGGCAGTACAAAAAAGAACTACCTTGGTAATATCAATCACTGAAAGTCCCCACGCCGAATAAAGACGAAACCGGACCGAACCTCCGGCCAACATAGAAAGCCCGATGTTGTTGCTAAAGGAATAGCCGACAAAAGAAGCGAAAGCGGTTTTGTTGTAGGGAAGTGGTTTTTGGATGTACCGTAAGGCCAACGTGTCGTATCCCGTCATAATGAGATAACTGAGCACCGTGAGCAAAAAAGCAAACCCAACCTGATGGACGGGAAGTTCCCTCGTACGCTGAAGAATATCGTGAAGGTGGTAGGTCTTAAGTTCGTTATGCAGGACCCAGAGGGCCACAGTAAAAAGGAGCACCCCTACAAGCGGGCCGATGCTATGAAGGAATTTTGTCTTGGTCATAACCATGAAGATTTTGTTCTGGTGTTTTATGATTACCGTGCAAGTGTTTTTGACATCCGATGGCGATAAAAATGCACCAACCACACCATGACGCCGGTAATAGCTATGGCAGCCAAGATTTCCAATTCACAGTGCTTGATGTCGCCAATGATAATCTCCAAAGCATTGCCAAACAAATAACCTCCGCTGCCCACTATCATTGCCCACACCATCGCACCAGTCGCATTAAGCACAATAAACTCTTTGGCATCACTTTTACTCAGACCAATGGCAAAAGGTGTTACTGTGCGAAGTCCGTAAACAAAACGGAATCCTAAGATGATGAGCTTTTGATACTTTTCAAGAAGATTCTGGGCTTTCTCAACCCGGACTCGATAGGAGGGTCTCCTCATCAGAAAATCCGCTCCTTTTGTCCAACCAAGCCAGAAATAGAGCTGATCTCCTGCGAAGGTTCCCAGGAAAGCGACGACAATAACCCAGGGAAGTTCGAGGTAACCGCGATGCGCCAAAAAACCGGCGATTACCAAAATGGTTTCACCCTCAAGGAAAGTGCCCACCAAAAGCGCCGGATACCCATACGTAGAAACTAAAGACCCAAGGTTTATCATCTTTGAGTTGCATAAAGGTTATTATCGAAAATTTTACGTTCTTCCTTGAAAAAGCATCATCAGGATCCTGACTCCTATAAAACCCAAAGCAAGTGCAAGGCTTCGGATAATCCATGTTCCTTTAATCCGGTTAGACAGGTAGGCTCCCAGTTGAGCGCCAAGCACTACTCCTATTGCCAGGGCAATGGTCTGATGTACCCCATGGCTAAAGGTACCCATTACCATATGCACCAACGTTCCCGTAAGCGCCATAATAGCTAATACAAAATGAGAAGTGGCAGTAGCAATATGCACCGGGAAATGCAAGAGATATACAAGCGCCGGGACATGGATAATTCCGCCCCCAATCCCTAAAAAACTTGAAATATAACCCACAAAAATGCTTAATACGACCCCGATCATGAGGTTAAAAGAATAATTATAACTTACACCGGCTGCATCTACTATGTGGCGTTCGCTCTGATGAGAAGCAGGCTCTTTACGTGGTCGTTCAATCAAATTTGGGTAGAAGAGCAAAAATGTCGAGGATGCCAACAGTAAGATAACGAAGAGGCAATCAAATAAGCGTCGAGAAATAAAACTGGTATGAATTGCTCCCAAAATGGCACCGGGAATCGTGGCGAGAGCGAAAATGATTCCTGAGCGGTAATCAATCCGTTTCATGTGAGCATAAGCCTCGGATCCCGACAAGGCATTAAAAAAAACTACCGCTAACGAGATGCCGGTGAGCCTTTCCGGATTCTGCTGGGGATACAGTAAAACCAACAAGGGCATTAACACAAAACCTCCCCCTGCCCCAATGAGGGTACCATAAACCCCCGTGCCAAAACCAAAGGCAATTAACTCGACATAGCTCTTGGCAGTAAACATTTCCACTTAGGAAAGAAAACTCCCTTCTAAATTTTAAGAAGCAAATTTGATGAAGCCGTAAAAAGTCAAAAATCAGACGGCACAGCGGTAGGGACACGTTGCAACGTGTCCCTACATCAGATGTCCCCGTGCAACGCACAGGGGGCAACGCCGCAGATGGCGCGCTCCAGATCATTATCCCCCGCCCATAGGCGGGACTTTTTACGAAGCCGTCAATTTTATCTCACTACCAATGGGGCATAGGTGGCATTCCCCGTTCGGTGGTCCAGGATCAGAACCGCCAATTTTTGACGAGGAGGAACTTTGCTGATAAGTTCAGCAAAGGTTGATGGGTCATCAATCGGCTGACCATTGATACCAAAAATAATGTCGTCCACCTCAAAGCCGGCTTCAGCTGACGCTCCCTTGGGATCCACCCAGGTAATCACCACTCCTGATTGTGATTCCAGATTATATTTTTTTACTTCCTCCGAAGTCACTGCTCGAAATTCTCCCCCTAACCTTTCTTTTAGGGACGCACGGGTTATTTTAGTGACACTTTCTAAATTCCCAACAGTGACCATAATTTCTTTCCGTTCCTTATCACGCCAGATGGTTATTGTTACCTGCTCGTCAATAGGAGTATTGGCTACTTCATTTCTCAGGGTACTGGCATCAGGGGTTTCCTTGCCTTTATAAGCAAGCACCACATCGCCCCGTTTGATACCCGCTTTATCCGCTGGTCCATCTTTTGTTATCTCGGCAATCAAAGCTCCTTTGGAAGACCCCAATCCAAACGACTGGGCAAGGTCCGGGGTAAGGTCCTGGGCGCTTACGCCCAACCACCCGCGCTCCACTTTACCCCGGGCAATGAGAGCATTGGCAACATGGAGGGCCATATTGCTGGGGATGGCAAAGCCGATTCCTTCATAACCTCCTGATTGGGAGATGATTGCGGCATTGATGCCGATTACGCTCCCCGCAAGAGTAAGTAAAGGCCCGCCACTATTGCCGGGATTTATTGCCGCGTCAGTCTGAAGAAAATCTTGATATGAGTTAGGATCAGTAATACCAGTGCGGTGTTTCGCGCTGATGATCCCCTGGGTGACCGTCTGGTCCAAACCCCGGGGATGCCCAATGGCAACTACCCACTCTCCTACTTGCACTTTGTCAGAGTCACCGAAGGTAACATACGGAAGCGGTTCTTTGGCTTCGATGTGAATGACTGCCAAGTCGGTTTTTGGGTCAGCCCCCACTAATTTTCCCGGAAAGGTTTTACCATCAGCGAGAAGCACCTGAATCTTGGTTGCCCCTCCGGCCACATGATTATTCGTAAGAATATGACCTTTAGTGTCGAGGAGGATGCCGGTCCCGATCCCCTTCAATTCCCGTTTCTGCTCTCGAGGGATGTCAGGAAAGAAAAACCGGAAAAAGGGATCATTTTCGAAGGGACCGAAAGGATTGGGCGCTGTTTGACGCTCAGTCACCTCAATGTGCACTACTGCCGGGATCGTCTGTTGGGCAACCTGGATGATCGCTGTTCGTAAGTCTAAAGGTCCTTGAGGAGCTTCAACGACTGGGAAAAGCGCCGGCGGAGGAGTTGGCGCTGAAACCTGCTCAGATTCTTTTGGTTGTTCGCTCGATTTACCACAGGCACACAAAAGCACAGCAAATAAAAAAACAACCGTGCACGACAAGTTTAAATAGCGGTAAAGAAAAAGCTTTCTCATAGTAACGTTCCTTTCTTTATTGTTTAAAATTTTCCATAAAAGTCTCTTCTTAAAACTAAGTAAGGAGACCTTTTCTCTTCATTACTTAAACATGAGAAGACAAGCCGTGGGTATGAAAGTTCGCAACGGATACCAGAGACAATATAAAGTTTCTATTTTTCATAATGATGGGAATTAAGAAAGAGGTCTCCCCCATTTTTCGCTGGCTATCTGGTTGGTTATTCTCTGTTTATTATACATTATTCGGTCTCCTGATGTCAAACGCGTTTTCAATTCGGTTGCCCGACATGTTTGGCAGAAAAAAAGATTTTTTTCTTTCCCTTCTGATCAAAAAGCTGATCTCTTGGAA
>DATEXU010000031.1:0-4148 GCA_035256645.1 Thermodesulfobacteriota bacterium | reverse complement strand
GCGAGACCTTCGCTGAAGACTGGTCTGCTTCACCTCTCACTCATTCCTATTTGGGAGGACCTTCTAACACCAAAACGATGAATACCCATCTCCATCTGCTGGAGGCCATGGCCAATTTTTATCGCGCCGGCGCATTACCGCTCGCCCGCGAGCGCTTACTGGAGCTAATCCATATTCAAAGCAACACGGTAGTGAGAAAAACTGTGGGAACATGTACCGATAGATACCAACGGGATTGGACACCGATGCTGGATGGTGAAAATGGTCAGGTGGCGTACGGCCATTGTCTGGAAAATATCTGGCTGCTCATAGACGCCTGCGATGCGGCGGGCATTTCTCCCTCTCCTTTGCGTGATCTTTTTCAGATGCTTTTTAATTATGCGCTCAAATATGGCTTTGATGAAAAAAAAGGAGGATTTTATTGCAGCGGCACCATAGTCAAAGACAGGGCAACAGACCGCAATAAGGTCTGGTGGGTGCAGGCGGAAGCCTTGGTCAGCGCCTTATATATGTACCGTCTGACTCAGGACACAAAATACCTGGAGGTCTTTGCCAAAACCTACGATTTTATCGACAAGCACCAGGTAGATTGGCACAACGGCGAATGGTACGCCGCCATCACACCGCAAGGAAAGCCGGAAGGCAACAAAGCTGACCAGTGGAAAGCAGGCTATCACAACGGCCGGGCAATGATGGAATGTTTGACGATCCTTAAAAAAGCTCAGCGAAAGTGAATTTAATTTTTCAGGGATTGATACTCTTGCGCTCTTCAGCCTCAGCGGGTGATGCTGCCGGAGAATGTTGTGTTATGATGATTGATCTAAAAGTATTGCCAAAGCGTTTTTACGAATTTCTTTAATGGCGGCAGGTTTTCTGATAAAGCGCAATCCCTGTTCCGAGAGCAAAGAAATATGTTCCGGGGTAAACTTGCCGCTGAAAAAAAGAAAACGTTTTTTGATCGCGGGAAATAAGTGGAGTGCCTGCCGGTAAAAGGAAATGCCATCCATGGTGGGCATATCAATATCGGAAATGATAAGCTTGTAATAGGTATGTTTTAGTTTTTCCAGTGCTTCCTCTCCGTTATACGCGCTATCAACAACCCCCTCTTCATTTAATAACGCCATGATGAGAATACGGATAGGCTCTTCATCGTCTACAATTAAAATTTTTTCTTGCCAAACATGGGGGAGAGCGCGTAACTGATCGTTCAAGTCATTCCATTCCAGGTTATTCTCATAGTAGTATTTAATAAATCGTTGGTGATTCTGAAGAACCATGGCGGCGCGCGCGAAATCTCCGCTCAATTCCTTTAACGTGTTAACCACGCAAAGCAAAACATCATTGAACTTTGATCGCTCGATCGCCACGATATCTTTGTACACCTGATCCTTGGTTAATGTTTGTGCCGTAATCTTCTGGAAAACTTCATCGAATATTCTCCCGATTTTGGTGTTGGTTTCGTCATCAATGGTCACGGGTTGCATGGGGATAGGATGAGTTTTTACATATTTCAATGCCTCTTCCATAATGCGAAAATGCTCTGCTTCATCGTCCGCAATGTGTTCAAGGAATTGTCTTAAGGTTGGATCATCTTGAAAATAGTGCGCGGCTTGTTTATAAACGTCTCCCGCCAGACGCTCAATGTTCATTAACCAGGCAACGATTTTTTCCATGTTTTCTTCTACCGTGTTGTCCATTGGTCTCTTCGAAGCAATTTTTTTGGCTCTCGACTGTGTCCCCGGTCATTATCTCAAGAACCACATTGTCTTAGGGATTCTCCTGCGGGGAGGTTGTAGTATTACATTACAGGAGTTTTTTCGCCACGTAGCGAACTCCGTTCCGAAAGATTTTAATCCCTAACCCTTCTTCCGGCAAGGGGAGGCCTCGGCGCTTAAGGTTTTCTTTTTCCCGGGTCCAGTCAGGATGGTTGGTGAAATGGTTATAACCTTCAGGGTGGGGCATTAGGCCAAGGACGTGTCCGGTGGGGTCACAGATGCCGGCAATATCGCGAAGAGAACCATTCGGGTTATACGGGAATCTACCCCGCGCCGGCTTATTGTCAGGGGTGGCATATTGGAAGACAACGTGGTGATCAGTAAAAAGTCTTGTGATAACCTCTTTCGGAGCAAAGAACTTTCCTTCTCCGTGACGAATCGGCAGCTCAATGGTTTTAATCCCTTTGGCAAACACACACGGGGAGTGTAGGGTCTTCAGGTAAACCCAGTCATCGCGAAAATTTCCGCAGTCATTAAAGGTGAGCGCGACATCGCGCGCCTTATAGTTGCCGTCAAAACCAGGAAGGAGGCCCAGATTTACCAATGCCTGAAACCCGTTGCAGATCCCGATAATCAGCTTTCTCTCAGCAATGAACTCCTCAATCTGAGCGCCGAGGTTAAATTTAAAACGACCGGCTAAAAGCACACCCGCCCCGTGGTCATCACCCCAGCTAAACCCTCCGTCAAAGACCAGGATATGGTAGTCTTTTAAAACCTCCTGATGCCCGATCGTCTCACCCTTGATCAGCTCATTGATATGAACGCGGTGTGCTTCAGCGCCGGCTATTTTTAAGGCATAATCGGTCTCATAGTCACAGTTCAGCCCATAGCCGGTTAAAACGAGCGCTTTTACTTTTTTCATCTCAGCGCCCCAAAAGTCTTTTTCCACGCGTGTTTTAAATCCATAATATCAGCATCAATCAGTGTTCCTTTACCCTTCTTTCCGTTAATTTTCAACCGTGGTTCTTCCGTTACTTCGCCAATGGCAGTGAAGCAGCATCCTTTTAAAACCGCTTCAAACTTTTCTTTGTTCTCCGGAGCAACGGTGATAAGAAACCGCCCCTGGGTTTCCGAGTAAAGGATGCGGTCATTGGTCAGGTCTTCTTCCACGGGCGCCGCGCTGAGGTCAATCGTTAAGCCCAGACATCCGGCCATCGCCGTTAACGCGAGGTGAACGCCTAAGCCTCCCCGGTAAATCCCGTGGGCTGAAGCAACCAATTCTTCCTGAATGGCCGTGCTTAAAGCCCGATAGAGCGGAATGACCTCCTCAGTATTTACTTTCGGAACATTGAGTCCGATACAGCCAAAGCGGTCATAGTACTCCGATCCGCCCAGCTCATTGCGCGTTACGCCTAAAACATACACCGCATCCCCCGGGATTTTAACATCCATGGTCACGCACTTTCGGATATCATCAATCACCGCGACGGCAGTAAACTGAATCGTCGGCAGGCCGGAAATCTTCCGGGTCTCGCCATAACGACCCTTAAGATTGCCGTCGATATACATACTGTCTTTTCCGGAAAGCAACGGGATACCATAGGCAAGGCAATAATCTTTTAACGCCCAGTTTGCCCGGACCAGTTGGGCGGCCTTAAGCCTGCCGTCCGGATTGGAAACCGGATGGTACTGGATGGTAGGCCAGCAGAAGTTATCCACGCCGCCGATATCGTCAAGCTTCGCGCCCACGGCGATGAGCCGGCGCACTGCCTCGTCAATCGTGCACCCGATCATGGGGTAGGTATCAATCTGACTATACGTGGGATTGATGGCCTGCGTGGCAGCCAGGCCCCGATGCGATCCCAAAATCGGCCGAACCACAACCGCGTCACTTGTCACATCCCGCTCTTTTCCTACCAGCGGCTTGATCACGCTTCCCCCTTGGACCTCATGGTCATACTGGCGGATAACCCATTCCTTGCCGGCAAGGTTTGGCCTCGAAAGAATGTCTTTAAGAAGACTCGTGTGGTCTTCGGGCTCCATGATGACCGGTTCGAAGAAGCCGCGAACATCGGGGGGTATCCACTCAGCATCAAACTCCCACTGGGGAAAATCAGATTTTAAAAGCTCGGTAGTGATAAACGCGCAGGTCTTCCCCTGATAGAGAATATGAATCTTGCCGGTATTGGTGTATCTCCCGATGACCGTGCTTTCAACATCATGTTTCCGGGAAAGCTCCATAAAGCGTTTTTCATGTTCCGGCTTTATCGCTACCGTCATCCGTTCCTGGGATTCCGAAATCCAGATCTCCCATTGGTCAAGCCCCGAATATTTAAGCGGGACTTTATCCAAATCAACCTCACACCCATTGCTGAACCGGGCGCTTTCCCCAATGGATGACGAAAGCCCGCCCCCGCCATTATCAGTGATAAA
>DATEXU010000030.1:0-3773 GCA_035256645.1 Thermodesulfobacteriota bacterium | reverse complement strand
AGGTGTTACTGATAAAGGGCAAAAAATTTTAGATCTCATCGATGAAGTGAAAAATGCTTTGGTCGAGAAAAAAAAAGACGGAAAGTATTGTTTCTTAGTCATTGACGAAGCTCATCTGCTTTCTGATCAAAGCCTGGATGACATCCGCCTTCTGTCCAACATCGAAACCCCTGAGCGTAAGCTTTTACCAATCCTTCTTGTCGGGCAATATGAACTCAGTTATAAACTCCAGAAAATGAAAATGCGCCAGCTTCGTCAGCGGATTAGTGTCAATCGGTTCCTCTCTTCCTTGGATTATGTTGAGACCTCTCATTATATTGACCACCGCTTAAAACTGGTGGGGTCAAATTTTGCTTCGTGTTTTGAAACGAATTGTTTATCCTTGATTTATCGATTAACCGATGGCGTTCCCCGTCAGATCAACCAGATTTGTGATAACGCTTTCCTGATTTGTAAAGCGACAGGACTTAAAAAAGTAAATAAAAAGATAGTAAAAAAGACCTATAAAGCCTTGCGCAGTGACATTCTTTTTACCCCAAAGTCTTTTAAAGAAAAAAGAGGAAAAAGTTTTGTGCCCTGGAAAATTCTTAAACCTATGGCTCTGGGAAGTGTAGTATTTCTTCTTTTTGTTGGATGGCTACGTTATGCTGATTTGATAAAGCCCTTGGTCTCCCGAATATCGCTTCAACCTTCAAACCAAAAAGTGACCACACCACAGGTGCAAAAGGAAAGTACTCAAGAAAAAAAATCTCACGTGACTCAACCTCTTTCTGCTACTAAAAACCCTTCTTCACCTGACGCAACTTCTCAGTTGGGTGAAGGGATAAGTTCTGTATATAGTCCCCCTACAACACAAGACAAACCCCTCGAAGCTTTTCCCCAAACTTCTGCAGATGCTTTTGATAAGTTAAATGCAACTCTGTCTGCTTCTAATGATGCTGAAAATGGTTCTCCGGCAGGCCGGCAGGCAGGAGAAAATGTTTTAAAAGAAAATAAAGCCTTAACCTTAGTTGACGCAGAACGGAAAGGTGAAGATCTGGAGAGTAACCAGCAATCTCCATCAGCGCCGGCAGCAGCCCAGGCTTCAACGGCCGCTGAAAAAACTGATGCACAAACCCCTGCTGCTCTCACAAACCATTCAGATGCGCATGAGAGCGAACAACAGACCGCCACCTCCCCAAAAGTGATAGTTCAAACTGGCGACAATCTCACTGAGATCGCTCTTCAACGCTATCCCCATAAAGAAAGGTCAGGGATAGAAGCCATTCTTAAATCTAATCCCCAAATTGAAAACCGCGACTTGATCTACCCCGGACAGGTTTTAGTCCTGCCGGAGATAGAAACAAATTCTAACCCCATGCGGGAATCCGGTAAAAAAACAGAGACCAAATTCGCTGTTCAGATTTGCACTTTATTTAACTCAAGCAGAGCCTTTGCTGAAACCTATATAAATGAACTGAAGCAAAAAGGTTATCCTGCCTATAGCGCTGAGGCAAAAACCAAAAACGGCAAATCTATTTACAAAATATTTATCGGAACGTACCAAACCAAGGAGGAAGCAGAAACAGCAGCACGAGATTTTCAGAAAAACGGAGGAAAACCCGATATCATCATTAAACCAGAGATCGCACAATCACCCGAATCTAAAAAAGAGGAGAAATAAGAAGATTGAAAAAAACGAAAAAAAAGCAAGAGCCGATCTTTTCTACTCTTGAAGAGATCAGGATTGACACAACTGAAAAACAATCCGCACAAGAGAATATTTCTTGTGTAACAAAAAAGCCTGAAGAAAAAACGACATTCTGTGCGCCGGAACCTTTAACAGTTTTGCCTTCCGAACCTTCAGCAGAAACTTTCTTAAGCCCAGTTGTTTCTTTACCTGATGGGCAAGAGATCATTTCGCCAACCACCACTACTTCTTTACCTGATTTTTCTTTTGTGCGTATTTCTCCGGGAACTTTTATCATGGGCAGTCCTGAAACTGAACTGGGCCGTGGTGAGGATGAGTTGCCACACGAAGTAACAATAACGAGAGATTTTTTTCTTCAAACAACTGCGGTAACTCAAGGGCAATGGAAAGCGGTGATGGGGAATAATCCCTCGCGGTTTTCCCCTAAGGGCGATGACCATCCGGTGGAGAGCGTATCGTGGTACGATTGTCAGAAATTTCTTGAGCGACTAAACAGTAGTGGTGAATATACGTATCGGCTACCAACTGAAGCAGAGTGGGAATATGCTTGTCGAGCGGGAAAATTTTCCTCCTGTTCCGAAGGAGAGATTATAGAGCTTTTTTGTGACCATGATCCCAATTTGGACGCGGTGGGGTGGTATTGCGGCAATTCAGATCGGGCGACTCATCCGGCAGCCCAAAAGAAGCCGAATCCCTGGGGGCTTTGTGATTTGCATGGCAATGTTTTAGAGTGGTGCCACGACTGGTACGGTACATACCCCGAAACACCACAAACCGATCCCACGGGTCCTATCACCGGGCCAGGCCGGGTTATTCGTGGTGGTTCGTGGTTCTCCAATGCAAAAAGCTGCCGTTCTGCCTCTCGGTTCTATTGGTCGCCGAACGCAAAAACCGACTTTATTGGTTTTCGACTGGTAAGAGAACAATAAATTCAACAAATAAATGTGGCCTGAAATTTTGATCGTATTTTCTTAGCAACAGGCTAAAAAAGTATGAAGAAATAGTCTGTTAGCTCTCAACGAGGGAGTAATCCCGGGGGGAGCATTTCGTCATATTTCGGTGTTTCTGATGGGGGAATATAACCGTAAAACCACTTCTCGGTTGTCATATCGTAGCGAAGCCTTTTTTCAGGGAATTGGTAGTCCCACTCGTTTTCTACTGGATTAAATCGCAGAATTTCACCCGGATAAGCATACGTCCATTTATCATCTACATGATTGTATTTGATAGTCGCTTTGTTGGCTTCGTATTCCCATGATTCGAGAAGGGGATTGTATCTGTACCTGACAATTTCACCAGAGGGAGCATCTGATGCCGCTGAGTCTCCTGTTACAATTGACCGGGGAGCGTATATGAGAGTCTTATCGTAGGGTTCTTCTCCCCAGGATAACACAGGGAATATAAGGCTTAGAGCCATAAGAAAGAAAAATAATTTTTTCATAGGTCACCTGATCTTTTTTATTCTCTTTTTGCCGTTTCTTTAATGAGCCAATTCTCACCCGTTTCATAATCGAATATTTCCCACGCGCCATAGCCTTCTCGGCCTTTTATTTTCATCTCAAAAAAATTTCCCGTCTCATCATCATAAGCTTTATACAGGTTGTGACCAGATTTTTTAAATTCATAGGTCTTTTCGTCGATAATCATATGTTTTACTCTATCCCCTTGCCGGTAGCCAGTATCAGTGACTGATTCGGTGTACCTATTCGATACCCAAGTATCGCCTTCATCCAAATTAACCGCATTTCCGATGGAAACACAGCAAAAAAGAAACAGTACCGCTAAAACAACTTTTATCACACTGATCTCCTTCTGGTTTGCAACGATGCCTCTATGCCTTCACACCTAAATTAGGTATAAATTATAGTTGGATATAACTCGAATGTCAAGCCTTATGACGTCTAAATCCTTTTCATCTTTTCATCCAAAGTTTTGGCATATTTTTTAATATCGTGTGGTAATTGAAAATAAACATAACTAACTAAAAGAAAAAGAAAAATTAAAAAATTCTTGACAAAAGATTAGAAGTTGGACAATTATTTCTTGCTTTTATAAGATCCCCTCGCCAACATTGACGCTCTCG
>DATEXU010000029.1:0-4961 GCA_035256645.1 Thermodesulfobacteriota bacterium | reverse complement strand
ATTCACCTTCCACGCTCTCGAAGCTGATATTTAACGTGTTGGGAAGGCGATTTTCTCGATCTCCATTTACCCGGGTCTTGGGAATGCGTTTGAGGAGTTCATCCTCTAAGCGGTCACGAAGATTGCGAATCCGGATGCGTTCTTTTTCCATCTGGGATTGAGCAAGTTCGCACGCTTTGCCGATTCCCACAATATAGGGTACATTCTCGGTGCCCGCTCTCCGGCCATGTTCCTGATGCCCACCGATGAGCAGGGGAGAAAAACGCGTTCCTTTTCGGAGATACAACACTCCGACCCCTTTCGGGGCGTGGAGCTTGTGTCCGGAAAGAGAAAGAAAATCCACCGGCAGAGAAGAAAGTTTAAGAGGAATTTTCCCTCCCGCCTGAACCGCGTCCGTATGAAAAACAATGCCCCGGCTTTTTACGATCTGCCCAATGTGCTCGATCGGGAAGACGACTCCCGTTTCATTGTTGGCATACATGATGCTGACAATGGCGGTATCATCACTCAGGGAGCTTTGCAGTTCATCAAGGTTGATCCTTCCCAATCGGTCCACAGCAAGCTCCGTAACTCTATAGCCGTTTTTTTGCAGATGACGGCAAAACTGCAAAACTGCGTTGTGCTCTACTTTGGTGGTGACAATGTGACGCTTTTCAGGATATGAAGCGAGCGTTCCATGGATGGCGGCATTATCGCTCTCCGTACCGCAACTGGTAAAGACAATTTCTTCAGGCTCAGCGCTGAGCAAGCTCGCGACCTGCTCTCGGGCATATATTAAATACTTTTCTACTTGGGCGCCAAAATGATGCATGCTCGACGGATTGCCGTACAGGTCCTCAAAAAACGGCAGCATCGCCTCTTTCACTTCCGGAGCCACACGGGTGGTGGCATTATTGTCCGCATAAACCTCCCTCATGATTTCACCTCCACTACGACAATATCTTCACTCACCAGTTCACGTAATTTCCCTTCCACATATTTTTCTAAGGTGTAACCAGAACTGGGACAAGCAGTACACATTCCCCGCAGCGCCACAAAGACTTGATTGCCGTCTATATCAATGAGGTCAATATCCCCTCCATCAGCCTTTAGCGCCGGCCGGATTTCCCTTTCCAAAGTTTCTTCCACCAGCTTCATTTTCTGAATGTTGGTAAGCCTCTTTTTTGCGGAGGGCGCCTCTATGGGGAGTTCCTGCTTTTGCTCTCCCTGAGCAAAAGCAATTAAAGCCTCAATCTTAGGATGGCAGGTTTCACATCCTCCACCCGCCTTGGTGTAGTTTTTGACTTGCTCAACCGTGGTAAGCCCATTTTCACGTATAGCCCGGAGAATCTCTTTATCCGTGATGCCAAAACACTGGCAGACAATCTCCCCTTCCTCCTTTTTCCCAAGCTCAACCCCCCGGTAGTTCGCAATCGCTGCCTCAAGTGCCTCCCTCCCCATAACGGAACAGTGCATCTTTTCCTTAGGCATTCCATCAAGATAATCGGCAATATCTTGATTGGTGATTTTTTCTACTTCTTCCAACGTCTTCCCCTTAATCATTTCGGTCAAGGCTGAAGCTGAAGCAATCGCACTTCCGCATCCAAAGGTTTGAAATTTGGCGTCACTGATCCTTCCTTTTTCATCCAGTTTGATCATGAGTTTTAGGGCATCACCGCACGCCAATGACCCCACCTCTCCCACACCGTCAGGATTCTCGATGATGCCGACATTCCGGGGGTTAAAAAAGTGGTCTTTAAGTTTTTCTGAATAATTCCACATCGTAGTGGACCTCCTTTGGATAAAAAATATCAATACTTGTAATTATATCATAAAGTTGGATTCGTCAATATAGAATTACGGGAAACCGGTGACAACTTCTGTAGGCATGCGTCTGTTTTTGATAATGAAATCAAAAGTTTTACAAGAATCTCATGCTTTACCTTTTAAGCTTCTTATACTTCAAAAATGCAGTGTTTTGTTTTTATACGGATCAATATAGACATTGATCCGTATAATGAATATGCAATTTTTAGTTGCATTATGCAATCCTTAGATATATAATGATGGCATATTGCTTTAACGTTTGGAGGAACCATTATGGCTACTGCAGTAAGAATATCTAAAGAACTTGTAGATGAGGCAAAAAGATTTGGGCGGATTGACCATAGGTCTTTGGCTGGTCAGATTGAGCATTGGGCTCGCATGGGCAAATGTGCCGAAGAGAATCCTGATGTGCCATATTCCCTCATTAAGGAAATCCTCATCGGACTGGACGAATTGGAAAATGGCGAGAAGACCGAGTACAAATTCGGATAGTTCGTTATGAAAATTTACCAGTCAAGGTCATTTGAGAAAAAAGTAAAAAAGATGTCGAAGGCCGAAAAGGACTCATTGGATCAAGAAATAAAAAGAATTGTGGAAGTCCCAAGCATCGGGGAAGAAAAAAAAGGTGACCTGAGAGGCGTATTCGTACACAAGTTCAAACTCAAGACAACGCAGTACCTGCTCGCTTATCGGAGAGTTGGCGGCGATTTGGAGCTTGTTATGATCGGGCCTCATGAGAACTACTATCGAGACTTGAAGCAATATTTGAGGAACCGATAATGCGAGCAACCTCTATATGGCCTTCGGTTGTCAAGAAAAAAAATCTCCTATAGACCGAGTAAAGATAAATACTATCCCAACAGTTTAACTGGCAACCCGTTTGTTTCGACTTTTGTCTTCAATCGTGAGTGTCAGCGCATGATGCGTCTGCACCAAACATCTATAGAAGCTCAGCCATCTTTAACCGGATACACGGGGATGGCGACAGCGGGAATGATTCACCCTGCGATGAGATTAGAAAATCATCAGCCCCTCCGTCTGCTCACTCAACAACCGTAATCCTTTACCCCGTTAGAAATGCCCTGCTTGCCCTGTGAGACAACAAATATCTAGCAAGGTGAAGAAGCATGGTGTACACTTAAAAAATTCTTACACTTTTTCACACGGGGTAAATGCCCTGTGTGAAATCCTTCTAACGGGGTTTACTTTTTTGTTGACTTTTATCATAGTTAAGATTAAAAAGGAAAAAAATTAACCCCAAAGAAGATGAGCGACGAGAGGAATAGGGTGTCTTTAATGGGAAGGGTGTTTAATTAATAAGGCCGGATTGCCAGATATAAAGGTGATGGGCCTTTTTTGTTTTGCGGCATGGTCGGATCGGTTTAATCTGAGGTTTTTATAGGGCGTCCAAAAAATTTTGGAAAGAGGAAAAGCAGCCTGTCCCCTTTTCCTCTTCTTATTTTGGTAAGTTTCCTGACCGGATGCGCTCGAGGGCGGTTTCGATGGGTTGCGGGTCGATATGCCGCATGAGGACGCCGATATACTGAATCTGCCTGCGCCGGGCGGTATTGCTCCTTATTCTGTGTGCGAATTCGATGGCCGCCAAAAGCTCATCCGGCAGCCCCATGGTCTTAAGCCGTCTGAACGGCAGGGCGACCAACTGTTCGCCCAGGTCCTGTAGCGCCCTGTCTTCATTTTTTTTCTGGGTTCTGCTTTTATATTCCGTGTCCATTTTTCAGGTCTTCCCCTTTCGGTTTACTTACCATCAATCCCCACTAAAATTTTCCTCCGGCGGCGCGCTCGCCCTTCCTCTTTTCCGACACAAATCATGATACCCTACTTAAAGCCAACATTCAATTGCATCCTCCTGAATTTTATTGTATCCTGATATCATTAAAGAAATTGCGGAGGATACCCTATGGCCAATCAAGTTATCACTAAGGACTTAATATTTCAGCATATTTTAGAGAAGCAAAAACATCTTGCATTCTTTGGCGTTAAAAATATCGGATTGTTTGGTTCGTTTGTTCGGGGTGACCAGACGCCCTTGAGTGACATTGATATTCTCGTGGAATTCATGCCTGAAAAGCATACGTTCGACAATTTTATGGAAGTTGCGTTTCTGCTTGAAGAACTCCTGGGTCGCAAAGTCGAATTGATTACGCCAGAGGCTCTCAGTCCATACATCGGGCCCCATATTCTAAAGGAGGTTGAGCGTGTCCCTATCGCCGCATGAATACATCCACCACATCCTGGACGAGATCGACTACATCTTAACTCAGATATCCGATATGGATTACGCCTCCTTTGTCAGGAATCCAACGCTAAAGAGGGCATTTGTTCGAAGTCTTGAGATTATCGGCGAAGCTTCGAAAAAACTACCGGAAGATGTTAAGACGATGCAATCGGATATTGAGTGGCGTAAGTTCACTGGAATGCGAGACAGACTTATCCACGACTATTTTGGGGTTGACTACACCATTGTCTGGGATGTTGCAACTGCCAAGTTGCCCGATCTCCGCTCGAAACTCCAGAGTCTACTTGAGGCAACCGAAAAATCCCAACACGACAGTTGAGCGGACGCCGAATGCTTTCGGAGTGTTTCATAGAACGCTGTGGCTGCACCCCTTAGCTTCGCGTTACCCAAAAAATTTCTCTCCCTGCGCCCAGTTTTCTCCTTTTACCTCATCAATAACGAGATACGTGCTTTCTTTTGGCTTTCCGGCCACTCGGAGAAGTGTGTCGGAAAATTCTTTTGCGATTGCTTCCTTTTGTTCTTTTGTTAAATTGCCGATAAGTTTTAGATTAATAAAAGGCATAACGCACCTCCTATATTAAATGATTACATTTTATCGCCAGACACCCCCCGCCGCATATATGATCACGGCGTCATCCGGGGAAAACCATATATCGTGCTCACCGCCATTCCTTCCACGACAAGACCAGGGTGAACTTCACCGTTATACTCAACTACTAAGTTGTTGGAACAACCACGTTGAAAGGTATCGTTCACCAGTATCGGGAAGGATTACCACAATCAGTTTACCTTTGTTTTCCTTCCTTTTTGCTACTTCCAGCGCCCCCCAAACTGCCGCACCGGAGGAAATACCTCCAAGGATTCCTTCTTTAAGCGCAAGTTGCCGGGCGGTCTCTCC
>DATEXU010000028.1:0-6874 GCA_035256645.1 Thermodesulfobacteriota bacterium | reverse complement strand
TTAAAGATAACCGCAGACAACTTATTGCACCAGACGATTTTAAAATCCGGAGAAATCAGGGATATGATGTCAGGCATTCCATTTAAAAGAACCTGAAATTCCTGGGAAAGGCAGCGATACTTTTCTTCGTTTTTCCGCAGGATTTCCTCCGCCTGCCTGCGCTCAATAGCAAGTTTACGCTCACTTTCATAGTGTCTTTTATAAAACTGGACTCTTTGGTGCCGCCATAAAAGACCAAAACCAGCTCCAGACAAAGCAATCAGCAAAGCAACAATAATCGCCACATCCCAGGTTCGTCCTTTAAGTAATGCGTTGGCTTCATCCACGTCAATCTTGGAAACTAAAAACCACGGGAAATCAGGAATTTTTCGTAGCACGGCAAGCACCGGCACACCACGGTAATCAACGCCCTCAACCATCCCGGTTTTGCCTTTCACTGCCATCACTGCCGGCAGGTCCTTCCGGCTGATTGGGATTCGGAGGGTGAGGGCAGTGTTTTTGCGGTGACGGAGCTCGTTGAGAAATACTATCTCATTTCCTTCCCGGCGCACCAGCAAAGTCTCGGCGGTTTCACTCGGCGTTGGCCAGGTTTGAATGAGCGGATAAAGAAATTGATAAGGATCGATTTCTAACACAATAAATCCGAAAGGAGCAGTATCAAAGTCAAAAAGCGGAATAATAAGAGCAAGGTGAATATGATGTGTTGTTGCGACAAAATGAAAGTCAGTGAAAACTATCTTCCTGGTCCGCATTGCTTCCGAAAAATATTCTTTTATACAGGCACTTACTTGCGTGTCTCTTTGGGGAAGGGAAATCCTGGTATTCCCCTGAGCGTCGGCAAGGAAGATAGCTTTGTAATTTTCAGCTTCTTGAAAAATATTCAACCACGCGGAGACTTTTTCTTTAAGATTGGAATCCGCCGGGTTTTCAAGCCACTGATGAACAAAGGGGACGAAAGAGGATTGTTTCATGATGATGGTTGCGTCTTCAATCCGGTCATCACGCCAGGCTACAATCTGCTTAACCTTCAAATCCGCAACCGCGGAAAGTTGATCATTCGTGGCGTCACGGAGTTGCCTTTCCTGAGTTTTATAGTAAAAGTACCCTGATGCCCCGATGCCGATGGTCAACGCAATAAAAATAAAGAGAAAAGACCAGGAAACCCACCGGCCTTCTCGTGGGCGGTTCAGATTGCTTCTCTTTTGTTCTGCGTCCATAGCTTTGTGTTCCTTCTCGAGAGCGGTTTCCCTTACTTTAAGGCATTCACTCATCTACAGGTTGGCTCATTTTGCTTGCCCCTTGATATCTCTTGTCCCTCTCGTCTTTCGCCACATTCGCTTTCGCCCTAAAATAAAAATGCCCTAACAGTCCATGCTTCAACTGCTAAGGCAATCACCCCAATAGGTTGGAATTTTTTCACGTGTGTTTCTCCTTTTTTTACAAATTAAAAAAGGAATTCCACTTCAATGTCCATTTTTTATAATATTTCTCAGTAAATGTCAACAAAAATTAGACTTCTATCTTAATAACTCTTCAATCTTCCTTATACTCTTAAAAATCAGAGAAGAAATTACTCAAGGAGAAAAAAGGTTCTTTACCCCGTTAGAAATGCCCCACTTGCCCTGTTAGATATCAAATATCTAACAGAATGAAGAAGCACGGGGTAAAATTAAAAATTCTTACGCTTTTTCACACGCGGTATATGCCCCGTGTGAAAACCTTCTAACGAGGTTTACTGTAATAAAAAAAAAATTAAATTATGATTCATGTGGTTAAAAATTTTAAAATTTATCTTGAGAAACAGTTTATTATAATTAATCTCTTGAGAAAATGGCGTGAGTAAATTATATTTAATCAAAACCACCTGAAATCAATTTTTAAATTTAAAAGGGTTATGTATATGGAATTGCCGAAAATAAAACATATTGGAATTATTTTCTCTGGTGGACCAGCTCCAGCCGCAAACGCTGTTATTTCAGCAACGGTTATGAATCTGGTGAATAGTGGAGTTGAAGTTTATGGTTTTTTGCAAGGGTTTGAATTTTTACAGGAATACGAGGAAGGAAAGACTTTAGCTTTCAATGAGCATTATAAAATATTGACGTTATCGGATGTAAGCGGCATTCGAAATATTAAGTCGATTATCATAAAAACTTCTCGAGCGAACCCTGGAAAAGGAATTTCTTCAATCCACGATTTAACCAATCCTGAAAAAAATCGTCGATTACTAAATGTTTATAAATGGATGGACCATTTTGAAATTGATGGTCTTATTACCATTGGTGGCGATGATACCCTGAAGACGGCAAATTATCTTTATTTGATGCAATATCATGTTCCTGATATCAGACCAATGCATATTGTTCATATCCCGAAAACAATTGATAACGACTACTTGGGAATTGACTGGACTTTTGGGTATACCTCGGCCGCAAATTTTGCCGCCAATGAAATCAGAAATCTGGGAGCAGATGCTGCATCCACAAACAGCTGGTTTATCTTAGAAATTATGGGCAGGAAGACTGGCTGGCTTACCTATGCGGCCGGTATTGCAGGCGAGGCGGTCCGCATGATAAGTGTGGAAAATATCAAGGGTGAGTTTAATCTTGATAAGCTTATTAACGACCTGTTGGCGCTTATGGAGGCACGGGCGAGAGAGGGCAAAAAATATGGGGTGATTTGTGTCAGTGAAGGCTTGGCCGAACTCCTTCCTGAAAATTTAAAGCCAACAAGGGTTGACCGACACGGAAATGTTGTCCTGGGAGACGCTGAAGTCGGAAAGGTTATAGCGAATGAACTTGAAGCACGATATAAAGAACTACATCCCAACGAATCATTAAAAGTTCGGGCAAAACAAATCGGTTATGAGACACGGTGTGCGGAGCCTGCTGCTTTTGATGTTATGCTGGGAAGTCAATTGGGTGTCGGAGCTTTTCGAGCCATTTGTCAAAAAGGTCTTTCAGGAGTAATGGTAAGCGTTGAGGACCAAATGCAAATTAAATATGTTCCTTTTCATGAGTTAATTGATCCGAAAACCTTACTCGCAAAAATACGCTACATCCATAGAAATTCTGATTTTTACCAATTAGCCCGCTCTTTGGAATATCAACTCCCTGAAGATCGGATAATCCACGAATAAAACATTTGGAGGATCTGATGGTGGAACTCGACAAAAAATTAGAAGCACTATTAACAAAAAAGATTGCTTTGGAAAAATTAAAAATAGAAGAAGAAGCGATAAAAACCTGGAAGGAAAGAATAGAACAAGTAATAATTAAAAGTAATGATTTAAGATCATTAGAAACAAATATTAAATCAGTGCTTAAATTTATGGAGACACGCCTTAAGACCCTCCATTCTGAAATCCAAGCCTTGATTTAAGATTACTTTTGTTCCCCTTTTTAATTCAATATCAATTTTTTTTATCCCTGCTGGCCTGCAGTATCTCTTGGAATAATTTCTATTTCCACTCGACGATTTTGCAGCCTTCCCGCCTCAGTATCATTACCGGCTATCGGTAATGATTCCCCATAACCGATCGAAGTAACACGCACAGGGTCAACGCCCCTCCCGACCAAAAAGTCGGCCACTGATCTGGCTCGTTTTTCGGAGAGGTCCTGGTTATACACCTCGCTTCCGGTGCTGTCGGTATGGCCCTTGACAGTTATCGTGGTCTCGGGATAACGATTTAATACGTCGGCAACCTTAGTCAAGCCGTCAATTCCACCAGGTTTGATGACAGCGGAATTAACGTCAAACAAAAGAGAATTGGACATGGTGGCAATCAGCCGATCGCGCTCTTGTCTTACATTTTGGATCTCTTGAACCCTTCTTAAGTCTGCCGCTTGCTTGTCGAGATAATAGCCGATACCCCCGCCGACTAATGCTCCGGTTGCCGCTCCGATTGCCGCTCCCGCGCCGGCATGTCCGGTCTGATGGCCGATGATCGCGCCTAAACCACCTCCAATAACTGCGCCGGCGCCGGCCCCGACCGCTGTTCTTTTATGTTCGGTGGCGCATGACGTTAATAAAATGCTAATAATAACAAAAACAAAGATTCCATAAATTTTCTTACTCATCATTTTTTCCTCCATAAATTCGAAATTAATCTTTCCTCTTTGTTTAGCAAATATAATTTTTAGACGTCTTGGGAAAAAAAAGGTTTACAGATTTTTTATACTATAGTATTTAGCACGCTTCCTGCTTCTTGTGATTCGGATATCTAAATTGCAATAACATACATTTTTATTGTAATCAAATTTTTTCCACCTCACAAAGCAATGCCTTAAAAACCGGAAACCCTGAAATTTGTTCGCGATTATTTTCATCAGTAATAAAATTTACATTACTTTCTTTCCAACCTTCTGCCTGAATGGGTGATCCTCCTCCTTGGTTTACCTCTACGACACCCTCAATAATATCGTTTGTTACTCGTGCGGTAAATTGTACCTTTCCTCGTTCGGTTATAACCATAACTTTATCACCATTAGAGATGTTCCGGGAAACAGCATCATTGGCATTAATTAAGACTTCCGCATTCGGCTGAAATTTTAATAGACTGGGAATATTGAGATGCTGACTTCTAAAGGTTGATTGGAGCCTGAAGCCGGTAGTCATGGTTAAGGGATATTTTTTTGCCAAGGATTTATTGTGTGGTCCTTCGATAGGTTCCACAAACGATGGGAAGGGATCGTACCCAAACTTTGTGAGGAGAGAGGAATTGATTTCCCACTTGCCGGACGTCGTATTAAAGCCAGGCGCTCCATCTGGCCGAAGTCTGCCGGCAACCCATTTTTTTTCTTCAAAAGGATGAAGTGATTTTTCTGTAAACGAGATTGGGCCTTCCTGCGAGCGAAGTTTAAATTCTTCAAAACTAAAAGGCAGGTCACTAATCACAAATTTTACCATTTCTTCCTCCGTTTGTGGGTAAAGATGACCATACCCTAATCGTTCGGCTAAGGTGGCGTAAATAAGATAATCACTCCGTGCTTCACCAAGAGGCTCAATTATTCTCTTTCGAAACTGAATTGCTCTCGGAGGAGCCATGGGAGGAAACCCACAATATGAGCACGATTCAAAATAAGTGGTTGCCGGAAGAACCATATCGGCATAAAGAGCATCAGCATTAAAAAATCTATTAATACATACTTGATAGTCAAGAGATTTAAGTGCCTTGGTAAAAAGAGGAGTATTAGGAAAGCTGGTTAAAAGGGAGGCCCCGCCGATAAGAAGGAAACGAATTTTATAAGGTTCTCCCTTTAATACCGAACGGGGAAATTCCATAAATTGCCCTGCGTTTCCTATCCGGCAAAAATAGGGATATTTATCCATGCCAATAGGAGGAACATCCCTAGGCAACTTAACCTCAGGTTTTTGCAAGGGCAGATGGGTCGGAAGGTTAAAATACTGCCCCCCGTTTACATCAAGGTGACCGGTTAAAGCCCAGAGGCTCAGCAACCCGCGGTTACAGTTAACGCCTGAGTTAGAATATTCCAGCCCTGTGTACGCAAGAAATGCGATCTTTTTACTTGAGGAAAGAACCTCGGACAATTCTATAATTGTCTTTTGGGGAACCCGCGTAATACCCTCCAGCTTTTCTATCGTAAATTGCTTCACATACTCTTCCAACTCCAAAAACCCTTGACAAAATTTTTGACCAAAATCTCTATCCACGCCTCCCTTTTCGAAACATTGGTTAAGAATGCCGTAAATAAGCGCCAGGTCGGTCCCCGGCTGAATCGGAATCCAGCGATCAGCAATCTTAGCGGCAGCGTTGCGTATCGGATCGATAACAATAATTTTCGCTCCTCTTTTTTTGGCTGCTTGGAGGCGAACCATACGATCAAGAGGAGAATTAGTCGCCGGATTAGTTCCCCACACAAAAATTATCTCCGCATTTTCTAAATCTGGTTCTACAAAAACTATCGGGGCTCCGAAAGTAGCTATCGGGCCTAAAACTCCATAAGCAAAATAACAAATGCTGCTTACCGAAAAAGCATTGGGGGAACCAAGAGGCATAAAAATGGAATTACCGGCAGGAAACCCTTTCTCTTTTGGGGTAAACATTTGCCAGAAGGATTGCTCAAAGTTTCCCCGGCCAAAAAAGGAAGCAATACACTCGGGTCCGTACTGGCTTTTTAAAGCAAAAATTACTTTGGCGATTTCATCCAATGCGTGTTCCCATGAAATTGCTTCGAAATCCAGAGTTCCTTTTGGCCCTTTTCTTTTTAAAGGGGTCTTGAGCCGATCAGAGGAGTAAATAATATCCGGAGCGTGTCGTCCGCGGACACACGGAATTCCTTGGGGGTGTTTCTTCCAAGGATGAATTTCAACTATTCGATCATGCTCTAAACCGATTTCAACGCCGCAATTTGCCGGGCAGATTCCGCAAATGCCTTTTTCAGTTCTTTTGGCCATTTTTTAACCTCTCAATTTCTTTTTTTGCTTCTGCCAATTCTTCAGTTGTCTTTCGCAACCGAACAGCAAGAATTTCCGCAAACATTCGATATAAAATCGTTAAAATTACTGGTTGCGCTTTTTCAAAATCTGTTTTAAATTTGGCAAAGTCAATTGCGAGACACGTTGTTTCAGCATCCGCGATAATTGATGCGGAACGAGGAGAATCAACAATAACCCGCATCTCCCCAAAGACTTCCCCTACCCTTTTAAAGATGCCAAAGGTTTGGTTGCCTTTTAATATTTTAACACT
Source organism: Thermodesulfobacteriota bacterium (assembly GCA_035256645.1). GTDB lineage: Bacteria > Desulfobacterota > WTBG01 > JAGOGO01 > JAGOGO01. The sequence continues at coordinate 165 of DATEXU010000028.1, read as the reverse complement.
ACCTGAAATCAAAATATATATCCAGTTATCAACGCTCCCTTCATTAATGATGATTTCACCTTGAGCAAATTTTTTTAACGTACATACATTAATAAATTCCTCAATTTGATCTTCCTCGAATCGATTAAACACATTAAGATTTTTAATTTTATCAATCAGTTCAAA